>DASTBX010000133.1:0-22497 GCA_035711645.1 Gaiellaceae bacterium
AGTGGGCGCCCTTCGTCGTCCCGGAGGCGCTCGGCGCTCCCGACCGTGCCTTCTACTCTCCGGTGCCGACCGGCGGCAAGATCTCACTCGTCTACGAGCCGGGGCCGGGCATCCCCCGCTCCGAGCACACGGGCGTCGGCCTGCTCGTCACCGAGTTCCGGGGCGACCTCGATCCGGGCTACATCGACAAGCTGGCCGACGCGGGGACGGCGGTCGAACCGCTCACGATCCTGGGCAGCCCCGCGCTCTGGCTCGAGGGCGGCCCGCACTTCGTCTTCTTCAGGACCCGTGGCGGAACCTTCGTCGAGGAGCCGGGACGGCTGGCGGGGAACACGCTGCTCGTCGAGCACGGTCCGCTCCTCGTCCGGATCGAGGGCGAGATCGACCGGGCGCGGGCGGTCGCGATCGCCGAGTCCTTGCGGAGGCCCTAGCGGACCCGGAGGGACTGACCCGGCTCCACGTCGAGGAAGCCGGCGTCCGGGTTGAGCGCCAGGAGGCGGGCGACGCTGACGCCCTCCCGCGCGGCGAGCGCCGCGAGGGAGTCGCCGGCGCGCGCCTCGATGACGCGGGCCTCGGGCAGGTCGAGCTGAACCGGCGCCGTCTCCGAGCCGCCGCCCAGCGCCTGCCCCACGAGCGCCACCGCGACGGAGACCGCCGCGACGTAGCCGGCGAAGGCGGTCACCCGGGCGCCGTAGAGGGGTAGCCGTTCCTCGGAGAGGTCGATGCGGGGCCGTCCGACCGAGATCGCCATGGTCCGTAAGTGATGCGCGGCGGCCGGGGCGGCCAAACCTCGCTCGCCCGGGCGCGCTTGTGTTTCACGAGCACAAAGTCCGACCGGCCCGAAAACCGGCGGCCGGGCGCTCGCGGCGGGCGGAAGACGTGTCCCGGGCGCTCGTGCGCGGGGAACACGAGGCTGCCCGGCGCGCGCAGGGCTCCCGCGCGCGGCGGAGGGTCAGGCGGCTGCGGCGGCGGTGCCGCCCGCCTGCTCGGCCTCGACGCGGGCGCAGACCTCGCGGGCGAGCTCGACGAAGGCGCGGGCGGCCGGCGAGCGGTAGCGGTCGCCGTGCCAGGCGATCCCGATGAGCCGGGGCGGGACGTCGGCGAGCCCGAGCACGACGGTGTCCTCGTGGCTCGTGTCCACGGTGAGGAGCGGGACGAGCGCCGCGCCGACGCCGGCGGCGACGAGCCCCTGGATGGTGCCGTTGTCGTCTGAGCGGAAGACGATGCGGGGCTCGAGGCCGGCGTCGCGGAAGCGCGTCTCGACGCCGTGGATGCTCCGGCACTGGCGGTTGCCGATCAGCGGCATGCCCGCCACCTCGCGCAGCGAGGGCGGCTTTGCCCGGCGTGCGAAGGGCGAGTCGGAAGGCACGACGAGGACGTGCGGGTCGCGCATGAGCTCGACCGTCTCGAACGGTCCCTCCTCGACCGGGAGCATCACGAAGCTGAAGTCGAGCTCGCCGCGCTCCACGAGGTCGAGCAGGCCGCCGTCGTCCGCCGATTCGGTGAGGTGGACGGCGACGTTCGGCCACGCGTCCGAGAACGCTCGCAGAAGCTGCGGGAGCACGCGGGCCCCGACGCTCTGGTACGTGCCGACGCGCAGCGTCCCGGCCGATCCTTCGGCGAACGCGGCCATGTCCGCCTGGGCCGCCTGCAGGTGCGCGACGATCCCTGCTGCGTGGCGGAGGAGGAGCTCCCCGGCCTCGGTCAGCGACACCCGCCGCGGCCCGCCGGGCCGCTCCACGAGCCGCTGGCCGACGATCCGTTCGAGCGCCTGGATCTGCTGGCTGACAGCCGATTGCGTGTAGCCGAGACGCTCGGCCGCCCTGCCGAACGACGCCTCCTCGGCCACGGCCTGCAGGGCCGCGAGATGCCGCAGTTCGACGCCCAACCATCCATCAGTTCGCATGATCGACTCCAATCATAACCGGATTTGTGCTTATGGAACAGCGAGCCGACAATGAAGGCATGGAATTCGTTCTGCTGACCTTCCTCCTCCTGGTGGGACCGCTCGCGCTCGTGTTCGGCGTCGACTCGCGCCTGGACGAGCGGCTGCACGGTTCCGAGTGGCGCCGGTAGAACCCGGCGCCCTCGCGACGGCTCCGCCCGCGGTCGTCTGCCCGATTCCCGTGGGCTGAGCCGCCGCGGGGGCCGCTTTCTAGGCCCGCCCCCGCGTGTGGCCCGCCGGTGAGGCGGGTACGCGATGGGCGTGGGCTTCGTCCTTCCGCGGACGCCGCGACCCGCTGCACGCCGTCTTCTCGACCTCGCCGTGCTCCTCTGGGCAGTCGCGTGGGTGATCGTCGGGCTGCTCGTCGCCCGGGAGGTGCGAGGCCTCACCGACCTGAGCCGCACGGTTACCGCGGCGGGCTACGCGCTCCAGGAGGCCGGCGGCGCGCTCGGCTCGCTCGAGGGCGTGCCGTTCGTCGGGGAGGACGTCGGCGACGTCGCCGAGCGCACCGAGCGGGCGGGTCGGAGCGCCCGTGAGAGCGGCCGCTCTAGCCGCGAGAGCGTCGAGTCGCTCAGCATCCTGCTCGGCATCTCGATCGCGCTGGCGCCCTCGTTGCCTCTCATCGCCCTCTACCTTCCCATGCGCATCGCCTGGATCAGGGAGGTGCGATCGGTGCGGCGCGCGCTGCACGCCGCGCCCGACGAGCCCGGGCTCGAGGAGTACCTCGCGCGCCGGGCGGTCCTGGCGCTCCCGTACGACCGCCTGAGCCGGGCGGCGTCGGATCCCTGGGGGGAGCTGGGCGCCGGAGAGCGCCGTCGCCTCAGCGACGCCGAGCTGCAGCGGCTCGGCATCCGCCGGCCGAACGGCCGGGTCGAAGCCGGCCGGTGAGCCGCCGCGCGGAGCCTCATGGCTCCTCACGCCTCGCGCGCGCCGTCGTCCGGCTCCGCTTCCTGGTCGTCCTCGGCTGGATCGCAGCCGCCGTGGCGTCGCTCCTCTGGCTGCCGCGCCTGGAGGAGGCGCGTGGCGACGCCCTCGGCAGTCTCGTCCCGGACGATGCGCCCGCCTACCGCGCGCAGCTGCGTTCCGCGGAGCTGTTCCGGTTCCCCGTCCTCTCGAACACGATGGTCGTCCAGCGCAACCCCGACGGCCTCCCGCCGGCCGCCCAGGCGCGCGTCGCGCAGCGGGCGGTCGCCGTCGCCCGGCGGGAGTACCCCGACCTCCTCTCGGTGCCGTTCGCGATCCCGCTCGCGAACACGCGCGGCGTCGTCCCCGGATCCCGGGAGGCGGGCACGACGGCCGTCACCTACCTCTACTTCGAGCCCGGGCTCGGCCTCCAGGCTCGGGACCGGCTGGCGCACTGGTTCGCCGACCGGCCCGCCAGGGGCTGGCAGCCCGAGGACGGCCTCGTCGGCGTCACCGGCGTCGTCCCCGCGCGCGTCGAGCAGGGCCGGCTGATCCGCGACGCGATCCCGCTCGTCGAGGCCGCGACGGTGCTGCTGATCCTGCTCATCATCGGGCTCACGTTCCGCGCCCTCGCCGCGCCGCTGCTCACCCTCGTCGCGGTCGGGATCTCGTTCGTCGTGTCGATGGGGATCCTCGCCGCAGTCGGCCGCCGGCTCGGGATCGCCGTCGCCAGCGAGCTCGAGCCGATCGTGCTCGTGCTCCTGCTCGGGATCGTCACCGACTACTCGATCTTCTACCTCTCCGGCGTGCAGGACAGGCTCGTCCGGGGCGACGGGCGCCTGGACGCGGCTTTACGCGCGAGCGGGCAGGTGACGCCGATCGTCCTGACGGCAGGCCTGATCGTCGCCGCCGGGACCGCGTCGCTGCTCGCGGCCCAGCTCGAGTTCTTCCGGGTCTTCGGGCCCGGTCTCGCCTTCACGGTGCTGGTCGGCCTCGCCGTCTCGGTGACGTTCGTCCCCGCCGCCCTGGCGGTCTTCGGCGGCGCCGCGTTCTGGCCGCGGCGGCCCGTGCCCGATCCTGCGGGGGACCGGGCCGGGGAGCGCAAGCCGCTCGTCGCCCGGCTCACGAGATCCCGCCTACTCTCCGCGCTCGTCGTGCTCTTCGTCGGCGCCGCGCTCCTGCTCGCGGCGCGTCCGGTGAGGGACCTCGAGCTCGGCGTCGACGCGATCTCGAGCCTCCCGGCGGGCTCCGAGCCGGCGGAGGCCGCCGAGGCGGCGACGGAGGGCTTCGCGCCCGGCGTCCTCTCGCCGACGCTCCTCCTCGTCGAGCAGGCCGGCATCGACGGGCTCGGGCGCGAGCTCGGCGCCTTCCAGCGCCTGCTCGAGCGGCAGCCGGGCGTCGCCGGCGTGATCGGGCCGGCGACGCTGCCGGCCTCGGTGCCGCGCGGCGTCGCCGTCTCCGCAACGGGCGCCGCTGCGCGCTTTGTCGTCTTCCTCGACAGCGACCCGCTCGGACCGGAGGCGCGCTCGGATCTCGCGGCGCTGCGAGATCGGGCTCCGCGGCTGCTCGAGCGCGCGGGCCTCGCGCCGACCACGGTGGCCTTCGCGGGGAACACTGCCCTCGCCGACGAGACGATCGCCGTCGTCCTCGAGGACCTGGGGCGGATCGCCCTCGCGGCGCTCGCCGTGAACGTCGTCCTCCTCGCCCTCTTCCTCCGCTCGCTCCTCGCGCCCCTCTACCTCCTCGCGACGAGCGTGCTGGCCCTGGGTGCGGCCCTCGGCCTCACGGCGCTCGTCTTCCAGGACGCGCTCGGCCACGAGCAGCTCACGTACTACGTGCCGTTCATGGCCGCCGTGCTCCTCGTCTCGCTCGGCTCCGACTACAACGTCTTCCTGGTCGGCCGCATCTGGCAGGAGACGAAGAGGCGGCCCTTCGGAGATGCGATCGCCGCCGCCGTCCCGGACGCGGCGCGCGCGATCAACGTCGCGGGCCTGGCGCTCGCCCTCAGCTTCGGGCTCCTGGCCCTCGTCCCGCTCGGCGCCTTCCGGGAGTTTGCCTTCGCGATGCTCGTCGGCGTCCTCATCGAGGCCTTCCTGGTGCGGACGTGGCTCGTGCCCGCGATGCTGGCCGTGGCGGGCCGGTCGAGCGCCTGGCCCGGCCGCCTGCCCCGCCTGCGTCGGCGGACGGCACCGGCCGGGAGCTGACGGCCCGGAGAGTCCTAGCCGGAGTCCCGCAGCTCGTCGAGGAGCCGCTCGACGTCCTCCCTCTCGAGCTGCTCGAGCTGATCGAGGAGGCCGTCGACGTCTTCCTCGTCGAGCCCTTCGAGTTCCTGCTCGAGCCCGTCGGCGAGCTCCCGGTAGCGCGCGACGAGCTGCTCCTGCGCGTCCTGCGCCTCCTCGGGCGCCTCGACGTCGGCGAGCTCGTCGGCCCGCTCGCGGATGGCGTCGGCCGCGTCGGCCGCCCGCTCCTCGAGCTCGGCCGCCGAGTCTGACTCGCGAAGCTCCTCGAGCTCGGCCTGCACGTCCTCCTGCGCCTCGCCCACCTCCTGCTCGAACTCCTCCCGGCTGACGGCGCCGTCGCCGCCGCAGGACGCGAGCACGAGCAGCGAGGCTGCGAGGACCGCGAGCCTGATCAGGAAGGTCATATCAGGCGGGTACCCGCCGCGGTCTCCGTCAAACGCCGCGACGCTCGAGCCGGGCGACCAGCGCGCCGATGACGATCCCGACGGCGAGCTGGATGCCGGCGGGGCCGAGCACGTGCCCGATGTCGAAAGGGTGCAGGTCGAGGCGCTCCGCCTGCCGCCACTCGAAGAACGCGAGGGCCGGCAACGAGGCAAGCGGCAGGAGCGCACCGGCGCGCAGGCCGAAGAGGAAGGCGCCCTCGACGACCGGCAGCAAGAGCACGTGCCTGGCCGTCGTCCCGGCCTCGAAGGAGTAGAGCGCGACGAAGGCGGAGGCGACGACGACGTCGAGGACGAGTCCGGCCGCGGCAGACCAGCCGCGCCCGCGCAGGAACAGCAAGGACAGCGCGGCGGCGGCGAAGGCCCCCGCCAGCAGCCAGGCGAGGCGCTCGTCCCCCGGCGGATAGTTCCCGCGCTCGACCGCCACCTCGAAGACGACCAGCGGCACCGCGGCCGCACGGGCCCAGGCCGTCCAGTCCGCGCGGGCGTCGCGGCGCTCGAGGGACGGGAGACCGGGGCTGCGACCTGCGAACATCCCCGGCACGATCATGGAGACGGGTCTTTCCGGCAAGCGGGTCCTCGTGACCGGCGCCTCGGGGGGCATCGGCGCGGCGTGCGCTCGCGCCTTCGCGGGCGAGGGCTGCCGGGTCGCGCTCCACTACCACCGCGGACGGGAGCGCGCCGAGGCGGTCGCCGCCGACTGCCCGGGGTCGGTTCTCGTGCAGGCGGATCTCCGCCGTGAGGAGGAGGCGGACCGGCTCTTCGCGGAGGCCGGCTCCGCGCTCGGCGGCCTCGACGCGTGCGCGGCGGTCGCCGGCGTCTGGCCCGAGGAGGACGTGCCGCTCTGGCGGCTGACGCTCGGCCGCTGGCAGGAGACCCTCGCCGCCAACCTGACCGCGACCTTCCTCACGGCCCGCGGATTCCTCCGCGAGGTCGAGCGGACCGGCGAGGGCAGTCTCGTTCTCGTGGGCTCGACGGCCGGCATCTTCGGCGAGGCCGGCCACGCCGACTACGCGGCGGCGAAGTCGGCGGTCGTGCGCGGCCTCCTCCTCAGCCTCAAGAACGAGATCGTGCGCGTCGCTCCCCGCGGGCGCGTGAACGCAGTCTGCCCGGGGTGGACGCTCTCGCCCATGACGCGGACGACGCTCGACGACCCGGCGCGCGTCGAGCGCGCCACGCGGACGATGGCGCTCCGCAAGGTCGCGCAGCCCGAGGACGTGGCCCGCCAGATCGTCGTGCTCGCCTCGGACGAGCTCTCCGGCCACGTCACCGGCGAGGTCGTCCTCGTCGCGGGCGGCATGGAGGGACGGCTTCTCCACGAGTAGCGCCCGGGCGACGGCGGGTGGGGCCGCCGTCGGGCCGGAACATGACGGACGCGGGAACCGGAGGAGGCCGCAACCGTTTCGGGCCTTGCGCCGTTAAGCCGCCGAATCGACTAGGAGGAAGAGTATGTACATCGGCGGAGGTCTTCTCGCAATCATCCTGATCATCATCATCCTGATCCTGATCTTCTAGGGAGCAGGAAACCGAAATTCCCCTCCATGCGCCGTGCGCCCCTCCGGGGCGCGCGGCGCGCTGCCTACCGGCTCCACTTCTTCAGGACGGCGCGGCAGAGCTCGGCGCGGCCGAGCATGCCGACGAAACGCTGCTCGCGGGTGACGGGCAGTGCCCCGAAATCGCAGTGGAGGAAGCGCTCCGCGGCGTGCAACGCGCTCGCGGCCCGGTCGAGGACAACGGGCTCGCGCATGTGCTTCTCGACCGGCTCCGGCGCGAGCTTCTGCGCGCGGTCGCCCAGGATCGCCTCGTCGTCGCTCGCGAATGCGGTGTGGCGTAGCTCCGCCAGGTAGCCGGGGAAGAAGCCGGAGAGCAGGTCGGCGTCCCCGAAGAGCCCCACGACCCGGCCCTCGTCGTCGAGGACGGCAATCGTCGTCACGGGATGGGAGACGAGCACCTCGGCCGCCTCCAGGAACGTCGCCGTGCGCGGCACCGACGCCGGGACGAGCTCGATGTCGGAGAGCGTGCGCACCGGTCTCAGAGCTGGAAGAGGAGCAGGTACACCGTAGCGATGGCGAGCGAGACGAGGGTCACCGGCAGCCCGACGGCGAGGAAGCGCCCGAACGAGATCGGATGCCCGCTCCGGTCGAGGACGCCGGCCGCGGCGACGTTCGCGGCGGCGGCGATCAGGGTCGCGTTCCCGCCGAAGCAGGCGCCCAGCGAGAGCGACCACCAGAGTCCGTCGTCGAACTCCTCGTTCCCGCTCTGGAGCTGCTCGACCACCGGAATCATCGCGGCGGTGAACGGGATGTTGTCGACGAGCGCGGAGCCGGCGGCGGCGCCCCAGAGGATCACCATTCCCTGGCCGGCGGTCGAGCCGGTTGCCTCCGCCAACCGGTCGGCGATCGCCTCGATGACGCCGCGTTCCTCGAGGGCGCCGACCATGACGAAGAGTCCCAGAAAGAAGAAGATCGTCGACCACTCGACGCGCTCGAGCGCCTCCTCGACGTCGTCGGAGGCGACGAGGAGGAGCACCGTGGCCCCGGCCATGGCGACCACGGCCGGCTCGAGATGGAGCGGAGCGTGGAGGAAGAAGCCGACGATCGTTCCGCCGAGCACCGCGAGCGAGCGCTTCACGTAGCGGCTCTCGCGCACATCGCGGCCCGGGTCGAGGCGCTCGAGCTCGTCGAGGCGGTCGGCCGAGACAACGAGCTGCTTGCGGAAGATGAGGTAGAGGAGCCCCGTGGCAACGAGCAGTGCGACGAGGGAGACCGGCGCGAGGTTGACGATGAAGTCGTTGAACGAGAGCTCGGGCACGGCGGTCCCGATCATGATGTTCGGCGGGTCGCCGATCAGGGTCGCCGTCCCGCCGATGTTCGAGGCCAGGATCTCGACGAGCACGAGGGGGATCGGCGAGATGCGCAGGACATCGGCGAGGAGCAGCGTGATCGGGACGATCAGGAGGATCGAGGTCAGGTTGTCGAGGAACGCCGAGGTGACGCCGGTCACGCCCGCGAGCAGGAGGACGAGCCGAAACGGCCGGCCGCGCGAGAGCTGGGCGGTGCGCAGCGCGAGGTACGTGAAGACGCCGGTCCTCTCCGTCAGTCCGACGAGGATCATCATCCCGACGAGCAGGCCGAGGGTGCCCCAGTCGATGGCCTCGATCGCCGCGTCGAGCTCGATGACGCCGAGCACCACGACGAGACCCGCCCCGACGAGCGCCGCCTTCGTGCGGTGCACCCACTCGAACGCGATCACCGCGAGCGCTGCGGCGAAGATGATGACTGCGAGGACGTCCAGGCTGGCTCGGCTCCCGGCCTGAATCAGTAGCCGAACCGGATACCTCGCGTCTGGGAGCCGCGCCCGGGGCTAGAATCGCGCCGCCACGAAGGTCGCAGAGCCGGGCGGATAGCCGGCGGCTGTGTGACCTTCGGTGCAGATCGCGCTCCAGGCCTTCCTCTTCGCCGGCGGCCTCGCTGTCGCGCTCGTCGCGAGCGACCGCGCGGTCGCCTACACGCGCGCGCTCGCTGCGGCCCTCGGCGCGCCGGCCTTCGTCGTCGGCGTGGCCCTCGTCTCGATCGGGACCGACCTTCCCGAGATCGCGAACTCCGTCGCCGCGCACCTCCAGGACGAGGGGGACGTCAACGTCGGCGACTCCGTCGGCTCGACCCTGACCCAGTACACGCTCGTCCTCGCGCTCTTCCCCTTCGTGGCCGGAGCGCTCGTCGTCGGCCGCAGGCAGGTTGGCGTCGTCACCGTGCTGACGATGGCGGGGCTCGTCCTCACGTCTCTCTTCGTCGCCGACGGCTGGCTGGCCCGCTGGGAGGGCGCCTCGCTCGTCTTCGCCTGGGCCCTCTTCACCTGGCTCGTCGTCCGCTCACTGCCCGGCCTCGCCCAGGACGAGGCGCCCGAGGTCGCGCGCCAGGGCCGGCTCGAGCAGGCGGCGATCGTCCTCGTCGCCCTCGCCTTCGTCGGCTTCGGCGCAACGGTGGCGGTCCGGGCGCTCGTCCAGATCGCGGAGCTCGCGGGCGTGCCCGAGTTCGTGATCGCGTTCTTCGGCGCGTCCCTCGGGACTTCGGCGCCCGAGGTCGTCGTGGATGTGACGGCGCTTCTGCGCGGCTCGCCGGGCATCGCCCTCGGCGACGCGCTCGGCAGCTCCCTCGTCGACGCGACCCTCTCGATCGGTGCCGGCCCGCTCGTGGCGCCAGCCGCCGTGACGACCCGCCTAGCGCTCGCCGGAACCCTCTACACCTTCGTCGCGGTCGGGGTCGTCGGCGCGCTGCTCGCCGCCCGTCGTCGCCTCGATCGTCGCGCTGCGGCCGTTCTGGGCGCCCTCTACGCGCTCGCCTACGTCGTCCTGCTCTCGGCCGACTGAGGGCCGAGCCGGCGCTCGATCCAGCGGGCGCCGACGGTGTCGGTGAGGCCGTGCGCGAGGATCGAGGAGAGGATGACGAAGGAGGCGATGTCGAAGACGAGCGTGCGGTCCGGCGCGGTCGAGTTGAGCGCGAGGAGCGCGAAGAGCATGGAGGCGACGCCCTTGGGCCCGAACCAGGCGATGAAGAGCTTGTGGGGCATCGGCATGCGGACGCCGAGGAACGAGACGAGTACTGCCGCGGGGCGCGCGACGAGCAGCGCGAAGGCGATGAAGACGAGCAACGGCCACACGGACCACTCCCAGCCGGTGGCGACGACGAGCGCGCCGAAGACGAAGAAGGTCGCCACCTGGAAGACGGCGCTGACACTCTCATTGAAGTCCGAGAACGCGGCCGGGATCTCGTGGTTCGCGGCGGCGAGGGCGATTCCCGCGACGAAGGCGGCGATCAGGCCGTTGCCGTAGGTGGCGTCCGCGAGGCCGAAGGCGAGGAAGCCGAGCCCGAGTGCGTACGTGCCCTCGTACTTGAGCGTCATGCCGCCGCCCGGGAGGTGCGGGAGGAGGCGCCCGGCGGCGACCGCGAGGGCGATGCCGATGAGCGCGCCGACGAGCGCCTCGGCGGCGAGCTGGCCCGCCTCCCCGGCCGCGTTGTCCTGCGCCGTCGCCAGCACGAGGAAGAAGAGCACGAACGGCAGAGCGAGGCCGTCGTTGAGCCCCGACTCGAGGTTCAGCGTGTGGCGGATGAGGCGCGGAACGCGTGGCGCCGAGACGACCGCAGACGTGACCACCGGGTCGGTGGGCGAGAGCACGGCTCCGAGCAGGAACGCCTCCGCCCAGGTGAGCTCCGGGAAGAGCGCCTTGCCGGCGAGCGCGAGGAGCACGAGCGTCACCGGCATGGCGATCACGAGCGCCCGAGCGGGAGGGCCCCAGTGCTCGCGCAGGAGCTCGGACTCCACGAGCAAGCCGTCGGAGAAGAGCGTGAGGATGAGGGCGAGCTCGACGAGAAGGATGACGATCTGCGCGCCAGGATTGGCGTTGACGACGTCGAGGAGCGCAAGGCCGACGCCGGCGACGACCGAGAGCACCGAGATCGAGAGGACGGTGCCGTGCAGCCAGCCGGAGAGCGCCGCCGCGACGGCGAGCAGGAGCCCCAGGATGAGGAGCGCCTCGGCGAACCCGATGTCCACGCGCGGAGCCTAGTGACCGGTCAAGAGGGCGCGCCCGAACGGGAAAGGGCGGCGTCTGCCGCCCTTTCCCGGGTGGAGGAGGTGGGGAGGTCTAGTAGGGAGGAGGCCGGTCGTACGGGTCGCGGTGGACGACCGTGTCGCGCCGGTAGCCGCCGAAGCCGCCCCAGGTCGACCAGAAGAGCAGAGAGACGAGGAGCCCGACGATCCCCACGATCATCAGGATCCAGCCGACCGTCGAGATGTCCACGCCGCTGACCTCGGCAGTCACGGCGAACGCCAGGATCGCGCCGACCGCGACGAGAAAGATGCTTGCGCCGATACCCATGCTCGGTGTTCCCTCCTTCGGGGTTCGGTGCCCTAACGGTCGAACGCCGCCCCGGGATACGCTTGCGTTAGGGTCCTGCCGGGCCGCAAGACCCTCGTCTCAACGTGCGGAAGCGCTCGATCATCCAGATGTCGCTGGTCGGGGTGGTAGTGGGCCTGGCCCTCGCCGCCGTCGCGCTCTTCATCCCGTGGCTCCCGGACGCCGCCTCCGAGCAGGCCGGGATCATCGACTCCGTCTACTGGGTCGTGACCGTGATCTGCGTGGCCATCTTCGCCCTCGTGGCGGGCGTCGCCGTCTACGCGGTCTGGAAGTTCCGGGCCGCTCCGGACGACATGGACGACGGCTCGCCGATCCACGGGCACACCGGCCTCGAGATCGTCTGGACGCTCGTCCCGACCGTGCTCGTGACGTTCATCGCCGTCTACTCGGGCGTGGCGCTCGCCCAGGCGGAGGACCTCCCCGATGACCACCGCGTCGTCGAGGTGACGGGCGAGCAGTTCGCCTGGACGTTCACGTACCCGGACGTGGAGCTCGAGAACGGCGAGCCGCTCGTCGCCGGCGAGCTCGTGCTCCCGGTGGGAGAGCCGGTCGAGTTCCTGCTCACCTCGAAGGACGTCATCCACTCCTTCTGGGTGCCCGAGTGGCGCATGAAGCAGGACGCCGTCCGCGGCGTGACGACGCGGACGGTCGTGGAGCCGTCGAAGATCGGCACGTTCGAGGTGATCTGCACGGAGCTCTGCGGCCTCGGCCACGCCGTCATGCGGAGCCGGGCACGGGTGCTCTCGGCAGGCGACTTCTCCGCCTGGGTGGAGGAGCAGCGCCGGCTGGCCGCCGAGGGCGGATCCGTCCAGGGCGAGGCGCTCTTCTCGGCCCAGTGCGCGAGCTGCCACGTCCTCGAGGAGGCCGGTAGCCAGGGCCAGGTCGGTCCGAACCTCGACGAGTCGCTCGAGGGCGCCGACGAGGACTTCGTCCGGGAGTCGATCGTGGAGCCCAACGCTACGATCGCAGAGGGCTTCCAACCCGACGTGATGCCGCAAAACTACGGAGAGCTGTTCACGGACGAGCAGATCGACGGCCTCGTCGAGTACCTGCTCGAGGCGACCGGAGGGGGAGGGCGCTAGTGGCCGTAGAGATCGAGCACGCGACCGAGCACCACCCGGCGCACGCTCCGCCGCCCCCGCGGCGCGGGCTCCGCCGCCTGACCGGCGCCGGCTGGCTCCGCGTCCTCTGGGTGATGCCGCTCAGCTTCGGGCTCGCCACGCTCTTCGTGATCGGCGCCCGGGCCGCCTTGGGCTTCGACCCGCTCTGGGAGCTCCAGGTCCTGATCGTCGCGTGGACGATCATCGTCCCGCTCGGGTTCCTCGCGGCCCTCGGCGGCTTCGACTACTGGGCGTACTGGATCTCGGGGAAGCCGACGCGGCCCGAGGATCACTCCGGGCACGGCGCCCGGACGTGGAAGGACTACTTCCGCGTCAACACCGACCACAAGGTCATCGGGATCCAGTACCTCGTCACGACGATCTTCTTCTTCGGCGCGGCGGGCCTGATGGCGATGTTCATGCGCGCCGAGCTGGCGCGGCCCGGCATGCAGTACGTGGACACGAACACGTTCAACGGGCTCTTCTCCGTCCACGCGTCGCTGATGATCTTCCTCTTCATCATCCCGGCCTTCGCGGGCCTCGGGAACTACGTCATCCCGCTCATGCTGGGCGCGCCGGACATGGCCTTCCCGCGTCTGAACGCCCTCTCGTTCTGGCTCCTGCCGATCGCCGGGCTGATCATGATGTCGAGCTACCTCGTGCCGGACGGGGGCGCGTTCGCGGCCGGGTGGACGAACTACGTGCCGCTCGCGGTGCAGCAGCCGGACGGGAACCTCATGTTCCAGATGGGCGTCCAGTGGGCCGGTGCGTCCTCGATCATGACGGCGCTCAACTTCCTGGTCACGATCATCACCATGCGCGCGCCGGGGATGTCCTTCTGGCGCATGCCGCTGCTCGTGTGGGCGAACTTCGCCACCTCGACGCTCGTCGTCCTCGCGACGCCGTTCGTCGCCGGCTCGCAGTTCTTCATCATGTTCGACCGGGTCCTGCACACCAACTTCTTCAACCCGGAGATGGGCGGCGACGTGATCGCCTACCAGCACATCTTCTGGTTCTACTCGCACCCGGCCGTCTACATCATGATGCTGCCCGGGTTCGGCATCGCTTCGGAGGTGATCTCCGTCTTCGCGCGGAAGCCGATCTTCGGGTACCGCCTGATGGCGCTCTCGCTGATGGCGATCCTCATCCTCGGCTTCTCCGTCTGGGCGCACCACATGTTCGTCTCGGGGATGCAGTCGTGGATCCGCATCCCGATGATGGTGACGACGCTCGTGATCGCGGTGCCGACCGGGATCAAGGTTTTTAGCTGGCTGGCGACGCTCTGGGAAGGCCGGATCAGATTCGCGACTCCCATGCTCTTCGCCCTGGGCTTCGTGACCATGTTCGTGATCGGAGGCCTCTCCGGTATCTACCTCGGCTCCGTGCCCGTCGACATCCACGCGAGCGACACCTATTTCGTCGTCGCCCACATCCACTACGTCCTCTTCGGCGGCTCGCTCTTCACGATCTTCGCCGGGATCTACTACTGGTTCCCGAAGATGACCGGCCGCATGTACGACGAGCGCCTCGGGAAGATCCACTTCTGGCTGACGTTCGTCGGCTTCAACGTGACCTTCTTCCCGATGCACTGGGTCGGGCTCCAGGGGATGCCGCGGCGCGTGGCCGACTACGCCCCGGAGTTCGGCAACTGGAACCTCATCATCTCGATCGCGTCGTTCGGGCTCGGAGCCTCGACGCTCGTCTTCCTCTACAACATGATCGTGAGCTGGCGCTCCGGCCCGCCCGCGGGGCCGAACCCGTGGCGCGCGCTGACGCTCGAGTGGCAGGTCTCCTCGCCGCCGCCGATCTTCAACTTCGACGAGATCCCGCAGGTCGTCGGGAGCCCCTACGAGTACGGCGTGCGGGGCGCGCGCCACGCCGTCCTGAACGGCGACCGCGCCGCTCTCGAGGAGCGCGAGAAGGTGGAGGCGTGAGCGAGAGCGCGGGCGACCCCTACACCGCGCAGCCCGAGTCGCCCGCTGGCGAGCGGCCGCGGCACGTCCTCGTCGTCGCCAACGAGACGGTCGCCGGCCGGACGCTGATCGACGCGATCGCCGAGCGGGCGGCCGCCGGCCCGATCCGGGTCACCGTCGTCTGCCCGCAGAACGACCCTCGGGCCGGCTACGTCGTCTACGAGGAGAGCCGGCGCTCGAGCGCCGACCGGCGGCTCCGCCGGACGCTCGACCTCCTCCACGAGGCAGGGATCGCCGCGCGGGGCGCCGTGGTGGCGCCCGACCCGCTCGACGCGCTCCGCGACGCGCTCCACCAGTACGCCCCCGTGGACGAGGTCGTCATCTCGACCCATCCCGGCGCCGTCCGGTCGAGCTGGCTGCGGGCGGGTCTCGTAGAGCGGGCGCGCAAGGCGGCCGGCGACATCCCCGTCTCGCACGTCGAGGTCGACCTGGCCTCCCCGCGCGAGCGCGCGCACGTCCTCGTGATCGCCAACCAGACGATCGTCGGCGGGCCGCTGCTCGCAGCGATCCGCGAGCGGGCGCACGCCTCGCCTGCCGAGTTCACGCTCGTCGCCCCGGCCGACCAGCCCGGCGTCCAGCGCCGGCTCGAGCGGGCGCTCGCCCAGCTCCGCGAGGCCGGCATCGAGGCGACCGGCCACATCGGCGATCCAGACCCGGTCAACGCCGCCCTGAACGCGGTGCACGACGAGCGCGTGGACGAGATCGTCGTCTCGACCTTCCCGGCGGCGACGTCGGGCTGGCTGCAGCGCGACGTCGTCGGCCGGATCGAGAAGGGCTCCAACCTCCCGGTCAGCCACGTCGTCGTCGAGGCCGCCCAGGCCGAGGCCCTTACGTGAGAGTGCGCTGATGGCCTCCGTCGCGCACGCGCACAACCACCCGCCCGCGGCGCACCAGAGCTCGCGCGTCGACTCGCGCCTGCTCGGCATCTACTTCTTCATCGCCTCCGAAGTGATGCTCTTCGGCTCCTTCTTCACCGCGTACTTCTTCGCGCGGGTCGTCGCCGGAGGCGAGGGCGGCTGGCCGCCCGAGGGCTTCGAGCTGCCCGTCTACCTCGCCCTCCTGAACACGATCATCCTTGTGACCTCGAGCTTCACGATGCACTGGGCCTTGCAGGCGGTGAAGCGCGGCAACCGCTCGGGCCTCATCGCGGGGCTGACCCTCACGTTCCTGCTCGGCCTGACGTTCCTGCTCATCCAGGCGCGCGAGTACACGCGCCTCGGCTTCGCGCCGTACGACAACGCGTTCGGCTCGACGTTCTACGGCCTCACCGGCCTTCACGGAGCGCACGTCTTCGTCGGCCTCAACCTGCTGCTCTACGCGCTCATCCGCTCGCTCCGCGGCCATTACGGGCCCGAGCCGGAGAAGCACCTCGGCGTCGAGCTGCCAGGGATCTACTGGCATTTCGTCGACGTAATGTGGATCATCGTGTACGTCACGGTCTATGTGATCTAGGCCGTCTCAGAAGGGGGCGCCATGCGCAATCCGTTCCGCACCGAGGCCGAGGCCTTCACCTTCGTCCTCGTCTGCGCCGTCCTCTTCGCCGCCGTGGCCGTCGCCGGCGTGCTCGGGGGCGGCTGGGTCGCCCTCGGCGTCTTCCTCGCCCTCGGGCTGGGCGTCGCCATCGGCATCTACATGAAGACCGAGCCGAAGGAGGCGGAGCCGGCCGTGTGGGCGCGGGGGCGGGACGAACGCCGGCGCCTGCTCGTCGTGGCCAACGAGACGGTCGCCGGGCGCGCGCTGCGCGACGAGGTCGTCCGGCGCGTGCGCGGCGGCGAGGAGGTGCTCGTCGTGTGTCCGGCGCTGAACAGCCAGCTGCGCCACTGGACGTCCGACGAGGACCGCGCCCGAGCCGAGGCGCAGGCCCGCCTGGAGGAGTCCCTCGCCGCGCTGGCCGACGAGGGCGTCCGCGCGCGCGGGCAGGTCGGCGACGCCGACCCCGTGCAGGCGGTCGAGGACGCGCTCCGGACATTTGGCGCCGACGAGATCGTCGTCTCCACCCATCCGCCGGGCCGCTCGAACTGGCTGGAACGGGGCGTCGTCGAGCGGGTGCGCGAGCGCTTCCCCTGCCCGATCCACCACGTCGTCGTCGACCTCGAGGCAGAGCGGGGCGCCGCCCGCGCCGCGGTCGACGAGGCTTCGGGCGCCTCCTAGCCGCCGGCCTCGGTCGTCTCGGTCGCGCCGGTGCCCGTCCCGCCGCCGCGATCGCCGCTCGGGTCACAGCCCTCGATGTCCTTCCCGGCGACGCTCGCCACGTACGCGGCGACGTCCACCGCATCCTGGCCCGTGACGAGGTCCGAGGGCATGTTGCCGCGGGCGAGGTCGATCTGCCGGAGGACGACCTCGTAGATCGTGTCCTCCTCGAATCCCTGCGCGCACGAGAAGCCGAGCGCCGTGTCGAGGTTGGGGCCGACCGTCCCCGCGGCGCCGGCGTCGGCGAGGACGTGACAGGAGCCGCACGGCTGCTCGCCGTCCGCCCCGGCGAGGAAGAGCTCCCTGCCGTTCGTCGTGTCCGCGCCTTCGAGGCCCGTCGTCTCATCGCCGCCGCAGCCCGCGACGACCAGCGCGCCGAGGACGAGCGGGAGGGCGAGCAGCCGGCCGAGCACCGTCCCTACTGGCTCTGGGCTTCGACCGCAGCCGGGCCCGCGAGGGCCTCCGACCGTGTCGCGTGGATCGGGAAGACCCGGTTCAGGCCCGTGATCTCGAAGATCTTGGTGATGTTGCGGTCGCTGCAGACGATCGAGAGCCGGCCCTCGTTCGGGCGCAGTCGCTTGACGCCGCCGACGAGGACACCGAGGGTCGTCGAGTCGATGAACGTCGTGTCCGTGAGGTCGACGACGACGTGCTTCGCCCCCTGCCCGATCACGTCGAGGAGCTGCTGCTTGAAGTCCGGCGCCGTGTAGAGGTCGATCTCTCCCGTCAACGCGATGACGTAGGTCTCGCCCGACACCTGCTCCGTCTTGATGTCGAAGTTCATGTACCCCCTTCTCCTGAGTGGCGGGTGACTACCTTAGCCGCTACCGGCCGTCCGAGCCGCTCCCCGCGCCGCCGCCCCCGCCCTGGCCGGAGATCACCTCGAGCGCGTCGATGCGCTCCCGGATCTGCTCGGCGTTCGGGTTGTTGGGAGCGAGCTCGAGGAAACGCTCGTAGGCCGTGACCGCCGACTCGTAGTCCTGGGCGTTCTCGGAGGCCTGCGCGAACTGGATCCAGAGGAGCGGGTCGTCGTCCGCGAGCAGCGTCAGATCCTGGTAGACGTCGAGCTGGAGGCTCGAGAGCCGCTGCGCCTCGGTGTTCGCCGCCGCGGCCCGGGCCTCCGCCTGGCTGCTGATCGAGTCCGTGATCGAGTTGCCGAGGACTTCCTGCAGGAACGGGCTGTCCTGCGGCGCAAGCGTCCTCGGAAGGGAGGCCTCCTGGGCCTCGCCGGAGGCGACGGCGGCGCGCTCCTGCGCCTGCGCGATCTGCTGGCCGTAGAGCGCCGCGAGGGAGCGGAGCGCGTCCTCGTCGCGCGGGCGCATCGCGCGGTAACTCTCGTAGGCGGCGATCGCCTCGTCGATCTGCGCCTCCCGCTGGGCGGCGCGGGCGAGGTCGAGGCGCGCCTCGGGGTCGTTCGGCCGCTCGGCCACCGCCTCGCGGGCGTCCTCGAGCGCCGGGCCCTGGGTCGAGATCGGCCGGTTGAGGAGGTCGGCGAAGTAGTCGCCGATGCCCGAGCCGGCGCCCGTGCCGACGCCGAAGATGAGGAAGCCTCCGCCGAAGAACACGGCGAGCACGAGGAAGACCCACTTCGCCCGGCGGCGAAGCTTGGGGAAGAACATCAGGTCTTCGGCACTCTTGGCGCTTCGCTGAGCAGGCGGGCGCGTGCGGCGCTTGCGCTGCGTCGAAGCTCGGGCCACTCGAAACCTCCCTTCTCGTACCGCGCCTCGCCGTCGACGAGCGTGAGGAGCACCCGCTCGGGCGAGCCGCCGAAGACCACGGCTGTGGTTGGATCCTCCCAGGGGAGGAACGGCGAGCCGGCGAGCGAGACGACCGCGAGATCGGCCCGCTTTCCGGCGGCGAGCGAGCCCGTCTCGTCCTCGAGTCCGAGCGCGCGCGCCGAGCCAAGAGTAGCGAGTTCGAGAGCGGCGCTCGCCGACAGCGCGTCGGGCGTCTGCTTGCGCGCGCGCGCGGTGTAGACGGCGGTGCGCATCTCCTCGAAGAGGTCGAAGGAGGGCGTCGAGGCGGGGCTGTCCGTGCCGAGCCCGACCCTGATGCCGGCCGCGAGGAGCTCCGCGAGCGGGGCCGTGCCGCAGCCGAGGATCGCGTTCGAGCGCGGACAGTGCGCGACCGCGACGTCGCGCTCGGCGAGCAGCGCCACCTCGTCCGCGTCGACGTGGACGCAGTGGGCTGCGAGGACGCCCGGGCCGAGCAGGCCGCGCTCGGCGAGCAGCCGCACGCCCGTAGTCCGCGGGGGAGCGACGAGGAGGTCGGCCGCGGCGGCCATGGCGCCGCGGCCGTGCACGAGCCAGTCCTGCTCCGCCGGGCTCTCGGCGAGGTGGGTGACGAGCGGCAGACCGAGGCCGGTGCAGGCCGCGTAGACGTCGGCCGAGGTCGTGTACGGCGCATGCGGGGAGACACCGAGCCGCACCCGATCCGAGAGGGAGGCGTCGACGGTCTCCCGCAGGCGCTCGAGGCGGGCGAGAGCGGCGTCCGGGTCGTCGCCGAACACCTCGAGGTGGACGATCGCGCGCACGCCGAGGTCTGCGCACGCCGGCGCCGCCGCGCCCGTGAAGCTCGCGTCCGCAAGGGTCGTCACGCCCGAGCGGAGGCACTCGGCCGCCCCCAGCCGCGCGATGGCCACCGCGTCACCGTCCAGGAGCCGCCGCTTGCGCGTCACGTGGAGGTCGATCCACGGCGGGAAGGCGAGGCCGTCGCCGAAGCCGGCGTAGACGGCGTACTCGAGGTGCGTGTGCGCGTTGACGAAGCCCGGAAGGAGGACGGCGTCGGGGTAGCGGCGCCGCTCGCCCTCGAGCTCCGCGGCCGGCCCGACGGCCTCGATACGCCCGTCCATGACGGCGACGCCTCCACCGGGCACGGGCTCGCCCTCGACCGGGACGACCCAGTCGGCCTCGTAGACGACGGCGTCCACTAGTGCCCCGTCGGGTGCACTAGGTGTCGCTGCTCGCGAACGCCTCGCGCCTCGCCTCGATCTTCGCCGCCCAGCGGCGCTCGAAGAGGGCTGCCAGCGCCACGGAGAATGCGTAGAGGAGGAGGAGCGGAACGACCTCGAAGGCGAGGGAGACGGGGTCGACCGTCGGCAGGAGCGCGGCGGCGACGACGACGACGGCGACTCCGACGCGCCAGTTCCGGCGCAGCTGGGCCGAGGTGACGATGCCGAGGCGGACGAGCGCGAGGATGAAGACGGGCATCTCGAACATGACCCCGATCCCGAAGAGGGCGAGCGACACGAAGGAGTAGTACGCCGACGCCCGGAGCTGGATGTCGAAGAGGTCGGCGTTGTAGGTGGTGAGGAAGCCGAGCGCCTTCGGCAGGACGACGTAGTAGCCGAACGCCACCCCCGCCGCGAAGAGCAGCGTGGCGAAGAGGACGAAGACGGCGACGACGCGCTGGGTGTGCTCCTCGAGCGCCGGCGCCAGGAAGCTCCAGAGCTGCCAGAGCACGACCGGGAGCGCCAGCGCCAGGCCTGCGAAGAGGCTGACCTTCACGGTCGTGAAGAACGGCTCCGTGACCCCGAACGTGATCAGACTGCCCTCGCGCGCCGCGGGAAGCGGCTCGGCGAGCCAGCGGAGGATCTCGTCTTGGAAGGCGAAGGCGACGCCGAACCCGACGGCGCCCGCGAGCAGCGCGAGGATCAGGCGGGTACGCAGCTCGTCGAGATGCTCGACGAGGGTGACGCGGTCGGCGTGGCCGAGGCGCCGCGGAAGTCCGGGCACCAGGAGCTCCTAGGAGCTGGAGACCCGCTCGCTCTCCGGCTTGGCCTGGCGGTCCTCGGTCGCGGTGCTGCCGGACGGCGGCTCGGGGATCTGAGCCCGCTCGGGCTCGTCCTTCTCGTTGCCCGTCACCGCGTCCTTGAACTCGCGCATCCCGCGGCCGAGCGAGCGGCCCATCTCCGGGAGGCGCTTGGCTCCGAAGAGGAGCAGCAGCACGACGAGGATGAGGATCATCTCCTGCCAGCCGATGGGGCCCATCGCGATCGAGGATAGCACGGGCGGACCCGCCGGCCGGACGGAGGGCAGCCGCTACACTGAACGGTGTCACGAGACGGCTGCCGGGGCCGTTTCCCGACTTCAGCGAGGGTGTTACAAGCTTGGCGCTGCTCGAGATCAAGAACCTGCACGTCTCCACCGAGGACGGGACCGAGATCGTCCGTGGCATCGACCTCGCCGTGGATACGAACGAGGTGCACGCGATCATGGGCCCGAACGGGTCGGGCAAGTCGACGCTCGCCTACGCGCTCATGGGCCATCCCGCCTACGAGATCACCGAGGGCGACATCCTCGTCGACGGTCAGTCGATCCTCGAGCTGGAGGCGGACGAGCGCGCCCAGCGCGGCCTCTTCCTCGCGTTCCAGTACCCGCATGCGGTCCCCGGCGTGACGGTGGCGAGCTTCCTCCGCTCCGCGATCAACGCCACCCGCAAGGCGGCGAACGGCGGCGAGGACGACCCGATCAAGATTCCCGAGTTCCGCAAGCGTCTCGACGCGGCCATGAAGCAGCTGAAGGTGCCGAAGGAGATGGCCGGGCGCTACCTCAACGACGGCTTCTCGGGCGGCGAGAAGAAGCGCGTCGAGATCCTCCAGATGGCGCTCCTCCAGCCGCGCCTCGCCATCCTCGACGAGACCGACTCCGGCCTCGACATCGACGCGCTGCGCATCGTCGCCGGCGGCGTCCGCGAGCTCGTCGGGCCCGACATGGGCGCGCTTGTGATCACGCACTACCAGCGGATCCTGAACTACATCCAGCCCGACTTCGTGCACGTCTTCGTCGACGGGCGTATCGTGCGGGAAGGCGGTCCCGAGCTCGCCGAGCAGCTCGAGGCCGAAGGCTACGAAACCTTCACGCCAGAGCCGGTAGGAGGTGAGGCGTAATGGCCACGACCGAGACCCAGGTCGTCGGCGAGATCGGCAACGAGTACCGCTACGGCTTCCACGATCCAGAGGACTACTTCTTCAAGTCTCAGAGGGGGCTCACGCGCGAGGTCGTCGCCGCGATCTCCGAGCACAAGAACGAGCCGCAGTGGATGCGCGACTTCCGGCTCAAGTCGCTCGAGTACTTCGAGGCCCGTCCGATGCCGACGTGGGGCGGCGACCTCTCGGGCATCGACTTCGACAACATCTACTACTACATCAAGCCGACCGAGACGCAGGCCAAGTCCTGGGAGGATCTCCCGCCCGACATCAAGCAGACGTGGGACCGGCTCGGCATCCCCGAGGCCGAGCGCAAGTTCCTCGCCGGCGTCGGGGCGCAGTACGAGTCCGAGGTCGTCTACCACAAGCTCCAGGCCGAGCTCGAGGAGAAGGGCGTCCTCTTCCTCGACATGGACTCCGGCCTGCGCGAGCACGAGGACCTCGTGCGCCAGTACTTCGGGACGATCATCCCGCAGAACGACAACAAGTTCGCGGCGCTCAACTCCGCGGTCTGGTCGGGCGGCTCGTTCATCTACGTGCCGCCGGGCGTCTCGATCGAGATGCCGCTCCAGGCCTATTTCCGCATCAACGCGGAGAACATGGGCCAGTTCGAGCGCACTCTGATCATCGTCGACGAGGGCGCGTACGTGCACTACGTCGAGGGCTGCACGGCGCCGATCTACACGACCGACTCGCTGCACTCGGCGGTCGTCGAGATCATCGTGAAGCCGGGGGCGCGCTGCCGCTACACGACGATCCAGAACTGGTCGAACAACGTCTACAACCTCGTCACGAAGCGTGCGGTCGCCTACGAGAACGCGACGATGGAGTGGGTGGACGGGAACCTCGGGTCGAAGCAGAC
>DASTBX010000134.1:0-9520 GCA_035711645.1 Gaiellaceae bacterium
CTGATTAGCCACGTCTGGATGGGATAACCGCTGAAAGCATCTAAGCGGGAAGCCCACCTCGAGATGAGGCCTCCCATCCCCTCGAGGGAGTAAGGGTCGTGGGAGACCACCACGTCGATAGGCGGGACGTGCAAGCACAGCAATGTGTTCAGCGGACCCGTACTAATCACCCGAGGTCTTGATTTGAACACCGCAATGTCGCTATGGAGCTTTGAGGGTGCGCGGGGAAGCTCGCGCCGAGCCTCACAACTTCCGGTGGTCATAGCGGCGGGGAAACACCTCTTCCCATTCCGAACAGAGAAGTTAAGCCCGCCCGCGCCGATGGTACTCGGAGGGCAACCTCCCGGGAGAGTAGGTCGCCGCCGGTTTTTTCTCAGAAGGGCCGCCGCCGAGGCGGCCCTTCTTCGTTTCAGGGACGGAGCGTGCGGCGGCTACGGAGAGACCACGCAGGCGGGGAGCGTGACCGTCCGTCGCAGGACGCGCCGGTCGCGTCCCGGCCGGTCACGGAGCCACTCGAAGCGGACCACGTGGCGGGTCGTCGCGCCGCCCTCGTCCTCGAAGGGGAAGAACCACTGCGACCAGTGGACGACCGCACGGTTGCCCTCGAGCGGGCCGTTCTTCGTGGAGCGCGCCTGCCTCTGCACCGTCAGCCAGCCGTCCCCGTCGTCGTCGAGCCGCCGGCGGAAGAACGTCAGGCGCTGGTACCCGTTCGCCGGGCTGCCGCGCCACCGCGTGTGCGCGCGCACCCGGCTCGGAGTGTCGCCCACGTCTCCACACGTGCGCAGCTTCGCCTCCCAGGCGAAGGGGCCCCGCTTGCCGGACCAGTCCGAGAACGGGTCGGCCGCGGCCGTTCCCGCGCAGGCCAGGGCGAGCACCACCGCCGCGCTCGCGGCGAGGCGACGCCGTCTTCGCCGTCTCATCGTCCTCCTTGTCTCCGCCCAGGGCGGTCGGCCGCAGGTCAACTCGGAAGACTACGCGAGGAGCCGGACGGCCGTGGACGGTGCGGGCTACGCAGCCCGGAGCTTCTCGCGCCAGTCCGGGTCCAGGGCACGGAGGCGCGCAACCCGCTCGCCCACCGGCGGGTGCGTCGAGAACATCGTCGCGAGGCCGGTCGGCTCGAAGGGGTTCACGAGGTACAGAGGCTCGGTCACCGGGCTCGCCTGGAACCGGATCAGCTCCATCGCCTGCTCGATCCGGAGGAGAGCGTCGGCGAGCGGATGCGGCGACGTGCAGATCTCGGCCGCGGCGGCATCGGCGGCAATCTCGCGCTTCGGCGAGAGCAGCACCTGCACGACGCTCGCCGCGACCGGCCCGAGCACGAAAAGGAGCGCACGCTCGAGGAACCCCCCGATCCGGCTGATCTCGACCAGCCAGCCGGCCAGCAGGACGACGGGCGTCTGGACGAGCAGGTCGCGGTGGCGCGCGTGGGCGAGCTCGTGGGCGAGCACGCCCTCGAGCTCGGCCGGTGCGAGCAGTCCGAGGAGGCCCTGGGTTAGCGCGATCCCCGGCGGCCCTCCGGCCCTGCCGACCGAGAGCGCGCGCGGGTGCCCGTCGGAGAGGAGGTAGAGGCGGGGCCGGTCGACGCCGGCCGCCATCGCGAGACGCTCGGCGGCCGAGTGGAGCGCGGGCGCCTCCGCGAGCGGAAGCTCGCGAGCGCCGAGCGAGGCGAGGATGACCCGCGGCCCGTACCAGTACACCGTGGCGGCCATCAGGAGCCCCACGACGAGGAAGACGCTGCCCAGCCGCAGGCCTCCGAGCCACCACCCGAGCGCGAAGAGGCCGCCCGCGATCGTGCCGTAGAGGAGGAGGGCCTTGACGAGGTTGCGGGCGGCGAGGAGCGGGCCGCGCATCGCCGTCCTGCTCAGCGGCCCTGCGCGAGGGGCGTGTCCGCGGACCGAGCCATGTCCGGGCCTAAGGCTCGCCTTCGCTCTCGGCGAGGCCGCGGGGCGGCCAGTCCGGCTCGGGCGCGTCGCAGCGGCTCGAGCAGTGGAGGGAGGCGACGTTCTGGAGCGGGATGAGAATGTGGCCGTTGAGCTCCATGTGCGGGACGCCCTCGACGGCGCAATAGGCGGTCAGCGTGCCCTCCTGGTACTCGCCGCCGAAGAGCTCGACCTCGACCAGCTCGCCCCTGTACTTGTTCGTGTAGTCCTCCACGCGCCTAGTCTAGCCTCGCGATCCTGCCGTCCCTGACGGCGATCCGGGAGAGGTGGGCGTTGGCGGCGACGGGGCGGAGGCGACGGTGCTGCGCGAGGTCGAGACCGAGCGCGACCGCGTGCAGAGCCCGGATCGGACCGCCGTGCGCGACGAGCAGCACCGTGCCGTCCGGGTGGTCGGCGGCGACCCTCAGCACGGTGGCGACGACGCGCTCCGCCATGCGCTCGTAGGGCTCGCCGTCCTCCCATCCCTGGCCGCCGTCCCGCCAGCGGGCGAAGGCCTCCGGGAACCGCTCCTCCGCCTCGAGCCGCGTCAGGCCCGACCACGAGCCCACGTCGACCTCGCGCAGCTCGGGCAGCACGTGCAGCGGCAGGCCGTGCCTCGTCGCGACCGCCTCGGCCGTCTCCCGGGCGCGGCGGAGGTCGGACGAGTAGACGGCGTCGAGCGGCGTGTCGGCCAGTCGCTCCGCGAGCTCAGCGGCCTGGCGGCGGCCCAGCCCGGTGAGCGGACGGTCGGCATGTCCCTGCCAGCGGCGGGCCGCGTTCCAGTCGCTCTGCCCGTGGCGGGCGAGGTAGACGGTCGTCACTCGGGAAGCCGGCGGATGACCGCCTCGTCCCCGGCGCTGAACGCGCGTCGCCGTTCCTCGTCCGCGGCGTCGACCATGTGCCCGTCCCGACCGACGTAGCCGCCCTTGCCGCCCACGACGAGGAGGACCAGCTCCTCATCGCCGGCGTTCCAGACGCGCCTGGGCGAGGACGACTCCACGTGGCACACGCCGCCGGGGCCGAGCTCGAACCGCTCCCCCTCGACCTCGAACCCGGCCAGTCCGCGATGGACGAAGTAGAGCTCGTCCTGCTCGTCGTGGAAGTGCTCGAACCAGCCCGTGCGCGTGGGAAGCACCATCGCGTTGACGCCGAACGCCGTCACGCCGAGCGCCCGCCGGACCTTCCGGAAGACGCCC
This sequence comes from Gaiellaceae bacterium, assembly GCA_035711645.1. Taxonomy (GTDB): domain Bacteria; phylum Actinomycetota; class Thermoleophilia; order Gaiellales; family Gaiellaceae; genus JAIBJN01. The sequence continues at coordinate 3,116 of DASTBX010000134.1, forward strand.
TCCCCGAGCTCGTCGATGGATCCGTAGGCGAACGCCACCGCCGTTATCGTAGGCGCCCGTGGACCTCGGGCTCCGTGATCGCGTCTGCATCGTCACCGGCTCGACCGCGGGCATCGGGCTCGAGACCGCTCGCCTCCTCGCGGCGGAAGGCGCGGCCGTCGTCGTCTCCGGCCGTGACCCGGAGCGGGTGGAGGCCGCCCGCGCCGAGATCGGAGCGGCACTCGGCGTCCCCGGCGACCTCGCCGAGGCCGCGCAGCCCGGCGAGCTCGTCCGGCGGGCCGAGGGCGAGCTCGGGCGCGTGGACTGCCTCGTGAACAACGTCGGGGTCGCCTACCAGCGCTCCTTCGAGGAGCTCACGGACGACGACTGGGAGGCCGTCTGGCAGCTCAACGTCATGAGCCATGTCCGCGCCATCCAGGCGGTGTTGCCGGGGATGCGCGCGCGAGGCGGCGGGCGGATCGTCAACGTCAGCTCGACCGCGGGGAAGCGGCCGTCCACCGGGATGCCGGACTACAGCGTCACGAAGGCGGCCGTGCTGTCGCTCTCCCGTCTCGTCGCGGACGTGTACGCGAGGGACGGAATCCTCTGCAACGCCGTCACGCCGGGGCCGACCGCGTCGCCGGCGTGGCTGGCCGCCGGCGGCCTCGCCGATCAGGGCGCGGAGCGCGCCGGCAAAAGCCGCGAGGAGGTGCTCGAGGGCGTCGCCCGGGGCCGGCCGCTGGGCCGGCTCGCGGAGCCGGACGAGATCGCCGCGGTGATCGTCTTCCTGTGCTCCGACCGGGCCAGCTACGTGACGGGATCCGCGTGGAGCGCGGACGGCGGCACCGTTCCCATCATCATCTAGCGGTACGGTAGACCCGCATGCCCGACGTGGCCGGACGGGTCGCGGACGAGTTCGAGGCTCGGGTTCGCGAGCACGAGGAGAGCTGGCTCTCCCCGCTCGCCGTGCGCTCGTACGAGACGCGCGGGCGCGCGCGAGAGGACGAGGAGGAGTGCCGGCTCCGCACGCCGCTGCAGCGGGACAGGGACCGGATCGTCCACTCGAAGGCGTTCCGCCGCCTGAAGCACAAGACACAGGTCTTCATCGACCCGAAAGGCGACCACTACCGCACCCGCCTGACCCACACGCTCGAGACCGCGGGCATCTCCCGGACGGTCGCGCGGGCGCTCCGCCTCAACGAGGACCTCGCGGAGGCAATCGCGCTCGGGCACGACCTCGGGCACGCGCCGTTCGGCCACACCGGCGAGGAAGCGCTCGACGAGGTGCTCGCCGAGCGCTTCGGGCGCCGCTTCCGCCACAACGAGCAGTCGCTCCGCGTCGTCGAGGAGCTCGAGCGCGGCGGGCGCGGCCTCAACCTCACCCTGGAGACGAGGGACGGCATCCTCCACCACACCGGGGAAGGGGAGCCGGAGACGCTCGAGGGCAAGATCGTCCGCCTGGTCGACCGGGTCGCCTACATCAACCACGACATCGACGACGCGCTCCGGGCCGGAGTCCTGCGCGGGGACGAGCTGCCCCGGCACGAGATCGAGCTGCTCGGCGAGCGCGGCTCCCGGCGCATCGACACGCTCGTCCACGACATCGTCGAGTCGTCGGCGGGCACGGGCGACATCCACCAGAGCGAGGAGATCGGCCGCGCCATGCTCAACCTGCGCGCCTTCATGTTCGAGCGCGTCTACCTCGGGCCGGCGGCGGAGGAGCAGCGCGCGCTCGCGAGCGGCACGGTCCGGCGCATCTTCACGCGGCTCGTCGAGCATCCCGAGGAGCTGCCGCCGGACGGCCCCGGCGACCTCGCCGAGCGGGTCACCGACTACGTGGCGGGCATGACCGACCGCTTCGCGCTCGCATGGCGGTGATCAAGCAGTCGTCGGTCGAGCAGGTGAAGGCGGCCGCCGACATGGTCGAGATCGTCGGCGCGCGTACGCAGCTCCGCAAGGTCGGAGCGCGCTGGACGGGCCGCTGCCCCTTCCACGAGGAACGCACGCCGAGCTTCTCCGTCGACGCCGCCGAGAAGCTCTTCCACTGCTTCGGCTGCGGCAAGGGCGGCGACCTGATCACGTTCGTGCGCGAGACGGAGGCGCTCGACTTCGTGGGCGCCATCGAGTGGCTCGCCGACCGCTACCGCATCCCGCTCGAGTACGAGGAGAGCTCGCCGCAGGTCGAGGCCGGCCGCCGGCGGCGGGAGCGCCTGCTGGCGCTCCTGGAGCAGGCGGCTTCCTTCTACGAGCGCTACCTCTGGGAGGCGGGGGCGGGCGAACCGGTGCGGGCGTACCTGGCCGGGCGCGGGCTCGGCGAGGAGATCTGCCGCGAGTTCCGGCTCGGCCTCTCCGCGGGTGGCGCGATGCTCGCCGAGAAGGCCCGCGGGAAGGGATACGCGCCGGAAGAGCTCGCCGCGGCGGGGCTCGTGAACCGCCGTGGGAACGACTGGTTCGCCGGCCGGCTCGTCTTCCCGCTCGCCGACGCCCGCGGCCGCGTCCTCGGCTTCGGCGCGCGACGGCTCCGCGACGACGACCCGATCCCGGCGAAGTACGTCAACTCGCCCGAGGGCGAGCTCTTCCGCAAGGGCGCGATCGTGTACGGCCTCGACCGGGCACGAGCCGCCGTCACGAAGGAGGACCGCGCCGTCGTCGTCGAGGGGTATACGGACGTGCTCGCCCTCCATCAGGCGGGCTTGCGCTCGGTCGTCGCCTCTATGGGCACGGCGCTCACCGAGCCGCAGCTCAAGGAGCTCCGCCGGCTCACGCGCCATCTCTTCCTCTGCTTCGACGCCGACGCCGCCGGCGAGGCGGCCACGCTGCGCGGCATGGAGCTCGCGGTCCGGGCCGGCTTCGACGTCCGCGTCGTCCCGCTGCCGCCCGGCCTCGATCCCGCCGAGGCGGCCGACGGATTCGAGGCGCGTCTCGCGACCGCGGTCGGCTACCTGCTCCACCGCGTCCGGCTGGAGATCGAGCGCGCGCCGTCCAAGCAGGAGGCGTTCGCCCGCGTTCGCGAGGTGCTCGGCTCGGTCGAGCCCTCGCCGGAGCACGCCGAGGCGGTGCGCTTTGCTGCCGACCGGCTCGACCTGCCGCCGGACACCGCGGCCGGCCTCGCCCCCCGGACGCTCGCCCGCACAGGCTCCGTCTCGCCCCGGCTGCTCGACGCCGGCGACCGCCTGGAGCGCTGGCTGCTCGCCGCCTGCTCGACCTCCCCGGTTCTCGCCGAGCGCTACCTCCGCCCGCTCGACGACCGCCACTTCGACAACCCGCTCCACCGCCGCCTGCGTGCCCAGCTCGTCGGCGGCGAGGTGCTCCACCCGGACCTCGTGGCTTCCCGCGCCGAGCTCGTCGCCATCGCCGACGCCGAGCATCTGGGCGAGGAGACGGCCCGGGAGCACTTCCTCCGCCTGGAGGAGCGGCTCGTCAGGCGCGAGCTCGCCGAGCTCTCCGGCGACGACCTGGCCCGCACGGTGGAGCTGCAGGGCGTCCTCGCGAAGATCCGCGACGCGCTCGACAAGGTCGAATCGGAGCTTCGCTAGACTTTGCCGGCCGAGCGATCCCCGGTAGCTCAATTGGCAGAGCATCCGGCTGTTAACCGGAGGGTTGTTGGTTCGAGTCCAACCCGGGGAGTCAGCAAAAACCCCTGCATTACCGGGTTCCGCTTCTCACCCGAACCGCTTGAGCGGAGCGCGAGAGCCCCGAATGCAAGCGCAATGCCAGCGGCTAGGAGCCCCGGGCGGAGAGGAGGTCGTTCATGCGCGTCCTGTCGTTCGTGAGCGCAAGCGTGTCACCCGACCGCCGCGACGAGGTCATTCGGCCCTACACGGAGGCGGTCGGAGGGGACCTCGGGCCCGGGGTCCGGCAGACCTTCTTGTTGGCTGGCGAGGACAACATGATGGCGATCGCGACCGTGTGGGATAGCCGCGAGGCTCTCGAGTCCTACATCGACTCGGTGGAGGAGCCGTTCGCCCGCCGTGTCCTGAGGGCAGCTGGCGGTGAGCCGGAAGTGAGGTTCTTCGACATTCATGCCGAAGGGCAGTCGGGCTCGACCGCCTCCGGGGCAGCCCCGAAGCCGTGAGCGAGCATCCGCTGGCGGGCCCCATCTCGCTGCGCCTTCCGAAGGAGCGGGCGTAGCGGCTGATCTGCGCCGCCCCGACCGGATCGACGCCGCGCCGTCCCGCGAGCGAGCGTGTCCCGTCGGCCCGGTCGTACGGCGACGTTTACGCCCTTCGTGCGGCGCGCAAATTCGCACGTGATCCACGTGTCGAAACGCGTTCCACGAGAGAGGAGACTTACGTGAAAGTCGCTTTGCTTCTGAAGAAGATCGGGCTCAGCAGCACGCTTCTGCACAGCCTTGGGGTCGCCTCGATCGGCGGCGCCGTCTCACTCTGGGGCCGCTCCGCCGCCCAGTCCGACCGGCACGCGCGTGCCCGGGCCGAGCGTCTTGCCATCTTCGTCGGCCTCTGGCCGCCGACGTTCTTCCTGCTCGGCAAGGTCCTACAGGATCTCGAAGCGACGCCCGACGAGCAGGTCGAGCAGGCGCGCATGAAGGTTGCCGCGTAGCCGCGCTCGCCACATGCCGGGATCGAGAAAGGCCCGCGAGTGCGGGCCTTTCTACTCTCGCGGCCTCGTCCCGCCGATGAATCTCGAAACGACGGGCCGGGCCGCGGACTCGGGGAGGGAGGCGAGCGGCTGCACTACTGGGTCTTCGGCCCCTGGAGCTACGAGGAGGAGCCGACGGGCGAGGCGACGGGAGCCGACCGGGAGTTCCTCGACGGGGCGGTCGCGCGGGGAGGGGCGGTCGTGGGCGGGCGGAACACGTACGAGGCTGCGGAGGCGTGGAGCGGCCGGAATCCGTTCGGCATGCCGTTCTTCATCGTCACCCACCGTCCCAAGGACGAGCCGGAGGGCGCCGGCTTCACCTTCGTGAACGGACTGAACGAGGCGATCGCGGAGGCGCGGGAGGCGGCGGGCGGCAAGGACGTGTTCGTCATGGGCGGCGCGGACGTCATCCGCCAGGCCCTCCGCGCACGTTCGCGTCCTGCAGTCGCGTTTGCGACACACATCACGTATCGGGTCGCGAGCTAGTCGGGGCGGATCGAGGCGGGAGGGAATCCTGCCGGGCCCCCGAGCGTTGTAGAGGGTGGAGCCAGAGCGGCAGTCGAAACGGACCATGGTCCTCGAGCCGCTCGCTCCGTCAGTCACCACGAGAGAAAGGAACACCGATCACGACCACCATGCAGTCTTATGACCTCGATCGCCTGATCGAGGACGACGACGTCGAGGAGCAGCGCGCGGACGTCGAGGAGGGCGGCGAGGAGCCGTTCGAGCTCGACGAGGCCGCGCTCACGGCCGACGAGGACGGCTCGCTCGACTCGCTCCAGCTTTTCCTCACCGAGGTGGGTCGGCACCGCCTGCTCACGGCGCCGGAGGAGGTCGCGCTCGCGAAGCGCGTGGAGCGCGGCGACGCCGAGGCGAAGGAGCGGATGATCAACGCGAACCTGCGTCTGGTCGTCTCGATCGCCAAGCGCTACCGCGGTCGCGGCGTGCCCTTCGGCGATCTGATCCAGGACGGCGTCATCGGCCTCAACCGAGCGGTGGAGAAGTTCGACTACCGGAAGGGCTTCAAGTTCTCGACCTACGCGACCTGGTGGATCCGGCAGGCGGTGCAGCGCTCGATCGCCGGCCAGTCGCGGACGATCCGCGTCCCGACGCACGTGCACGAGCGGCGGCACACGCTTCGCCGGCACGCACGCCGGCTCGAGCCCCAGCTGGGACGGACGCCGACCCACGAGGAGCTGGCCGAGGTGAGCGGCCTCGAGCTGAAGCACGTCGAGGAGGCACTCGGCGTCGTCGAGGCACGCGTCTCGCTGAACCAGCGCGTCGGCGACGAGGACGGCGCCGAGCTGGGCGAGCTGTTCGCCGACGACGCCGTGGACGACCCGGGCGAGCTCGCCGAAGAGTCCCTGCGGCGGCGCGCCCTCCGCCTCGCGCTCTCCGACCTGCCCGAGCGCGAGCGGCGCGTCCTCGAGCTCCGCTACGGCATCGACGGCGAGCCTCACTCGCTCGAGGCGATCGGCGCGGAGCTCTCTCTCTCGCGCGAGCGGATCCGCCAGCTCGAGCGCGACGGCCTGGCGACGCTCGCCGAGGCCCTGGGAGCCGACCCGGACGAGCTCGCCCTCGCCGCCTGACGACGAAAGGAGGACGAAGGCCATGAAGACGACGATCCACCCGGAGACCTACGTCGCGACCGTCACCTGCACGAGCTGCGGCACGACGTTCGTCACCCGCTCGACCCGACCCTCGCTCGAGGCCGAGGTGTGCTCCGCCTGCCATCCCGCCTACACCGGCGTGGAGCGGCCCGCCGCGCGCGGCGGGCGCATCGAGCGCTTCGAGCGCCGCCGGGCGGCCGCGCGGCGGTAATCCCTC
>DASTBX010000135.1:0-6815 GCA_035711645.1 Gaiellaceae bacterium
CAACGCCTGATGCACGAGTCCGCGATCGCTGTAAGGATCTCGCTGACCTCGTTCCGCTGCCGAGTTGCTCTCCCCACGTGCGCCTCGCGCCGACTGCGGACTGGCGACCGGGAGCCCCCGGGCCCCGGGGAGAGCGCTGCCGCGCGGGACGGCAACCGAGAAAGGGGGACAGGCATGCCGAACCGCTTCCATTCGAGAAGGGCGCTGCTCGTGTGCGCCGTGCTCGTGGTCTCCGCTGCCCTGGTCGTGACGGCGCCGCTCGCGGCCGGCCGCGGGGGTGGCGACTCGTCCCGCAAGAGCGCCACCGTCCGACTCATCGACGCGACGGGCGTGGCGATCGGGAAGGTCAAGCTCAAGCAACAGGGCAGCCGCGTCGTCGTCAGGGCCCAGGTCGAAGGGCTGACGCCGGGCTTCCACGGCTTCCACGTCCACGGCCTCGGCGAGTGCGTGCCGCCGTTCACGTCGGCGGGCGGGCACTACAACCCGGCAGGCACGGCTCACGGGGAGCACGCCGGCGACATGCCAAGCCTGCTCGTGCTCGACGACGGGACCGCGCAGCTCCAGTTCGCGACCGACAGGTTCACGTTGGCCGAGCTGCTCGAAGGCGACGGCTCCGCGATCATCGTCCACGCGCTGCCCGACAACTTCGCGAACGTCCCGACCCGCTACCAGTCGACCACGGAGGGCGTCTTCGGCCCCGACTCGGCGACGCTCGCCACGGGCGACGCAGGCGGGCGGGTCGCCTGCGGCGTGGTCGGCTAGCCGACGCGAGGCGACCCGGGCGCGGCGCCGCCCTCTTCTACGCGCCCGGGTCGCCCCACGCCTGGGGCCCGCACTCCGGACACGAGAGCGCAAAGGACTCGAGCTCCGCAAGGACGCGTCCGGCGCGCGCGTGCGTCGCCGCCAGCGCCACGGTCCCGAATCGGTCGGCGACGACGACGGACGGCCGCCCCAGCCGGGCCGACAGGGGACCCGGCGTCCGCTCGAGGAGGAGTGTCGCGCCGAGCGCCTCGATCTCCGCGCGAGCGGCCTCGAACTCCCCCGGGTCCTCGAGACAGGCGATCACGAGGTGGCTCCGCTGGCGGTACGGCCAGAGCGCCTGGACGTCGCGCACGCTTGCCGGGGGACCGGCCGCGGGAACCTCTGCGCCGGCAGCGCTCGACCGCCTCATCTGGTCGCCGCCCTGGAGGCCGCCGTCCTCGCCCGCGCGACGCCGACGACGTGCGGCGCCGAAGTGATCGTCAGGAGAGACGAGGAGTGGAACCCGCGCTCGAGCGCCACGATCTCGAATCCCGCCGCGGCGATGGCCGCAATCGTGTGGCGCGCCGTCTCGCAGCCCCCGAGAGCGCGCGTCCAGAAGAGCGCGTCGACGGCGCGCTGCATTGCGCGGAACACGCGGTGGGGCGAGCGAACGTGCTCGTAGAAGTGGAGCTCACCGCCCGGCTTCAGCACCCGCCGCAGCTCGCCGAGCGCCGCGGCCGGGTGGGCGACGCTGCAGAGCACCCAGACGACGACCGCCGCATCGAAGGTCCCGTCCTCGGCCGGAAGCGCCTCGGCGGAGCCCTCGACGACCTCGATCGGGACCGCGGCCTCCCGCGCCCGCGGGGTCGCGACGGCGCGGGCGACGTCGTCCGGCTCGACCGCGAGCACGTGCTCGACGCCGGGCCGGTAGTGCTCGAACGCGCGCCCGTCGCCGCAGCCGAGCTCGAGGACGCGGCCGCGGAGCCGAGCGATCAGCTTCCGCCGCAGCTCTCGGGCGTGCTGATCCGGCCGGCGCTCCTCGCGACGCTCGAGGTAGCGCGCGAAGCGCGACTGCTGCGGACCGTAGAGCGGCGGCGACGTCGCCACGCGGACTACCTCGAGGTGCTCACGCGTGCCGGGCCTCGATCGATTCACCCCGAGAGCCGTCGGGAAACGTGCGCCAACGGATGACCGCGCCTGGTGCGACCGTCCAGCTCCGTCGGAGACATCACGCTTCACGAATCTTCCAGAAGCTGTCCTTGCGGACGATCCTGCCGTCATCCCCGAATGTCCAGATGTCGCATCCCCGTACGTCGATTCGAACGCCGTCGGCGGTGGTGCCGCTGATCGTCCATTCCGAGACCCCCCGGTTACCACACGCGAAGTGATCGTCGTCCCCATAGTGGACGTCCGGGATACCCTCGAAGCGCGCCGCCAGTCCGCGACGCACCTCGTCCTTCCCGACGAAGCGTCGTCCCCATCGTTCGGGCCCCCGTGGGGCCTCGAATACGCACTCTCCGTCGAAGTGCGACATGATCGCGTCGAGGTCATGCTCGTTGAAGCTGGCCAGCACTTTTCGAAGCATCTCTGTCTTCCCCGAGGCGACCATGGCTTCCTCCCCGGCGCGGAAACGCGCGCCTGACGCAGTTCGATGAACTCGATCTCGAGGACGTCGATAGTACGGCCACGCCCGACTCGGTTCGAGTGGCATGCGATCGGATTGCCTGCCAGCTCCCAGCAGCGGCCGGGAGGAATCGACTCTTCGGCGCCCCGTTGTCGACCTCTGGGGCCGCAGCGGTCAGCCGCGCTCGAGGAGCTCGACCCGGTAGCCGTCCGGATCGCGGACGAACGTGAGACGGGCGCCTCCCTCGCGCACCGTGTACGGCGGCCGCTCGGGCTCGATGCCCTGCTCCGAGAGCCGGGCGAGCGTCTCGTCGAGATCGTCCACGGTCAGCGCGATGTGCCCGTAGCCGGTGCCCAGCTCGTAGGAGTCGACGCCGAAGTTGTGCGTCAGCTCGAGCCGGTCGCCGTCACCGGGAAGGCCGAGGAAGATGTTGACGGCCTCGTCGCGGATCGGCAGCTCGCACCGCTTCTCGAAGCCGAGCGCCTCGTAGAAGGCGACGGAGCGCTCCGGGTCGGTGATGCGGTAGCAGGTGTGAATGAGCTCCATGCGTCCTCCCTCCCTTTCCGGCAAGCCTACGTGCGGACGGCGCCCTGACGCTGTCGTCGCACTTTTCGGCGCGATGCGTGTCACACGCGCGCGGATTTCGCCGATACGCTCGAAGGCGGGTGGTGGGCTGGGGTGCCCCGAACAAGGTATGACGCGCGCGACCCACCCGGGGGCCCGGTGCTCAGGGCTCCAGATCCTCGCGGACGATCCCGTAGAGGATGCCGTCGACCCAGTCGCCGTGGCGCCAGTACGCCCGGCGCCGAACGCCTTCCCGGACGAAGCCCGCGCGCTCGAAGTGGCGCAGGGCGCGCTCGTTGAAGCCGTACACCTCGAGCTGCACGCGGTGGTAGCCGAGCTCGAAGACCAGCCGGCGGACGAGGAGCCGGGTCGCGGCGGTCGCGATCCCGCGCCCCCGGAAGGCCGGGGCGAGCATGATCGCGTGCAGGTAGGCGATGCGGCTGCGGCGGTTGGCGACGTCGAACGCCATCGTCCCCGCCCGCTCCCCGCCCACCTCGACGATGAAGCGCCCGTGCAGCGACGGCTCCTCGTCGGACAGCCGCACGCCCTCGAGGAGCTCCTCCTCGTCTTTCGCGGAGACCGCGGCCATGAACGGCTCCACCCCGTCGTGCCGGGCGAGCTCCGCCCAGAAGCCCACGTCGGCGGCGCTCGCCCGCCGGAGCCGGAAGCCGTCGCCTTCGAGCTCCGCCGTCACGCGTGCGGCGCCGCGGTCGCCGCCTCGCGCCGCCGCCGGAGGAACCCCGCCCCGGCGCCCGACCCGAGCGCCACCCCGGCGAGGATGAGGACGAGACCGAGGGCCGCGTTGAGGGTGATCTTCTCGTCGAGGATGAGCACCCCGTAGACGAGCGCGGTCGGCGGGAGCAGGTAGGTGACGAGCGACGAACGCGCGGCGCCGTAGAGGTTCAGCATCCGGTAGAAGAAGAGGAGCGCGACCGCCGTCGCCAGGACGCCGAGCGCGACGATGGAGCCGATCGCCTCCCAGCTCGGTAGCTCGCCCGGCAGCTGGAAGAGCGCGAACGGAAGCAGGATCACCGCACCGGTGAGCGACGAGACGGTCGCGGTCACGAGCGGCGAGGTGCGGGAGTAGTGGTGCTGCACGAAGTGGTTCGCCCCCGCGTAGGAGAGCGAGGCGGCGACGACGGCGAGCGTGCCCGCGACGGCCAGCCAGCCGCCCTCCGGGTGCAGCCCCGTGAGGACGCCGACCCCGAGCAGGCCGACGAGGATGCCGGCGAGACGGATCCCCCCGACCCGCTCGCTCGGGTTGAAGCGGAGCGCGAGCAGCACCACGAAGATGGGCACGGAGGCGTTGGCGATCGCGGCGATTCCCGAATCGATGTGCTTCTCGCCCCAGGCGATGAGCGTGAAAGGGAGGGCCGCGTTGAGGAGACCGACTCCGAAGGCGTTCCAGCCTGTGCCGCGCACCTGCGCCACGGCGTCCCGCCGACCGAGGCGCCACACGATCAGCGGCACGAGCACGGCGCTGGCGAGAACGAGCCGGAAGAACATCATCGCGGTCGGCTCCACCTCGTCGACCGCGACCTTGATGAAGAGGTACGACGCGCCCCAGATCGCGGCGACGATCGCGAGCAGGGGCACGTAACCGCGGAGCACGCGGAGAGGCTACCTGGACGGACGAGGCCGACTTCCTCGCGGTCCTGGGCGGACGCTAGAGTGGGACTCTCCTTTGAGCTCCGTGGCGGAACAGCCGCTCCACCGCGCGCTCGGCCTCACGGACGGGGAGCTCGACCGTATCCGGGATCTGCTCGGGCGCGACCCGAACGACTTCGAGCTGGGCGTCTTCTCGCTGCTCTGGTCGGAGCACTGCGGCTACAAGCACTCGGCGCTCCTCCTGCGGCGCTTCCCGACCGAGGGGCCCGGCGTCCTGCAGGGCCCCGGCGAGAACGCCGGCGTCGTCGACCTCGGGGGCGGCGAGGCCTGCGCCTTCAAGGTCGAGAGCCACAACCATCCGTCCGCGGTGGAGCCGTTCCAGGGCGCGGCCACCGGCGTCGGCGGCATCCTGCGCGACATCGTCGCCATGGGCGCCCGCCCGGTCGCGCTCCTCGACGCGCTGCGCTTCGGCGAGCCGGGTTTCGCCTTCGACCGCGCGGTGGGCGGGATCGGACACTACGGCAACTGCGTCGGCGTGCCGACCGTGGGGGGTGAGGCCGTCTTCGCCGAGGCCTACGCCGGCAACCCGCTCGTGAACGCCATGTGCGTCGGGCTCCTCCCGGCGGAGCGCCTCACGCGCGCCGGCGCGAGCGGGCCCGGGAACCTCGTCGTCCTCTACGGGGCGACCACGGGCCGCGACGGCATCGGCGGCGCGAGCGTGCTCGCGAGCCAGGAGCTGTCAGACGAGGACGAGGACAAGCGGCCGACCGTCCAGATCGGCGACCCGTTCACCGGCAAGAAGCTGATCGAGGCGAGCCTCGAGCTCGTCGAGCGCGGGCTCGTCGAGTCGCTCCAGGACTGCGGCGCCGCCGGCCTCGCCTCCTCGCTCGCGGAGATGGCCGGCCGGGGCGGCGCCGGGATCGACGTCCACCTCGACCGGGTTCCGCTCCGCGAGCCCGAGCTCGAGCCCGTCGAGATCATGGTCTCCGAGAGCCAGGAGCGGATGGTCGCCGTCGTGGCGCCCGAGCGGCTGGCCGCGGTCGAGCAGGTGTGCGCGCGCTGGGAGCTCGGCTGCGCCGAGATCGGATCCGTGACCGACTCGGGTCTCCTGCGCGCCTTCCACGACGAGGAGGAGGTCGGCGCGATTCCCGTGGGGCACCTGACGGAGGAGACGCCCCGCTACCGCGTCGCCACGACCCCGCGCATGCTCGCGCCTCCCATCGAGCATCCGCCGGTCGCCGTGGACGGCGACGATCTCGTCGCGCTCCTCGGCTCGCCCAACGTCCGCAGCCGCCGGCCCGTGTTCGAGCGCTACGACCACCTGGTCGGCTCGCGCACGGTGCGCCGACCCGGGCTCGACGCCGCCGTGCTGCGCCTCCGCCCCTCGCTCCGCGGCCTCGCCGTCTCCCTCGACGGGCCCGGCAGCGCCGCCTCCCTCGACCCGCGCGCAGCCGGCGCGAGCGTCGTCTTCGAGGCCGCGCGCAACGTCGCCTGCGCCGGCGGCCGGCCCCTCGCGATCACCGATTGCCTCAACTTCGGGAACCCGGAGAAGCCGGAGGTCGCCTGGGAGCTTGCCGAGGCGATCGAGGGTATGGCCCGCGCCTGCGAGGTCCTCGGCGTCCCCGTCGTCTCGGGCAACGTGTCCCTCTACAACGAGACGGACGGGCGCGCCATCACTCCCACACCGGTGGTCGGCTGCGTGGGCCTCGTCGCCGACGTGCGCGCGGTGCCGGCCGGCTGGCAGGACGGGGACGTCGTGCTCCTCGCGGGAGGCGGCGAGCCCTCGCTCGACGGGTCCGAGTACCAGGCGCGTTACCTCGGCGGCCCCGCGGGCCGCCCGCCGGCGCCCGACCACGCCGCGGAGGCGGCGCTCGTCCATTTCCTCTGGCGGGCAGCGCTCGGGCTCGCCGCCGCGCACGACGTCTCGACCGGCGGGCTCGCCGTCGCGCTGGCCGAGCTGGCCATGCACTCCGGCGTCGGCGCCGACGTGGAGCTCGACGCGGATGCGCGCGAGTGGTTCGGCGAGGGGCCGGGTCGGGTGATTCTCGCGTGCCCGCCCGAGCGGGCGGAGGCCCTCGAGGGCGTGCCGATGCGACGGATCGGCGTCGTCGGCGGCGACAGCCTGCTCGGCGTGCGGCTCGCCGAGCTCCGCGCCGCCTGGGAGCCGGACGCCTGATGTGCGGCGTCTTCGGCATCCACGCGCCCGGCCGCGACGTCGCCCGGCTCTCCTACTTCGGGCTCTTCGCGCTCCAGCACCGCGGCCAGGAGTCGGCCGGGA
>DASTBX010000136.1:0-3864 GCA_035711645.1 Gaiellaceae bacterium
CGGGCTCGAAGACCTCGGCGCAGCGCCGGACGAGCGTGGAGGTTATTGCCGCTCCCGCGTAGCCGAGCGCCCGCACGGAAGACACGTCGGCGGACTCGAGCTCGGGCTGGTGGACGAGGTCGTGGAAGAGCGTCGGCGCCAAGTAGAGCGATGTAACGCGCTGCCCGGCGATCAGGCGCAACGCCTCGCCCGCGTCCCAGCGCGCCTGGGGCACGAAGCAGCCGCCGACGAGGTGCATGGCGAGCAGCGAGTGGATCCCCATGGTGTGGTAGAGCGGCATCACGCCGAGCGTCCGGTCGCCCCACGCGTAACCGTGCTGGAGTGCCTGCGACCAGGCGCCGGCGCGGTCGGCGGCGTGCGAGCGCGGCACGCCCTTCGGCCGGCCGGTCGTGCCCGACGTGTAGAGCAGCAGCGACGCCTCGCGGTCGTCGACGTCGAGGGCGCCCGGATGCTCGTCCCCCTCCGGGAGTGGGTCCTTCTCCCGGATCGCCACCGCGGCGCCCGAGTCCTCGACGCAGTAGGCGAGCTCCTGGTCGGAGAGGCGCCAGTTGAGCGGCACGGGGATCGCCCCCGCCCACTGGCAGGCCCAGTAGAGAAGCGCCGTCTCCAGCCGGTTGTCGAGCACGACCGCGACGCGCTCGCCGGGCTCGACGCCGAGCCCGCCGGCGATGCGACGCACGCGGGGCAACAGCTCGCCGTACGTGATCCCGGGGAAGGCTTCGAGCTCGGGGTGGCGCTCGCACGCGGCGAGCAGCGACAGCGCGAGGTTCACGCCGTTCTCCCTTCGGGAGAACGGCTAACGGCGTCCATCACCGCGTCGACGATCGGCGCATAGCCGGTGCACCGACAGAGATGCCCCGACAAGAGGTCGACGATCTCCGCTCGAGTGGGCTGCGGATGGTGCTCGAGGAAGTCCTGGACGGCCATCAGGATGCCCGGCGTGCAGAAGCCGCACTGGAGCGCGTGATGCCGTCGGAACGCGGCCTGCAGCGGCGAGAGCCCGTCCTCCGTCGCCAGCGACTCGACCGTCTCGATCGAGCTGCCGTCTGCCTGCACGGCGAGCAGGCAGCAGCCGCGCACGGCTGCGCCGTCCAGCAGGATCGTGCAGGCCCCGCAGATGCCGTGCTCGCAGCCGACGTGCGTCCCGGTGAGGCCGAGCCGGTGGCGGAGGAAGTCCGTGAGCAGGAGCCGCGGCTCGACGGGCTCGCGGACCGACCGGCCGTTCACCTCGAGCTCGATCTCGATCACGAGGCTCTCTGGATCGCTCGCATGACGAGGAGTCCGGTGAGCTCGCGGAGGTAGCGGCTCGTGGCGTGCATCGTGCCGGGCGGGTCGACGAGCCGGGCGGCGAGGGCGCCGGCATCTGCGGCCGCGTCGGCGCCGGCCGAGCCGCCGAGCAGCCGCTCGACCTCGGTCAGCCTCGTGGGCCGGTCGGTAACGGCGCCTACGGCAACGCGAGCCTCGGCCACGATCCCCGCCTCGCGGCGGAGCACGACCGCGGCCGCCGACTGCGCGAAGTCGCCGGCCCGCAGCGCGAGCTCCTCGAACGCGCTCGCCTGGCCCGCGCCGGCGAGCGGCCAGCGGGTCTCGACGAGGAGCTCGCCGGGCTCCAGCGCCGTCTGGAAGTGCGTGACGAAGAACTTTTCCGCCGGCACCTCACGGCGACCGCCCGGCCCCTCGGCCTCGACGACGCCGTCGAGGGCGACGAGGCAGAGCGGCAGCTCCGCGGCGCCGTCCGCGTGGGCGATCGACCCGCCCACCGTTCCCCGGTTCCGCGTGACGAAGTGCCCGACGAACGGGAGCGCCTGCCGGACGAGCGGGTGGACGCGCTCATCGTGCGCGAGCGCCGCCTGCCGCGTCGTCGCGCCGATCCGCAGGTCGCCGTTCGCCGAGACGCCCTCGAGCCCGGCGTGGTTGACGTCGACGAGCAGGCTGGGCCGGACGAGGCGCATGTTCAGCGCCGGGACGAGGCTCTGACCGCCCGCGATCGGCTTCGCGTCCTCGCCGCCCTCTGCGAGGGCGGCCAACGCTTCGTCCACCGACGTGGCCCGAACGTACTCAAACGGCGGAGGCTTCATCATCCTCCTGAAGAAGCTCCCACACCCGCGGCGCGGTGAGCGGCAGCTCGACGTCGTCGCGGCCGAGCGCATCCGCGACGGCGTTCGCGATGGCGGCTGGGGCGGACATCGTGGCGCCCTCACCGATGCCCTTGGCGCCGAGCGGCGTGAACGGCGAGGGCGACGACACGTGGTCGATCTTCGCGGAGGGGAGGTCCGGCGCCGTCGCGGCGAGGTAGTCGACGAGCGAGCCGGTCATGAGGTTTCCGAGCTCGTCGTACACGTGCCGCTCGAGGAGCGCCGCCCCCGCGCCGTGCGCGAGGCCGCCGACGACCTGGCCGTCGGCGAGCGCCGGGTTGAGCAGCACACCGGCGTCGTGCACGGTCACGTAGTCCGTCACGGTGACCGCGCCCGTTGCGGAGTCGACCTCCACTGCGCAGACGTCGACGACGAGACCGTGGGCGGCCGAGGACGCGACGCGGTCCTCGGCGTCGGGGGGATCGAGGTTCGGCGCGGCGCAGAACGCGACGGCGCTGAGCCCCGGCTCGAGCCCCTCGGGCAGGCCTTCCGGGTTCCAGTGGGCCATGCCGGCCACCTTGCGAAGCGGGAGCTCGGGGTCGCCGGCGTGCGTGCGAATCGCGTCGACCTTCGTCCGTACGGCTCTCGCGGCCGCCTGCACCGCGCCGGCGCCCACGCCCGAGAAGCGCGAGGAGTAGTTGCCGGAGGCGACCGTCCAGGGCGTCGTCGCCGTGTCGAGCTCCGAGAGGACCGTAACGTCCTCCGGCGCACAGCCGAGCTCGTCTGCGACCACCTGCGCGCACACCGTCCGGTGACCCTGCCCCTGTGGCGTCGTGCCCAGGCGCACGGTGATTCCGCCGAGCGGGTCGATCGCGACGGAGGCTCCTTCGGCGTTTCCCGACTTTGGAAGCACCTCGGCGCGCTCGACGGCCGTCTGCGCGAGCGTGATGTACCCCATGTTCGAGATCGACGGCTCGACGATGCAGGCGAGCCCCACGCCTGCCAGGCGCCCTTCGCCACGACCGCGCGCGACGCGCGAGCGCAACTCGTCGTAGTCCGCCAGCTCGAGCGCGCGGTCGAGGCAGGCCTCGTAATCGCCCGAGTCGTAGAGCGCCCCGGAGGGCGTCCGGTACGGCATCTGCTCGCTCGCCAGAAGATTGCGGCGCACGAGGTCGGCGGGGTCGAGCTCGAGCCGGCGGGCCGCGATCGCCATCACGCGCTCGAGCCCGAAGTAGAGCTGCGGGCCGCCGAAGCCGCGGTTGAGCCCGGACGGCACCGTGTTCGTCAGCGCGACGCGGTAGCGGGCCGCAACGTTCCGCACGCGGTACGCGCCGGAGAGCGAGCCGTGCATCCGGTAGAGCGTCGCCGGCTCTGGCGCCCGCACGTAGGCGCCAACGTCCTCGATCGCGTCGTACCGGAGCCCGGTCAGCTCGCCGTCCGAGGTGAACGCCGCCTCGATCGTCGTCACCCGACCGGTCGAGGCCGCGCTGCCCGCGAGGTGCTCGAGCCGGTCCTCGGTCCAGCGCACCGGCACGCCGAGCGCGCGCGAGGCGAGCCCCATCAGAACGACGTACGGCAGCACGGCGGCCTTGATCCCGAACGAGCCGCCCGAGTCGGGCGGCGTCAGGAGCCGCAGCCGGTCGCCGCGCAGACCGAGCGCCGCGGCGGCGACGCCGTGCAGCGTGAACGGCCCCTGAAAGTTCACCCAGGCCGTCAGCCGCCCCGCCGCAGCGTCCCAGTCGCAGACGACGCCGAAGCACTCGAGCGGCAGGCACGTGAAGCGCGGGAC
>DASTBX010000137.1:0-4206 GCA_035711645.1 Gaiellaceae bacterium
CAGCTGCTGCACGCGGACGCCGGCCACGGAGCCGAGGAGGGCAGGCAGTCCGACGAGCGCGGCCGCGTCCCAGTCGACGTGCTCGAGGAGCGAGAACGACGTCGCGCCGACGATCGCCGTCACGAGGATCGCGGCGAGCGAGGTGGCCGTGGCGACGCGGGGGTCGAAGCCGAGCAGGAGGACGAGCAGCGGCACGACGACGATGCCGCCGCCGACGCCGAAGAGCGCGCTCAGGAACCCCGAGGCCACGCCGATGCCGCCGAGCGCCAGAAGCGTGCGATGCCGCGGCACGGCCGTATCCTAGGAGGGTTTGGTGGACTGTCGTTCGTCGCGGGGGTGCGATGCTCGTTCCGAGGCAAGGACGCAGGGAGCGCCGATCGTGAGAACTATCGGCGCGACTGAGGACGCCGCATCGGGGCGATTAGCGCGTCCCCGCGGCACAAGCGCCTATCTCGCCAGACCCTCCTAGGCGGGCCGATGGAGGCCGCCCCGCTGCTCGCCCCCCTCGTCGAGGCGCCGGAGCGGAGCGCGCTCGTCCTCGACGTGGACGGGACGCTCGCGCCCATCGTCGCGCGGCCGGAGCTCGCCCGGGTGCCCGCCGCGACGCGCGCACAGCTCGAGCGGCTCGCGGACCGCTACGCGCTCGTGGCGTGCGTGAGCGGCCGCGCCGGCGAGGACGCCCGCCGCCTCGTCGGCGTCGAGGCGATCGTTTACGTCGGCAACCACGGCCTCGAGCTCGATCCGCGCGCGCAGGAGCTGGCAGCGGCGATCGCGCGCTTTCGCGACCGCGTCGGCCTCCCCGTCGAGGACAAGGGCCTCTCCCTCTCCTACCACTACCGCGAGGCCCGGGACGAGGCGGCCGCGCGCCGGCGCCTCGAGGAGGTGGCGGATCGCGCGGAGGCGGAGGGCCTCGACGCCCGCTGGGGCCGGAAGGTGCTGGAGGTCCGTCCGCCGGTCAAGGCCGACAAGGGGACCGCCGTGCGGACGCTTCTCGAACGCTCGGGCGCCGAGCGCGGGCTCTATGCCGGCGACGACACGACCGACCTGGACGCCTTCGCGGGCCTCGCGGCCGCCGGCCTCGAGCACGCGGTGCGCGTGGCGGTCGCCTCGGAGGAGGGGCCGGCCGCGCTGCGGGAGGCGGCGGACCTCGTCGTGGCCGGACCGGAGGAGCTGGCCCGGCTCCTAGAGCTCCTGTAGGAGCTCCCAGGCCCGCCGGACGTCGTCCTCCGTGGTCCGGTGGTGGCCGACGGCAAGCCGGAGGACATAGCGCCCCTCGAGCACGGTGTGGGAGAGGTACGCCTCCCCGGTCGCGTTCACGCGCTCGAGGAGCGCCTCGTTCTCCTCGTCGGAGCCCTCACGCCGGAAGCAGACCACGGAGAAGGGCACCGGTGCCGCGACCTCCCAGCCCGGCGCCTCCTCGATCCAGGAGGCGAAGAGCCGCGCGAGGCGCACGTGCTCCCGGATGAGCGCCTGCAGGCCCTCGCGGCCGTAGCAGCGCACGACCGCCCAGAGCTTGAGCGCCCGGAAGCGCCGGCCGAGCGCCGGACCGTAGTCCATCAGGTTGGTGACGTCCTCGACGCTCGTCCGCAGGTACTCCGGGACGAGGCTGAAGGCCTCGCGGAGAGCGTCGGGCCGGCGCGTGTAGAGAACGGAGCAGTCGATCGGCGTGAAGAGCCACTTATGCGGGTTGACGACGAGCGAGTCCGCCCGCTCGACTCCCGCGAGCGCCCAGCGGTGCTCCTCGCACACCGCGGCCGAGCCGGCGTAGGCCGCGTCGACGTGGAGCCAGGCGCCTGCTTCGCGGGAGAGCTCGGCGATCGCGCGGACCGGGTCGACCGACGTGGTCGACGTCGTGCCGACCGTGGCGACGACCGCGGCGGCCTCTCCTTCGGCGAGGGCGGCGGCCACAGCGTCCGGGCGCAGGCGGAACTCCGCGTCGGCGGCGAGCTTGCGCAGGGGCAGTCCGAGCAGGCGGGCCGCCTTGTCCACCGAGGAGTGGGCGTGCTCCGAGCAGAGCACCGCGCCGGCGGGCCGGTGAGCCCGCGCGGCGGCGAGCGCAGCGAGCGTCGAAGTCGAGGCGGTGTCCTCGATGTGCCCGTGCAGACCCTCCGGCAGGCCGAGCAGCTGCCGCACCCAGTCAACGGCCACCTCCTCGAGCTCGGTCGCGGCAGGGGAGGTGCGCCAGAGCATCGCGTTGACGTTCAGGGCCGCGGTGATGAACTCGGCCAGGATCCCCGGCTCCGTGCCGGAGACCGCGAAGTAGGCGAAGAAGCGGGGATGGTTCCAGTGCGTGATCCCGGGGAGCAGCACCTCATCGAGGTCGCGGAGCACCGCGGCGAAGGGCTCCGCCCGCTCCGGCGGCGAGGCAGGGAGCGCGGCGCGGATCTCGCCCGGCTCGACCCCAGCGAGCACGGGGCGCTCGCGGACTCCCTCCAGGTAGCCCGCGACCCACTCCGCGACGGCTGCCGCGTCCTCGCGGAACTGCGTCACGACTTCATCAGCTTGCGCACCTGCTTCCAGGAGCGCGCGTTGACGACCTGGTCCTTCGTCAGCCAGCCGCGGCGCGCCTGAGCGACCCCGAGCTCGAGGTTGTCCAGCTCGTGGACCCGGTGGGCGTCCGTCGAGATGACGATGCCGACGCCGGCCTCCGCGGCCGCACGCGCGTGCGAGTCCATGAGGTCGAGACGGTCGGGCTGGGCGTTGATCTCGAGGAACGTCCCCGTCTCGACCGCCTCCTCGAGCACCCGCTCGAAGTCGAGGTCGTAGGGCGGGCGGCGGTTGATCTTCCGCCCGGTCGGATGGCCGATGCAGTCGACGTGCGGGTTCTCCATCGCCGAGACCAGCCGCTCGGTGAGGCGCTCGCGCGGCCCGTCGAAGCCGGAGTGGATGGACGCCATCACCCAGTCGCGCCCGGCGAGCACGTCGTCGGGCATGTCGAGGCTGCCGTCGGCGCGGATGTCCACCTCGATCCCTGCGAGGATCTCGAGCTCGGGCAGCCGCTCGCGAAGCGCGGCGATCGCCTCGGTCTGCTGCTCGAGGCGCCCGTCGCGAAGCCGCCTCGCGTGGTCGCAGATGGCCACGTAGCGCCTCCCTCGCTCGAGCGCGGCGACGGCCATCTCCTCGAGCGTGCCGCGCCCGTCCGACCAGTCCGTGTGCATGTGGAGGTCGCCCTGGAGGTCGGCCAGCTCGACGAGGGTCGGCAGGCTTCCGTTTCGCGCCGCCTCGAGCTCGCCGCCGTTCTCGCGCAGCTCGGGCGGGATCCAGGCGTAGCCGAGGCGCGCGTAGACGGCGTCCTCGTCGGCAGCCTGGAAGGTCTCGCCGCTCTCGGTCTCGAGCACGCCGTACTCCGAGACGGAGAGCCCCCGGCGGACGGCCTCCTCGCGCACGGCCACGTTGTGGTGCTTGGAGCCCGTGAAGTGCTGGAGGAGGCTGCCGTAGCTCTCTGGCGGGACGACGCGGAGGTCGAAGCGGAGCCCCTCATGCGAGACGACGGTCGCCTTCGTCGGCCCGTGTGCGACCACCTCGGCCACCCACGGGCGCCCGGCGAAGAACGCTGTCAGCGCGGGCGGGTCGGCCGCCGTCGCTATCAGGTCGAGATCGCGCACGGTCTCGCGCCGCCGCCGCACGCTCCCCGCCTCGGAGACCCGGTCGGCGAGTCCGCTTCCCTCGATCTCCTCGACTGCCTGCCGCACCGCCCCGAGCACGCGCCCGAGGAGCGTGCGGCCCGTGTCCGCCGAGCGGCGAGCGGGGCCCGACAGCGCCTTCAGCACCTTCTCCTCCGTCTTGGCGCCCAGACCGGGGAGCGTCCGTAGGCGCTCCTGCTCGGCCGCCGCGCGCAGGCTGTCGAGCGAGTCCACGCCGAGCTCCTCCCAGAGCTTGCGCGCCGTCTTCGGCCCGAGACCGGGGACGTGCATGACCTCGACGAGGCCCGCCGGGAGCTTGTCCCGTAGCTTGGCGAGCGCCTGCAGGTCGCCGGTCTCGCTCAGCTCCACGATCTTCGCCTCGATCGTCCCCCCGATGCCGGAGAGGCGGGTCGCCTTGCCGTCGAGGGCGAGCTGCGCCACGGGTACGGCCGCTTCGCGAATCCGGGCGGCGGCCCGCCGGTAGGCGGCGAGACGGAAGGCGTCCGCACCGTCCAGCTCCAGCATGTCGGCGAGGAGCTCGAAGCGCTCGGCCAGGTCGGCGTTCCGGGGCAGGGTCTGAGCC
>DASTBX010000138.1:0-14944 GCA_035711645.1 Gaiellaceae bacterium
CCGCCCCCGCGCGCAGTCGAGCGCACGCCGCGCGGCCGGCTCGTCGCCGCCGTCGCCGTGGGCCTCGTCCTGCTCGCGCTCGCCGGGGCGGGCCTCGTCTGGGCCGTCGCCGGGAACGGAGACGGCTCGCCCGAACGGGACAGGCGGCCGTCGGTCGAGCCGGTACGCTCCTCCGACGATCCGGCGACGCAGGCGCGCAACCTCGCCGACTGGCTCCGCGCGCACTCCGACTAGGCGACGCCGCTCCCGGCATCTCTGACCCCCCCGCTCCGGGCCGCGGCGCGTCCGCCGCCCGCCGTATCTTCGTGCCGGATGTCACGCCGCGCTGATCCGTTCCTCGACTTCGACGACGCCCTCGACTGGTGGGACGAGCCGCCGGTTCGGGAGGAGCCTGCACCTCCGCTCCGAACCAGGCCGGCGCGGCGCCGCCGCCCGCCGCCGCGGACGTTCGCGGGCGACCTCGCCCGCCTGCGCGCCGCGCTCGCCCCGCACACGCGCCTGCTCGCGGCCGGGCTCGCGCTCGTCGTAGTCGCTGCGGTCGCCTTGTGGCGGGACGCAAGCGCCCCGGAACCTTCCGAGCGGCAGGCCTCCGAGCGGCCGGCGGCGGCCGCCCGGCCCGGGAACCAGGCCGAGGCCCCGTCCCTCCCGGAGACGGCGCGACTCCTGCGGGAAGGCCAGCGAGGCGCGGACGTCCGCGACCTCCAGCACGCGCTGGCCGCCCTCGGCTACTACGAGCAGGCCGCGGACGGGGCGTTCGGCGAGGGAACCGCGGCGGCCGTCGGCGCCTTCCAGTCGGCGAACGGGCTCCTGGCGGACGGCATCGTCGGCGCGACCACCGCGGCCGCCCTCCGGGACGCGGTCGCCGCGCGCGCGGAGGTGGACGCCGGCTCGGCGGGGGAGGGCCTCGAGGCTGCGGCCGCCGACGGCCGGCTCGACGAGGAGGCCGCGGCGCGCCACCGCGAGACCTTGACGCGGGCGCAGACCGCACTCGCCGAGCTGCCTTCCGGCCGCGGCGCCGTCGTCGCGGCCGTCCTGCGAAGCGTCGCCGTCCACGCGGACGCCTACGACGGCCCGCGCGCGCTGACGCTGTTCGGCATGCTCGAGGCGAACGTCGCCCATCTCCGCGAGTCCCCGCTCCGCGACCCGCCCGGAGAGGTGATCGCCGACGACGGGATCGTCTACCGCTTCCAGGCGGGCCACGGCTTCCAGTTCCACCCGCTGGGAAGCTTCGCCCGCCTCAACAGCCTCGTCCGCAGGGAACGGCGCGAGCAGGCGGGCACGCTCGCGCGGGCGCTCGTCGAGCGGGGAGTTCCGGTCGGCAACGGGCTCCTCTGGGAGTACTACTTCCCGTTCGGCGGGCCATCCCGGTGGAGCTCCGGCTTCGCGCAGGCCATCGGCGCCCAGTCGCTCGCGCGCGCCGGCGAGCTGCTCGACGATCCCCAGCTGCTCGGGAGCGCCCGCGCCGCCTTCCGCCTCATCCCGCGGGAGCTCTCGCTCGAGCTGCCGTACGGCGCCTGGATCCAGGAGTACGGCCACTCGGACATGCCGATCCTCAACGCGCACCTCCAGTCCATCGTCTCGCTCGACGCGTACGTGCGGATCACGGGCGACGAGCGCGCCGGGGCGTTCATGGACAACATGGCCGCGGCGGCCAGGAGCCTCCTGCACCGCTTCGACACCGGCTGCTGGTCGCGCTACTCGCTGGACGGCTCGCCTGCCAACGCGCACTACCACGCCTACCACATCGAGCTGCTCGGGCACCTCGCCCGGATCCGAGAGGAGCCGATCTGGGGCGAGACGGCGCGCCGCTGGTCGGCCTACGAGGCCGCGGGCGGCTGCTGACCCGGGTCGAGCAGCTCGCGCAGCCGCACGGCGTTCCGGACGGCGAAGCCTTCCCAGTCGTTGTTGAAGTAGGCGTAGACGTCGGCGCGCTCCCGCCAGCCCGCGAGGCGCTCGGCCCACTCCTCGAGCTCCCGCTCGGAGTAGTTGCCCCTGCGGCCGCGCCGCCCGTGGTGGAAGCGGACGAACGTCCAGTCCGCCGTCAGCTCGTGGGCCTGGAACGGCCGCTTCGGCGTGTCGCCGACGACGAGCGCGGCGCCGTGCTCGCGGAGGAGGACATAGACGTCGGGCCGGAACCAGCTCTCGTGCCGGAACTCGAAGCAGTGCCGGCCGGCCGGCAGCCGCTCCAGGGCCGTCGCTAGGCGCTCGTCGTCGCGGTGGAAGTTCTCCGGCAGCTGCCAGAGCACCGGCCCGAGCTTCGGCGAGCGGACGAGCGGCTCGATGGAGGCGTAGAAGCGAGCGAGCCCCTGGTCGAGGTCGCGCAGCCGCCTGACGTGCGTGAGGTAGCGGCTCGCCTTCACGGCGAAGAGGAACCCGGGCGGCGTCTCGTCGACCCAGGCGGCGACCGTCTCGCGGCGGGGCAGCCGGTAGAAGGTCGCGTTCACCTCGACGGTGTCGAAGAGCTCTACGTAGCGCTCGAGCCAGCGTCGCTGCGGCAGCCCCTCCGGGTAGAGCCGCCCGCGCCAGTGACCGTACACCCAGCCCGAGCAGCCGATCCGCAGCGCGCCCATGTCCTCCCTTACCCGGGAGCGTCGACCTCCGGTCGCCGGCGCAGGGTGAGCAGGTAGACGAACGGCGCGGAGAAGAGGATGAGGAGCAGGGCAGGGAAGGCAGCCTTCGAGTACGAGGCGACCGTCGTCGCCGTCCAGACCTGCGTCGCGAGCGTCTCGAAGCCGATCGGCGCGAGCAGGAGCGTCGCCGGCAGCTCCTTCATGGTCGAGAGAAAGACCAGGGCGGCGCCGGCGAGGAGCCCGGGCGCCACGAGCGGCGCCGTCACCGAGGCGAACGCGCGCCGCGGCGTCTTTCCCAGACCGCGCGCGGCCTCCTCGAGGCGCGGGTCGACGCGGAGCAGGGCCGAGTGAGCGCCCGCGACGGCCTGCGAGAAGAAGCGGACGACGTAGGCGAAGATCAGCAGCGCGAGCGTCTGGTAGGCGAAGCCGGCGTAGTTCGCGGCGAAGAAGACGAGCGAGAGCGCGATCACGATCCCCGGAAGCGCGTTCGAGGAGTACGAGAGCCGCTCGAGCGCGCGCGACCAGCCGGCCGGGTAGCGCACGGCGAGGAGCGCGACGGGTAGGGCGGCGGCGACGGCGGCGCCGGCGGCGAGCCCCGAGGCGACCACCGAGTTGAGCGCGGCGCCCCAGACGTCGCCAAGCCCGCGCTCCAGCGAGACCGCCCGCTCGAGCCAGTAGCCGATCACCGCGAGCGGCAGTAGGAGCGCGAAGCCGACGACGCCGCCGCAGAACGCGAGCGCCGGCCAGCGCCAGCGGCCGAGGCGGATGCGCTGGCCTGCGCGCGCCGCTCCCGGCGAGGGCCGCTGGTAGCGCGC
Organism: Gaiellaceae bacterium; assembly: GCA_035711645.1. Lineage (GTDB taxonomy): Bacteria > Actinomycetota > Thermoleophilia > Gaiellales > Gaiellaceae > JAIBJN01. Next base: position 3,386 of record DASTBX010000138.1, read on the forward strand.
CCGCCCGCGCCAGTACGCCTCCAGGAGGAGCACGACCAGGGTGAGCACGACGAGGACGAGCGAGAGGATCGCCGCCGGCGTGCGGTCGAAGAGCGAGCGGTACTGGAGGAAGATCGCCCGGGTCAGGGAGCTGTACTGCATGAGGGAGACTGCGCCGAAGTCGGAGAGCGTGTAGAGGGCGACGAGGAGCGCGCCCGCGCCGAGCGACGGCCGCAGCACCGGCAGCGTCACGAGGCGGAAGGTCTGCGCGCGCGAGCGCCCGAGGCCCCGCGAGGCCTCCTCGAGCGCGGGGTCGAGCTCCCGGAACGCCGCGACCACGAGGAGGTAGACGTACGGATACGTCGAGATCGTGAGCGCGAGCACGGCGCCGCCGAGGCCGTAGATCTCGGGCACGCGCTCGACGCCGAACGGGCGCTCGAGAACCTGCTGCAGGAAGCCGCGGGGCCCGAAGGCCGCGAGCAGCACGAGCGCCGCCACGTAGCTCGGGATCACAAGCGGCAGCGCGGCGGCCGTGGCCCAGAGGCGACGGCCCGGCAGGTCGGTGCGGGCGACGAGCCAGGCGAGCGGCACGCCTACGACGAGGGCGGCTCCCGTGACGGCCATGACGAGGAGAGCCGTGTTCCCGACGAGCTCGAGGATGCGGTGGCGGCCGAGCACGCTCCACGCGTCCGACCCTCCCTCGGCCACGCGCAGGACGAGGTAGGCGAGCGGAAGGCAGACGAGCGCGACGGCCGTGAAGGCCGCCCCGACGAGCAGGAGCGGCGGGCGGCGGCGGGCGCGCAGGGCGCCCGCCTTCGCTACCGCGCCGCGGATCACGTCGTGAAGCCGACCTCGTTCAGGAGCTGGAGCGTCCGCTCGAGCTCGGGCCCGAGGCGGTCGAGCTCGATCTCCGGCCCCTGGAGCTCCTCGAGGGCGGGAAGACCCTCGCGCGGCTCGACGCCCTCGACGAGCGGGAACTCCGCCTCGGCGGCCGCCTCCGCGTAGAAGCGCTGCCCCTCCTCGGAGAGGAGGAAGTCGACGAACGCCTCGGCCTCCGCAGCGTGCTCGGCGCCGTCGAGGACCCCCACGCCGGCGACGCTCACGAGCGCACCCGGGTCGTCGCCCGGGAAGAAGTGGTTCTCGATCGGGGCGTCGGGCTGCTCCTCCCGCACGACGTAAAGGTAGTAGTGGTTCACGAGGCCGGCCTCGACCTCGCCGGCGGCGGTGGCCTCGACGATCGGCACGTTCCCGTCGTAGATCTTCGGCTCGTTCGCGAGGATGCCCTCGAGCCACTCGCGCGTGACCTCGTCGCCCTCGGTGAGGCGCATCACAGTCACGAACGCCTGGAAGGAGCCGTTCGTCGGGGAGATGCCGAGCTTCCCCTTCCACGCCGGATCCGTGAGGTCGAACACCGACTCCGGGAGCTCGTCGGCGGAGACCAGCTCGGTGTTGTAGGCGAGGACGCGGGCCCGCCCGGAGGTGCCCACCCAGTGGCCGTCCGGGTCGCGGAAGCGCTCGTCCACTCGCTCGAGCAGCTCGTCAGGCAGCTCCGCGAGCAGTCCCTGACCCTCGACGGCGCCGAGGGCGCCCGGATCCTGGGCGAAGAAGACGTCGGCGGGTGAGTTTCCGCCCTCCTCGGCGAGCGTCGCCGCCAGCTCGGCGCTGTCGCCGTAGCGAACCTCGACGCCGACCCCGCTCTCCTCCTCGAACTGCTCGAGGAGCGGCCCGATCAGTTCCTCTTCGCGACCCGAGTAGACGACAACCGTTCCGCCGTCGCTTCCGCCGCCGGCCGCGGAGGCGCCGCCGTCGCCGTCGTCTCCGCCACAGGCGGCGAGCGTTCCCAGCAGCAGCGCGGCCGCCGCGGCGACAAGCACTCTCCCTGGCATTCTCACCCTCCTTGTAAGGTCAGCCTTACAACTCGATGCCGGGCGACCTTACCTAGGCCTTCGTCGAAGCGTCAAGGCGAAGCGGCCGGGGACGGCGCGCGCTAGTGGAAGAGGGCGACGCGGCCCGCGTGCGGGCGGACGGCCACGCGCGCGCCGAGCGGGATCCACTCGTTCGAGGGGCGCTGCGAGCAGACGGTCGTGCCGTCCCCGAGGCGGACGCGGTAGAACACGTCGTGGCCGCGGAACTCGCGGAGCACGACCTCGCCGTCTCCCGCGGGATCGACCGCCAGCTCGAGGAGCTCGGGCCGCACGAGCACGTCGACGTCACCGGGCGCGTCCCCGTTGGGCGCCGGGAAGCGGCCGACGAGCGTCTCGACGAGCCCGTCGGCGAGCCGGCCGGGGAGCACGTTCGCGGCGCCGACGAACTCCGCCGCCCAGCGGGTCGCCGGGCGGTAGTAGATCTCCTCCGGAGCGCCGGTCTGCACGATCGAGCCTTCGCGCATGAGCGCGACTCGGTCGGCGAGCGAGAAGGCTTCCTCCTGCTCGTGCGTGACCAGCAACACCGTGACGCCGGTCGCACGCAGGATCGCTGCGAGCTCGTCGCGCATGGAGGCTCGCAGGAGCGGGTCGATGTTGCTCCACGGTTCGTCGAGGAGGACGACCGAGGGCTCGGGAGCAAGCGCCCGCGCCAGGGCGACGCGCTGCTGCTGGCCTCCTGAGAGCTCGTGCGGGTAGCGGTCGCCCTGCGCCGAGAGGCCCACGAGGTCGAGCGCCTCGCGCACGCGCGCCTCGCGCCGGCGCCGTCCCAGTCCGTAGCCCGTGTTGCCGGCGACCGTCAGGTGCGGGAACAGCGCGTAGTCCTGGAACACCATGCCGACGTGCCGGCGCTCGGGCGGGACCCACGTTCCCCCCGCGACCACCCGCTCCCCGATCCGGACGACGCCCTCGTCGGGAGCCTCGAAGCCGGCGACGAGGCGGAGGAGCGTCGTCTTGCCGCAGCCGCTCGGGCCGAGCAGCGCCACGAACTCGCCTTTCCCGATCTCGACGCTGGCCGCCTCGACTGCGCGGACGGCCCCGAAGCGCTTGGAGACGCTCTCGAGCCGGATCATCGTCGGCGTCATGTCAGGTGCACCTTACAGCAGTTCGGAGAGCGGCCGAACACGCGCCCGCAGTACGCCCGCCGAGCGCTCGTGCTCCACGAGCACAACCTGACGACGCACTCCGAACGGCATGGATGGCGGCGTACGGCCCGCCCGAAGCTTGTGCGCGTGAAACACGAAGTCCCGCGTGGAGCCCTACGCGCGGTGCTCGGACTCGACGAGCTCCTTGAGACGGGAGTGGTCGGCCTCGAGCTGCTTCTGGGCGTGGCGCGTCACGAGCGGCGCGAAGATGCGGCCCACGCGCTTCGTGTAGACGGTCTCGACGACGGTCGTGAGCCGGGTTCCGCGGCCGGTCTCCTCCAGGTCCTGCGTGCTCGTGGACTCGAACCCGTTGGCGACGATGCTCGTCCGGAGGCGGCGGGCCGGCTGGAGCTCCGCCAGCTCGGCCTCGAGCTCGACCCGCTGGCCGTGGTCCTCGAAGACGTCGCGGTACCGGCTTCCGACCGCGGGAGGCCCCTCCGTGAGCGGCTCGCTCTCGGCGAGGGCGCCCATCCACTCGAGGCGCCGTTCGGGGTCGGCGAGCCAGGCGAACACGGCCGCGGGCGGGGCGGCGATCTCCACCGTGTCCCGGTTCTCGTGCAGCGGCGGCCTCCCTACTCGGAGGGCGGATCGCCCGTACGCCTCATCTCCTCGGCGGCCGCGCGGGCCTCCTCGTGGACCCGGCGGCGCATCGCCTCGAACTCGTCCGCGGGCGGCGGCTCCTTCGCGCCCTCCTCGGCCGGCGCCGTCGCAGGGGGCGGTGACGCCGGGGCGACCGCAGTGGGATCCGGAGCGACCGTCTCCGCGCCCATGCCGGCAGCTTCGAAGTCGTCCTCGTTCCCCCCGGCCTCCTTCGCCTCGGCGAGCTTCCGGCGGAGGTCGTCGGCCCGCTCGTCGCCGGTCTGTCCGGGCCTCGCGAGAGGTCGCCGACGGCGGGCGATCAGGACGCCGACCGCCGCACCGGCTGCGGCGGCGAGCGCGACTGCGGCGTTTCGTCTCACCGTCGTCACTCTCTCACGACACTCGCCCGGCGGGCAAGCCTGGAGCGGTCGCTATACTCGACCGGCTTCCTGCTCCGCCGGGCGCCGCTGATTCCCGAGCGGCGCGCGCAAGGCGGGGCCGTCTAGACCGAGGGAAGGAGCGACAGGGAACGATGAACCCATACGAGATCATGCTGCTGCTCGATCCCGAGCTCGCCGACGAGCGCCAGAGCGAGATTCTCTCCCGCGCGCGCGAGCTCGTCGAGAGCCACGGAGGCGCCTGGCAGAGCCAGGACGTCTGGGGTCGCCGCAAGCTCGCCTTCGAGATCGACCACAAGGGCGAGGCGGTCTACTACCTCCTCCAGTTCGACGCGGACGCCGCGACCCTGGACGAGCTGACCCGCGTCCTGAAGATCACCGACGGCGTCATGCGCCACCTGGCGGTGCGCAGGATCGAGGCGTCGGCGACCACGTCCAAGCGCGAGCGGCCCCCGCGGGAGGCGGGCCGCGAGGCACCGGCCCGCGACGCCGTCCCCGCCGGGGAGTAGAGTAGAACAGACGTTCGATCGAGGAGCTGATAGCCATGGCTGGAGACATCAACCGCGTCACGCTCGTAGGTCGCCTCACCCGCGACCCGGAGCTTCGTCACCTGCCGTCGGGCCAGCCCGTGCTGCAGCTCGGGCTCGCGGTCAACGGACGACAGCGCGACGACGCCGGCAACTGGACCGACAAGCCGAACTTCTTCGACGTCAAGGTCTTCGGGAACCAGGCGGAGTCGCTCTCGCAGCACCTCGCGAAGGGGCGGCGGATCGGCGTCGACGGGCGGCTCGACTGGTCCTCGTGGGAGACGGAGGGCCAGAAGCGCTCGAAGGTCGAGGTGATCGCCTTCCAGGTGCAGTTCCTCGACAGCCGCAGCGACGGCGAGCAGGGCTCGTACATCCCGAGCGGGGACGTGGCGGCCGACCGCTCCGACTTCGCGCCCGCCGGCGCCGCCGCGGCCGACGACGACATCCCGTTCTAGAGCAGAGAGTTCAGGAGAGACATGCCGCCACAGGGGAAGCGACGCCGGACCTCGCCCTCGCCCGGCCCCGGCCGCCGGAAGAGCTGCTACTTCTGCCGCGAGAAGATCGACGAGGTCGACTACAAGAACTACAACCAGCTCCGGCGCTACATCTCCGAGAAGGGGAAGATCCGCTCGCGCCGGATCACGGGCGCCTGCCGCCGCCACCAGGACCAGATCGCGGTCGCCGTGAAGCGCGCCCGCGAGATCGCCCTCCTCCCGTACGTCGACTCGCACCACGGGAGCCGCTGATGGACGTCATCCTGCTCCAGGACGTCGACAAGGTCGGGCTCCGGGGCGAGGTCGTCTCGGTCTCGCGCGGCTACATGCGCAACTACCTGAAGCCGCGGCGCCTGGCCGAGGAGGCGACGAGCGCTCGCGTCGCCGAGCTCGAGCGGCGGGAGGCCGAGCGCGCCCGGCACGAGGCACGGACGGCGGAGCAGGCCGAGCAGATCGCCGAGACCCTCCGCAAGACGGTGCTCCGCTTCGAGGTCAACGCCGGCCCGCGCGGCACGCTCTTCGGCTCCGTCACGCCCACCGACATCACGGACGAGCTCTGGCGGACGCGCAAGATCCGGGTCGACCGCCGCAAGATCGACCTCGGCGACCCGATCAAGCGCATCGGCCGCTACGAGGTGCCGATCACCGTCTTCGAGGACGTCCGGGTCGACGTGAAGACGCTCGTCGTGCCGATCGGCGGCGAGCTGCCGCCCGAAGAGGAGCTGGAGCAGATGGCGGCCGAGGAGGCCGCCGAGGCCGACGCCCTCGCGGAGGCGCAGGCGGAGGCCGCCGAGCCCGCCGAGTACCTCGACGACGAGGAGCCCGAGCAGGGCACGGAGGAGGAGCCGGCCGCCGAGGCCGCCGTCACCGGGGACGATGCGGGCGATGCCGAGGCGGCCCAGCCCGCCGACGAGCGTTAGGCGCGCTGCTAGACGTCCTCGGGGCTCTCGACGACCTCGTAGTGCACCGACCGCTCGTCGAAGCGGTCGAGGACGGCGCGAGCCTCGTCCGGGACGACCGCGATTTCGTAGTCGTCGCCGGCGAAGTCGCGCACCGACTCCCACGTCTCCCAGAGGGTCAAGGTCGCAAACTCGGCGCCGCCCTCCGGGAGCTCGCGGCGGAAGAGGTACGTGCCCCGACAGCCCGCCTGGCTCCGCACCGCCGGGAAGATGGTCGTGCGCAGGAGCGACTCGTAGGCCGCCGTGCCTTCCTCACTCGCCGTCCACCCTCGCCACCAGCGCGCGATCATGCCCCCGAGAACGACGCGGCAGGCCGCTCGCTTCCCGAGGGAAGAAAGCCGCGCGCTCGCGCGTCGGGTGGTCAGCGGCACAGCACGGGGGTTGCGGCTCAGCCCCCAAGGCCCTCCTCGGAAGCGGGGCGCCGACGCGGCAACGGCGCCCCGCAACCATCTGGATCGGCCGTCAGGCGGCGGCCAGGTCGGAGAACTTCGCGTAGCGCTTGAGGAACGAGAGCTTCACCGTGTCGGTGGGCCCGTTCCGGTGCTTGGCGACGATCACCTCGGCGAGGCCCTGCTGCTCGGACTCCTCGGCGTTGTAGTACTCGTCGCGGTAGATGAACATGACGATGTCGGCGTCCTGCTCGATCGAGCCGCTCTCGCGCAGGTCGGAGAGGATGGGCCTCTTGTCGTGCCGCTGTTCCACGGCGCGGGAGAGCTGCGAGAGCGCGATGATGGGAACGTCGAGATCGCGGGCCAGCACCTTGAGCGAGCGCGAGATCTGCGAGACCTCCTGCACGCGGTTCTCCGCCGTCATGCCGGAGGTCATGAGCTGGAGGTAGTCGACGATGATGAGGCCGAGATCCGGGTGCTTGCCCTTGAGCCGGCGGGCCTTCGACCGGATCTCCATCATCGTGATCGAGCCCGTGTCGTCGACGTAGATCGGGGCCTTCGCGAGCTTGTCGCAGGCGGCGGTGAGGCGCGGCCAGTCGTCCGCGGAGAGCTTGCCGGTGCGCAGGCGCTGCGACTCGACCTTCGCCTCGCTGCACATGAGTCGCTGCGTCACCTCCGACTTCGACATCTCGAGCGTGAAGAGCGCCACCGGGATGCCGCGCCGGACCGCGAGGTTGGCCGCCACGCCGAGGCCGAGCGCCGACTTGCCCATGCTCGGCCGCGCGGCCATGACGACGAGGTTGCCCTCCTGGAAGCCCGACGTGATGCGGTCGAGGTCGCGGAACCCCGATGGGATCCCCGTCACGTCGGCACCGGACTCGTACAGCTGCGTGATGCGCTCGAAGCTCTCCTTCAGGAGCGCCTCGATGTGACTGAACTCCGAGGTCGCCTTCTCCTGCGAGAGGTCGAAGAGGATCTGCTCGGCGCGGTCGACGAGCTCGGCCGTCTCGCCCGGGCGCTCCCACCCGAGCCGGGCGATCTCGCCGCCGGCCCGGATGAGCCCGCGAAGGGTGGCGCTCTCCTTGACGATCTGCGCGTAGTGGCCGGCGTTCGCGCTCGCGGGGACGAGGGCGGCCAGCTCGTGGACGCGGACCCTGCCGCCGACGTCCTCGAGCTCGCCGCGCTCGTCGAGCTCGTCGACGAGCGTGATCGCGTCGACGGGCTCGCCTTTCGCGTAGAGCGCGAGCGCGGCGCGGTAGATCTTCGCGTGGCTCTCCCGGTAGAACTCGCGGCCGTCCCCCGAGAGCACCTCGCTGACCGCCGCGATCGCGCCTGTCGAGAGCATCATCGCGCCGAGCACCGACTCCTCGGCGTCGAGGTTCTGCGGGGGGACCTGGGGCTCCTGGAGCGGCGTGGCGGCTTGGGCCATGGGCGTATTTGTCCACGCCTCAGGCGAACCGGCCAGGGCTGGACAAGTCGGTTCTCCCCAGGCGCGCCGTCCGGGTCAGGCGTGGACGACGTCCACCCGAAGGCGGCAGCTGGACGCGCTTGGCGAACATGTGTTCCCCAAGTCTGCCGGAACCGTCGGACGAGAATCCACCAGGCCGTCCACAGCCCGGTCGGTGGTCCGCCCCGCGATTTCCCCACGAGAGAGGCGCTCTTAGCGACAGATTCGTTCGCTTTCCGACCACCTGTGGACGAGCTGTGAATCGTTGCCGCGCCGGTCGTCGCGCCGGACGGAGTTCTAAGCTGCGGGACGATGCCGGCGACGGTGATCGTGGGCGCCCAGTGGGGCGACGAGGGCAAGGGCAAGATCGTCGACCTCCTCGCGCAGGACTCCGACGTCGTCTGCCGCTACCAGGGCGGGCCGAACGCCGGCCACACGATCGTGCGCGGCGGGGAGACCTTCAAGCTCCACCACGTCCCCTCCGGCGTCCTCAGCGGGAAGCTGTGCGTCGTCGGCGCCGGCTGCGTCGTGGATCCCGCGCTCCTCGTGGCCGAGCTCGACGAGCTCGAGCGCCGGGGGCACTCCACCGACGGCGTGCGCGTCTCCGGCAACGCACACCTGATCATGCCGTGGCACGTCGCGATCGACTCCGCGAGCGAGCGGCGGCTCGGGCGGCTTCAGATCGGAACGACACGGCGCGGGATCGGCCCCGCTTACGCGGACAAGGCGGCGCGGATCGGCATCCGCGTCCAGGACATCCTCGACCCGAAGATCCTGCGCCAGAAGTTCGAGACGGCGCTGGCGGAGAAGAACGTCCTCCTCGAGCGGGTGCACGGCGTCGAGGCGCTCGAGCCGGAGGAGCTGGCAGAGCGCATGGAAGCGTGCGCGGCGCGCCTGCGCCCGTACGTCGAGGACACCTCGCTGCTCGTCGACGAAGCGCTGCGCGAGGGCCGTCGCGTGCTCCTCGAGGGAGCGCAGGGAACGCTCCTAGACCTCGACCACGGCACGTATCCGTTCGTCACCTCCTCGAACCCGACCGCCGGCGCCGCCGCGACGGGCGTCGGCATCGGCCCGACGCGCATCGACCGCGTCCTCGGGGTGGCGAAGGCGTATGTCACGCGGGTCGGCGAGGGCCCCTTCCCGACCGAGATCGAGGGCCCGGAGCAGGCGCGCGTCCGCGAGCTCGGGGCGGAGTACGGCACGACGACGGGACGCGAGCGCCGTTGCGGCTGGCTCGATCTGGTCGCCCTCCGCTTCGCGGTCCGCCTCAACGGCATGACCAGCCTCGTGCTGACGAAACTCGACGTCCTCTCGACGTTCGCCGAGATCGCCGTCTGCACGCGCTACCTGCTGCCCGACGGGACCGAGACCGAGGAGTTCCCCGCCCACCAGAGCGATTTCCACCACGCCCGGCCGGTGTACGAGATGCTGCCCGGCTGGAACGCGCCCCTGGACACCGCCGAGTCCGTCGCCGACCTTCCCGCCGCCGCCCGCGCGTACGTGCGCTTCGTCGAGGAGCGCCTCGGCGTCGACGTCTGCCTCATCTCGGTGGGCGCCGAGCGGGAGCGGGTCGTCGCCCCGCACGGGCTCGCCGGCGTCGTGGGCTGAAGCTCCCCGGCGCCTCGCCCGAGCCCACCGGGACAGTACCGCTAAACCGCATGGATGCTGGCCTTCCGGGGGGTTTCCCGGAAGCACGCGAGTGGGTTATAAACGGCTCCCACCACACGGAGGAGGGGAATCGTGAGCACGCATCGTCTCGTGTTCGCCGCCGCTCTCGCAGCCTGCCTCATTGCGGCTCCGGCGGCAATCGCGGGTCCTCCGCAGCACGCAGGGACGGAGATGTTCCCGGGCGAGGGTGTGCTGCCGGGGGCCATGCAGCACGGCACCAACGAGGGCCACCTACCGCCGGTCAGCCAGGGGGTGAAGCTCGTCGGCAAGGCCGAGGTGACCAACCCGTCCGGCGCCGGCAACGACGGCCGGATCGCCGACGTCTCGGCATTCGGCAACTTCGCGTTCCTGACCGCGTTCCGCGAGCCGACCTGCGAGCGGACCGGCGCGCACGTGATCGACATCTCCGACCCGAGGAACCCGTTCGAGGTCGAGAGCGCGTTCATGGAGACGACGCCGTTCAACTACGCCGGCGAGGGCTCCGACACGCTGCGGATGAAGAACGAGTTCTTCGACGGCGTCCTCTTCATCCACCAGAACGAGACCTGCCCCGGGGCGCCCGAGCCGACCGAGCCCGCGACGCGCGGCGGCATCAACATCTGGGACGTCACCGACCCGACGAGCCCGCAGCTGCTCGTCAAGCACGCGGGCGACTTCACCAATCCGGCGGGCGGCATGGACACCCAGCCGAATCAGACGCACAGCGTCTTCGCCTGGACGAGCCACGTCGACGGCCGCACGTACGCGGTGCTCGTCGACGACGAGGAGTTCACCGACCTCGACATCATGGACATCACCGACCCGAGGAATCCGTTCCTCGTGAACGACACGCTCGACCTCGTCGAGCTGTTCGGGGTCGACCAGGCCTCGCCGTCGAACCTGACCTCGATCTTCTCGCACGACATGTACGTAAAGCGCGTCGGCCAGCGCCTGGTGATGAACGTGAGCTACTGGGACGGCGGCTACGTCCTCCTCGACGTCACCGACCCGACGCCGGGGAACGTGACGCTGATCGCCGACCACGACTTCGCGGAGCTCGACGAGGAGCGCCTCGCCCGCGGGCACGAGATCTCGCCCGAGGGCAACGCCCACCAGTCGGAGCTCTCGCCGGACAACAAGTGGCTCGTCGCGGCCGACGAGGACTTCAACGCCTATCGCGTCGTCGCCGAGATCACCTCCGGCCCGAACTCAGGGACGGAGTTCACGGCGATCTCCGGCTCCGGGGTCCCGGCCATCGACGCGGACACGAGCATCTCGGGGACGCCGACCTTCGTCGGCCTCGCGTGCGCCGCGAGCCCGCCCCCGGCGGGCGACGGCATCGCGCTCATCGAGCGCGGCGTGTGCTCCTTCCAGGAGAAGCTCGACACCGTGAAGGCCGCCGGGTACGACGCCGGCATCGTCTTCAACACGGTGCGGCCCGACTGCCAGAGCCTCGTCTTCATGCTCGCCGAGGGCGACATCCCGTTCGTCTTCGTCGACCGGGCGACGGGGCTGCAGATCCTCAACCAGAGCCTCTCCGCGGACGTCTGCACGCAGGCGTCGCCGGCGGACGGCTCGCCCGCGGCGAGCGTCGCCATCGAGGCGATCTTCGACGGCTGGGGCTACCTGCGCCTCTTCAAGACGGCCGTGCCGGGCCGGGTCGGCGCAGCGGGATCGATCGAGCAGACCGACACCTTCGCGATCCCCGAGTCGCAGGATCCCGCGTTCGCGTCGGGCTTCGGCGACCTCTCGGTCCACGAGGTGGCGCTCGACCCGAAGAAGAAGCTCGCCTACGTGAGCCACTACGCGGCCGGCTTCCGCGTCCTCAAGTACGGGCGCGCGGGTCTCCGCCAGGTCGGCGCCTTCATCGACGAGGGCGGCAACAACTTCTGGGGAGTCGAGATCCACAGGATCAAGGGCAAGCAGTACGTGCTCGCCAGCGACCGCGACTTCGGCCTCTACATCTTCAGGGGCTAGGCAGCTGCGGCACCGGAGCGGCGGGGGGCTTCCGAGCCCCCCGCCTCTCACGGTCGGGGTTTGGCCGCCCAGCGCGCCTAGCGAGACGCGAGCCGG
>DASTBX010000139.1:0-8867 GCA_035711645.1 Gaiellaceae bacterium
TCGGCTGCCAGCCGAGGCGGGCACCGATCGGCCGATCGGAGATGCCCGCGCGGGAGAGGAGCGTCTTCCGTGCGGCCCCGCCGCTCTCGCTGAGGACGCGCAGACCTTCCGGATCGTCGAGGTCGAGACCCTCCGCGGCCGCCTCCACCGCTTCCGTCGCGGCCAGGTCGGCATCCGCCGAGCTTGCCGCCTCCAGGCCGGAGACGAGCGCGCCCGAGGCGAAGATCACCTTCCCGCTCGAGGCGACGTTCACGGTCGCGTGAGCGCCGAACACCTCCAGGCGCCGGAAGCGCTGGTTCAGGTTCACGTGCGTGACCCCGCTGTGCGAGCTCCGGTAGGAGCTCGTCACGGCCAGATCGGCCACATCGGCGCTCTCGACGCCGAAGTGGGAAGCGTTCGCGCCCGCATACGCGAGCGCGGCCTCCACCGCGCCGGCCTCGGCCGAGCCTGTGGCCCCGGTCTCGGCTGCCGGCAGCGCGCTCGGAACGAGCGCAAGTGTGAGCGCGGCCAGCGCAAGCGCCAGCCAAAAGGATCTAGACGGCATGTCTCCCCTCCTGCCCTAGGGGGCGTCGCTTGTGGACGGGGCGAGTGTCTCACCGCCGCCCACGGGCGTCAATAGAGGAGCCGCATTGCAATTTGGGCCCGAAATCGACCGTAAACACGCACGTCTTCGAGGCCGATACACACGGGCATGCGAGCAGTCCTGAGAGCGAGGGCGGCGCCCGCGCTGGCCGTCTGCACGGCCGGCGCCGCGCTTCCCGCGGCGACGCTCGCACTCGTCGGCCGCAGTGAGGCACACCTCGGCAACGGGCTCCACTTCTGGGGCGTGGGCGCGACGGCGCTCGCGGCGTTCGCGGCCGCGCTCGCGCTCACGATCGTGGGCTCCCGCCGCCGGGATGCGCGCACCGTGCTCGTCGGCGCGGCCTTCTCGGTGATGGCCGCCCTCCTCACCCTGCACGGGCTCTCCTCCCCGGGCGTGCTGGTCGGCTTCAACGGGCTCGTCTCCTTCACGGGCGGCGCGACGCTCCCCGTCGGGGCCGCCGTGCTCGCGCTCACCGCCCTCCCTTCCGTCCAGAGGCCGCAGAACGTCGGCCGGCTGCTCGTCCTCGAGGCGACGCTGCTCGCGGCCGTCGTAGCCGCCGGCGCGACGGGGATGCTGAAGCCAAGCGCCGTCCCGTCAGTGCCGGAGCCGGGTAGCCCGCTCGCCGTCGGCACGCTCGTCGTCGGGCTCCTCCTCTTCGGGTTCCTCGCCGTGCGCGCCGTCAACACCTTCCTCCTGACGCGCCGGCGTGCCGACCTGCTGGTCGTCGTCGGGCTCGCGTTCCTCGGCACGTCCCTCGTCGCCGCGCTGCTCCTGACGTACATGCACCTCGGGTGGTGGCTCGGTCACGCGTTCGAGCTGATCGGGATCCTCCTCGTCGGCATCCCGGTCGCGGTCGACCTCCACCGGGGCACCCAGTCCCGCGCGCTCACCGGCGGCCCGCGGGCCGGCGAGCTCGTCTCCGCCGAGGAGGCGTTCCTCGGCGCCCGGGTCCGCGCGCTGACGCTTCGCCTGGCGGAGAAGGACGAGTACACCGAGGAGCACACGCGGCGGGTGGCGCTGCGCGCCGTGCAGGTCGGCGAGGAGCTCGGCCTGCCGCCCAGCCGGCTGCGCACCCTCGCGACCGGCGGCCTGCTGCACGACATCGGCAAGCTCTCCGTCCCGGACGCGATCCTGAGGAAGCCCGGGCCGCTCGACGAGGACGAGTTCGCCGTCATCAAGCTTCACCCGGAGTGGGGGCACCGGCTGCTCGGCGAGCTGGGCGGCTTCCCGGACGCGGTGCGCCGGCTCGTCCTCGACCACCACGAGCGTCTCGACGGGAGCGGCTACCCGAACGGCCTCGGCGGCGGCGAGCTCGACCTCGAGACACGCATCCTCGCCGTCTGCGACGTCTACGACGCGCTCATCTCCGACCGCGTCTACCGAGCGGCCTGGAGCCACGAGCGCGCCGTCCAGCTCCTGCGCGACGAGGCGGGAACCTCCTTCGACCACGCCTGCGTCGCCGCGCTCGAGCAGGTGCTCGCTCGCGACGCGTCCTTCGCGCTCGGCCTGGCTGTCTAGCAGGGGAGCGGCCGCCGCCGGTTCGAAGCTCTCGGCCCGACCGAGGACGTAGCATCGCGGCATGAAGCGCGGCTCTGCTGGACAACGCTCGTTCGGCCAGGCCCTCTCGGGAAACGTGCTCTCGGACTACGAGCGCGCCGTCTCGTTCGGAGACGCGTTGCGCAACCGCGTCGCCGAGCGGGTCGTCCCCTTCCGCTTCGGCCGCGCGCTCTTCCACGACGGCCTGCCGCTCGTCTGGGACCTGAACCTGCTGCGGGTCGACGACGCGACGGGCGCGGCGGCGGGCGCCCTGGCGGAGGACGCGGAGCGCCTGCAGGGAGAGGCCGGGCACGCGCACCGCCACGTCGCCGTACCCGACGAGCGCGCCGGCGAGGCGCTCGCCGAGGGCTTCGAGGCGCTCGGCTGGCGAAGCGAGCGCCTGCTCCTGATGGCGTGGCGCGGTACCGGCGTCCGCACGGCGGACACGTCGAGCGTCGAGGAGGCCGACGGGGCCGCGGTGCGGGCCCTTCGCGAGGAGATCGTGCGCGGCGAGCCGTGGGCCGACAGCGAGGACGTCGTCCGCATGGTCGTCGACGCCTCCGAGCTCGTCGCCCGCGAGGCGCGCGTGCGCCATTTCGTCGCCCGCGTGGACGGCCAGGTGGCGGCCGCGGCCGACCTCTATTCCGACGGTCGCACCGCGCAGGTCGAGGACGTCGCGACGCTGGAGCGCCACCGAGGCCGCGGCCTCGCGAGCGCCGTCGTCCTGCGTGCCGTCGAGGGAGCCCTCGCCTCCGGACACGACTTTCTCTTCCTCGTCGCGGACGCCGAGGACTGGCCGAAGACGCTCTACGCGCGGCTCGGCTTCGCGCCGCTCGGCCACAGCTGGTCCTTCCTGAAGACGCCCTAGCGGCGAGCTTCTAGCGGATCTCGCGGAGCGCGCGGTCGAGGCGCTGGTGCGTCGTGAGGACGCCCTCGAAGAGGTCGCCCTCGCGCTCGACCCGGGCGAGCACCGCGTCCATCGTGAATGTGGTCGGGTCGAGCTCCTCGGTGACCTCCTCCCACCGCAGCGGCGTCGAGACGGGCGCACCCGCCCGCGGGCGCACGGAGTAGACGGAGGCGATCGTCTTGCCCTCTCCGTTCTGGTTTGCGTCCACGAGGACGCCCCTACGCTTCGACTTCGACCACTCCGTCGTCACCAGACCGCGGTGCAGGCGCGCGAGCGTCCCGGCGACGATCTCGGCGAACTCGCGCGTCACGTCGTACGTATGGCGGCGGTCGATCGGCACGAGCACGTGGAAGCCCTCCGCGCCGCTCGTCTTCGGGAAGCCGACGAGCCCGAGGGCGTCGAGCACGTCCTTCACGAGCAGCGCCACGCGCACCGTCTCCGCGAAGCCGACGTCGGGCGACGGGTCGAGGTCGAAGAGGGCAAAGTCGGGGCGGTCGGGGCGGTCGACCCGCGAGTACCAGGTGTTCATGTCGATGCAGCCCATGTTCACCATCCAGAGGAGGGCGAGCTCGTCGTTCACGAGCGGGTACGAGATCGTCCGCTTCTGCCGCGTCTCCCTCGACGTCGAGCGATACCTGAACGTCGGGATCCAGTCGGGCATGTGCGACGGGGCGTCCTTCTGGAAGAAGTGGCTCCCCTGCCACCCGTCCGGATACCGCTTCATCGTGAAGGGCCGGTCGCGGAGGTGCGGCTCGAGGACGGGCGCGACCCGCTGGTAGTAGGCGAGCAGGTCGCGCTTCGTGATCCCCTCCTCCAGCCAGAAGAGCTTGTCGAGGTTCGAGAGCCGGAGGATGCGGTTGCCGCGCCGCACCTCGTTGCCGAGCGGCTCCTCCCGCCGCACGTCGTCCGGCGCCTTGTCCTCGCGCAGCCCCTTGTAGGAGGGCGCGCGCAGGCGGCCGTCGTGCGTCCACTCGGCGAACTCGACCTCGCATACGAGCTCCGGCTCCACCCAGACGACGTCGCCCTTGCGCACCTTCGGCATCTTCGGCACCGAGCGGAAGGGCGGGGTCGGGCGCTCGAGCGGCCGCAGCCTGGCGAGGAGCCGGTCGATCTCGGCCTCCGTGAAGCCGGTGCCGCAGTTGCCCACGTAGCGGAGCTCGCCGTCCTCGCTCACGGCCAGGACGAGCGAGCCGAGGCGGCCGGCACGCCTACCCTGGCCCTTCGTGTACCCGGCGATCACGAACTCCTGCTCCTCGTGGGTCTTCACCTTGAGCCAGTCGGCGGTGCGCCGCCCCGGCTGGTAACGGGACTCCGTCTTCTTGGCGATCACGCCCTCGAGTCCCTGCTCGCGCGCGGCGGCGTAGAGCGCCTCGCCGTCGTCGAACGCGTCGGGCACCGAGACGACGCCGCTCCGCGGGTCGACGAGCTCCGCGAGCCGGGCGCGGCGCTCGCGCAGCGGCAGGCCGCACAGCTCCTCGCCGTCGATCTCGAGCACGTCGAAGGCGTAGTAGACGAGCGGCCCGGAGCCCTGTTGCATCACCGAGAAGCTCGAGCGGCCGCGTTCGTCGAGCGCGCAGACCTCCCCGTCGAGGACGCAGTCCGGCGTCCGCACGGCGCGCTCGATCGCCCGCGCCACCGGCCGGAAGCGCTCCGTGAAGTCGTTGCCGCGCCGGCTCGTCAGCGTCGCCTCGCCGCCACTCACGTCGGCGATCGCCCGGTAGCCGTCCCACTTCACCTCGTAGAGCCAGCCCGGGCCGGTGGGTAGCTCGCGCGCGAGCGTCGCTAGCATCGGCTCGTACGCGCGCCGCTCGCCGCGCGCGCCCGGCGCCTCGGCGTCGCGCTTGCGGACGAGGAGCCAGTTCTTCTCGTCGCCGTCGAGCTTCGCAGGGACGAGCGTCCAGGTGCCGCGCAGGCGCTCGCCGTCGAGGCGGACGGTCAGCCCGCCGTCGCGCTTTTCCTCGACGAGCTCGTACGTGCCGCGGTCCCAGATCTCGACGGTACCGGCGCCGTACTGCCCCGCCGGGATCTCGCCCTCGAAGGTGGCGTAGTCGAGCGGGTGGTCCTCGACGTGCACGGCGAGGTGCCGCTGGCCGGGCTCGCGCGGGATCCCCTTGGGCACGGCCCAGCTCGCGAGGGCGCCGTCGCGCTCGAGCCGGAAGTCGTAGTGGAGGCGGCGGGCGTCGTGTCGCTGCACGACGAAGATCGGCCGGCCGGAGCCCGCTTCCGCGCCGCCGAACGGCTCGGGCGTCTTTTCCTTCTCGCGCTTTCGCTCGTACTCGCGCAGCCGGGCCATCGGCTAAGCATGCCTCGCGCGGACGGTTCGGGAACGGATGCGTTTACGCAGTCGACGGTCGGGTACAAGGCGGGCGATCGTGATCGCCGACCGGGGGGGTTGGCAAAGCGGGGCCGGCCTTGGTGCCGGCCCCGTCGCTGTCCGTAGACAGTCGCACACAGTCGGGGATAACCCTGTGGACGCTGTGGATTGCGCGAGCCTGAGGCTCTACTCGAGGTACATGCCCATCGCGCGGAACTTGCCCCGGCGCAGGCGGCGCCGCTCGTCGGGAGCAAACGGCTCGACGTCTGCGAGCACCGCTTTCAGAGACTCGGCCAGGAGCGTAGCGGCGCCGTCGTGGTCCGTATGCGCCCCGCCCTCGGGCTCCGGGACGATCCCGTCGACGACGCCGAGCTCCAGGCAGTGGACGGCGTCGGGCTTGAACGCCGCGGCGGCCTTCTTCGCCTCGCCCGCGTCGCGCCAGAGGATCGCGGCGCAGCCCTCGGGCGAGATGACGGAGTAGATCGCGTTCTCCTGCATGAGCACCCGGTCGGCGAGCGCGATCGCGACGGCGCCTCCGGAGCCGCCCTCGCCGATCACGCACGCGACGCTGGGGACGCCGAGGCGCGCCATCGCGAGCTGGCAACGCGCGATCCAGCCGCCCTGGCCGTGCTGCTCGGCGGTGACGCCGGGGTAGGCGCCGGGCGTGTCCACGAGCGTCAGGACGGGGAAGCCGTGGCGGTCGGCGAGCTCGAAGGCCCGCATCGCCTTGCGGTAGCCCTCGGGGTAGGTCATGCCGAAGTTGCGGTGCGTCCGCTCGCGAATGTCGCGGCCCTTCTGATGGCCGACGAGGACGACGGTGCGACCGTCCATCCGTCCGAGCCCGGCGACGATGGCCGGATCGTCGGCGAGGGCGCGGTCGCCGTGCAGCTCGACGAAGTCGTCGCAGATCCGCTCGACGTAGTCGAGGGTGTAGGGGCGGTCCTGGTGGCGCGCGAGCTCGACCGCGTGCCAGACGTCGTCCGCGCTCGGCTCGGTGGCCATGCGCTCGAGCTGGCGCTTGAGCCGCGCCATCTCGCCGGAGACGCCGACCCCCCGGAGCAGCGGCAGCTCACGCAGCTTCGTCAGACGCTCGCGGAGGCGGAGCTGCTCGGCCTGGGTCGGGGTGCTCTCGGTCACGCTGCGTGCGAGAACATGGCCAGCAGGCGACCGACGAAGGGACGGAGCTCGGCCCGGGGCACGATCGCGTCGACGTGCCCGAAGCGCGCATTCGACTCGGCAAGGCCGAAGTCGTCCGGAAGCTTCTCCCGCGTGGTCTGCTGGACGACGCGCGGGCCGGTGAAGGCGAGGAGCGCGCCCGGCTCGGAGACGATCACGTCTCCGAGGCTGGCGAAGCTCGCGAGGACGCCGGCGGTCGTGGGGTGGGACATGATCGAGATGAAGGCGCACCGTGCCTCGTGGAGCTCGTCGACGGCGCACACGGTCTTGGGGAGCTGCATGAGCGAGAGGATCCCCTCCTGCATGCGCGCGCCGCCGGACGCGGTCACACACACGAGCGGCACGCCGCGGCCCGCGGCCCGGTCGCACGCGCGGGCGAACTTCTCGCCCACGGTGCTCCCCATCGAGCCGCCCATGAACGCGAAGTCCATCACCGCGAGCTCGCAGGGGCGGCGCTCGATGGAGGCGGCGCCCGCGATCAGCGCGTCGCCGAGCCCCGTCGCCACCTCCGCCTCGGCGAGGCGCTCCGTGTAGGCGCGTAGGTCGAAGAACGCGAGCGGGTCGGCCGAGCGGAGCCCCGCATCCTCTTCCGCGAACGTTCCCCGGTCGGCGAGCTGCGCGATCCGGTCGCGGGCGCGGACCGCGAAGTGGTGGCCGCAGTGGGGACAGACCCGGAGCGTGGCGTCGAGCTCGTCGTCGCGGTAGTGCGAATGGCAGCGGGGGCAGGTGTTCGGGTGCCGCTTCCCGTCGCCCTCCGGCCTTTCCGCCGCGCGGTTCTCGACGGTCACGTCGATGCGGCCTTCCATGACCGGCTATCTTACGGCCTTCCCTTGCCCCGTCCCGAGGCGCGTCCTAGAGACCGAGGGCGGACGTCAGCCGGGCGAGCGACTCGACGTTCGCGGGAGCGGGCGCGAGGCCCGTGATCCCGGCGCCGGCGAGCGTCCGCTCGCCGGCGACGGCCCTCAGGGCGGCGCCGGCCTCGACGAGGGTGAGGCCGCCCGGCTCGGGCATGTAGGCGACGACGTCGTCGTCGGGGTCGAGCACGTCCGCGTCGAAGGCGACGTAGACCGCGTCGGCGCCGGCGAGCGCGCGGCCGACTCCGTCCTCGCCGACGTGCACCCCGCGCGCCGCGATGAACTCTTCTTCCGGAGGATCGAGGTTGCGGGCGCCGACGAGCGCCACGTCCTCGGCGGCGACGACGTCGCCGTCGATCAGCATGCGGAGCGGCATGCCCCAGAGGTTGCCGCTCGGCGAGCTCTCGGGCGTGTTGAGGTCGCCGTGTGCGTCGAACCAGACGACCGCGAGGCGGTCGTGCCGGCAGGCGAGCCCCTCGACCGCTCCGACGTGGGCGCAGCAGCACCCGCCGAGCACGAGCGGCCGCTCCGGCAGCGCGGCCGCGAGCGCGAGGTTCTGCTCGCCGAGGCTCTCCTCGTCGACGACGCCCGCCTCGGGGAAGGGAAGCGGCAGGTACGCGGCCTCGGCCATCGACTCGCCGCCGGTTCCCCAGGCCCGCGGCACGCGCACGAGCCCCGCGGCAAAGGTCCGCCCGCATGAGTGGCACTCGTACTCGCCGCCGACGGCCACCGCCGTGAGCGTCCTGCAGTCGGGGCAGCGGGCGCGCAGCCTGGACACGTAGGTCAGCCTAGCCGCGCGCGGCCTCGGCCGGGAGGAGCCGCTCGAGCGTCTCGGGGAGCGCAGCCAGGTCGGGCAGCTCGGCCGCCCGCGGCAGGTCGCTCGCCTCCTCGAGCCGGTTGATCCAGACGGCGGCGATGCCGAGCTCGTGCGCCGGCGCAATGTCGTGGAAGAGGCTGGCGGCCACGTGGACGTGGCGGTCGGCGGAGGCCGGGAAGCGCTCGCGAAACGACTCCCAGTGCCCGTGAGCGGGCTTGTAGGAGCCGATCTCGGAGGCGACGACGGCGCCGTCGAAAGGCACCCCGATCGCCTCCAGCGACGCGGTGAGGAGGTCCGGGTCCGTGTTCGAGAGCGCCACCAGCCGCCAGCCCCGTGCCCGCAGCTCGCCGAGGGCGCCGGGCACCTCGGGGAACACGGGCCAGCCTGGCAGCGACTCGGCAAGCACCGACTCCTCGCCGGGCAGGAGCTCGAGCCCCTCGCTCTCGGCGAGCAGCACGAGCGCCTCGCGGAGGACGTCCCGGTAGGCGATCGAGCCGGCGAGCTGGACCCGCGGCTCGATCTCCTCGTAGCGGGCCCGGAGCGCGGGGACGTCGGCCTCCGGCCAGAGGCGGGCGAGCTCGCGACCGATGCCCGTCTCCCAGTCGACGAGCGTCCCGTAGCAGTCGAAGGTCGCCCAGCGCTCCGCCATGCCCTCCGGCGTGCCCTCAGCCGGTGAACTT
>DASTBX010000140.1:0-2560 GCA_035711645.1 Gaiellaceae bacterium
TGGGCGCTCGGCGGGGTGGGCTTCGCCGCGACGATGATGGTCGTGATCGGGCTCTTCCAGGTGATCGCGGGGCTGACCGCGATCTTCGACGACGAGTTCTTCGTCGTCACGCGCAACTACACGTTCGACCTCGACGTCAGCGCGTGGGGCTGGATTCACCTGATCCTGGGAATCCTGCTCCTCGTGACCGGCTACGGCCTCTTCTCCCGTGCGCTCTGGGCGGGAATGGCCGCGCTCTTCCTCGCCGTGCTGACGGCGGTCGAGAACTTCTTCTTCATCCCCTACTACCCGTTCTGGGCGATCCTCGTGATCGCGCTCTCCGTCTGGGTCATCTGGGCACTGACGAGGCCGGGCGTGTTGAGGGCTTGAGCAGCAAGACGCAAACGCGCTGACGGCGCGGGCTGGGCGTCGTGCCGGCGAGGACTGGCGCCGGCTCGTGCGGACGGGCCGGGGTTCACGCTCGCCGGCGAGCCCATTCGGCGGGAACGTCGGCACCGCCCTCCTCGGCGATGCGCTTCCGGAAGCGGACGAAGCTCGGATGCGAGGCGATCTTCCCCGCGACGAGGGCCTCGCCCTGGCCGAACGCGGGCACCCGGCCGAGCAGACCGTCGGGAACGAACGAGAAGGCCTCGGCGAGGTAGGCGAGGTCGGCGCGCGAGTTCACGCGCATGAGGACGAGGTTGTCGCACTGGCTGAGCACGTTCTCGTGCACCTTCTGGGGCCGTTGCGTCGAGACGAGCAGGTAGAGGCCGAACTTCCGCCCCTCGGCGGCGATCCGGACGGCGTGCTCGCTCGCGAGCGCGGTGACCGGGTCCTCGGGCGCCTGCGGGCAGACGTTGTGCGCCTCGTCGATCACGATCAGAGTCGGCTCGCGGTCGGCCCGCCGGCGCCAGAGCGCCTCGAGGACCGCGGCGGCCGCCGTGCTCTGCTCCCCTCGCGTCGGAAGCGAGCCGAGGTCGACCACGAGGCAGCGCTCGCGCCGCTGCTCGACGTCCTCGACGACGGACTCGGCGCGGCCGCGTGCCCAGATTTCCCACCCTGAGACGCCGAGGTTCGCGGCGCGCAGGCGTAGCGCGCGCGGGGCCGGGTCCTCGGAGACGGCGAGCTCCTCGAGAGTCATGCCCTGCTCGCCCAGCAGCTCGTCGACGAGCGCGAACTCCTCCCGGTCGGCGACGGGGTCGAGACCGAGCACCGCAGCGCGCGTCGCCGGCTCCAGCTCGCGCAGGCGGAGGCTGAGGCCCTCCTCGGCCCTTCGCACGGCGACGCCGCGCGCGGCCTCGGCGTAGCGGGCGGCCTCGTCCTCCGCGACGCCGGGCCGCAGCGCGGCGAGCCGGACGTAGTCCGAGTTCGGATCGAGGACGACGAGCCGTAGCTCCGTCTCGAGCAGGAGCCGCTCGAGCATGACGCCGAGCGAGTACGTCTTGCCGGAACCGGACTGGCCGCAGAGGAAGGTGTGCCGGTCGAAGCCGCCCGCGTCGAGGCTCGCGGGAACGCCGGGCGCGAGCAGGAGGCGGCCGATCTCGAGCGTCGCGTGCTCCGGCCGAGCCGCGTCGAGCCAGCCGGCCACGTCGGCGTCGTCGGCGGGGCGGGCGATCGCGTCGTGGAACGGGCGCCCGTCGCCGCCGAGGACGACTCCGTGGCCGCGCGCGATTCGAATCGTCATGCGTGCCCGCAGGGACAGGGCGCCCTCGTCGGCCGTCATCTCCGAGCCTTCGACGGACGCGAGCTCGAGCGTCACCACCTGACCGAGCCGAGCCTCGTCCTCGCTCTCGAGCACGACGTAGCCGCCTGCCTCCAGCGCGAGGCCGTGCAGCGAGGACTGGATCTCGAACCGCCGGCCGTCGACGGAGGTGGCGAGGGGCAGAATCGACTCCTCGATCTGCCGGCGCAGTGCCCGGAACTCGGCCGTTCGCTTGTCGAGCTTCACGGGCGGAGCCTAGGGGAGCATCGGCTCCGGTGCGCGCGCTCCTCGCCCTCGAGCGGCCGAAACTCGCTCGCTCTCTCCGCAAGAGGGCTCGCACACTGGATTTCGCCGCCCCCACGTGCCAGACTCCCCGGCCGTCGCCGGTCGCAACGCGAAAGGAGAAAACGATGGAGACCCCCCTGCAAGGCGACGCCGTCGAGCGGAGGGCGGACCGCTGGCTCACGTTCGCCGGCCTGATGCTCATCCTCGGCGGGCTGCTGAACTTCTTCGACGGCCTCTGGGCGCTCCAGCGCGACGACACCGCCGTCGACGCGCTCTTCTTCGAGAACAACCTCGACGCCTGGGGCTGGTTCTACCTCATCCTCGGGATCGCGTTGGTCGCCGCGGGGGCCGCCGTCTTCGCGCGCGCCCGGTGGGCGGTCGTGGTAGGCATCGCGGTCGGTCTTGCCGGCGCAACCCTGAACTTCTTCTGGATCTTCACGTTCCCGATTGCGACTGCCGTCGTCGTGACGCTGAACATCCTCGTGGTCTATGCCCTCACGATGTACGGCCTCGACGAAGCGCAGGTGCGCCGAGCGAGGTAGGCGCCGCATCGCCGCTCGCGCCGACTCGTCCCCACCCGCGCCAGAGCCGATC
>DASTBX010000141.1:0-3727 GCA_035711645.1 Gaiellaceae bacterium
CGCGTGGTCGCCCGAGGAGCGCTGGACCGCCGTGGCGTCGGGCGAGAGCGTATACGTCTACCCGAGCGAGGACCCCGAGCGGCTCGTAGGCCACGGCCGGATTCTAGGAGCGCTCGTCGTTCTGCGGCGCTTTCCGCGCACTCGGTCACACACGCGCGCGTAACTCAGGAGTAGCCTCGAAGGCGGGTGGTGGGACGGGGTGCCCCATGACAGATACACGCGAGCGCCCCTCACGACTCGCTCCAGTCGAGGTCGCGGACGGCGAGCGGGATCCGCACCACGAGCCGCTCGGGGTCCTCGCTCGGGTAGACGTATACGCTCTCGCCCGACGCCACGGCGGTCCAGCGCTCCTCGGGCGACCACGCGATCGCGTGGGGATCGCGAACCCCGTCCGGCAGAGGGAGCTCGCGCCCGTCGCGGGAGAAGATCGGCGAGGTTCCCGCGCCGGAGCCGAGCAGCGCGTAGTACCGGCCCCGCGGGCTGGGCCGGACCGCGCGCGCCTCGCCCACCCACCAGCGCGGATGCACGAAGGTCGCCCGCCCGTCCTCGAAGCCCGCCAGCACCCGCTCGCGCGGCTCGTACGTCGAGTCGGCGAGCACGATGTAGCGCTCGTCGCCGAGCGACACCGCCTGCACGGCGCGGAACCCGGCACCGCCTTGGTCTGCGGCCATCCCGAGGCCGACCCGGATGGCACGCGAGAGCCGCTCCTCCGAGAGGACGACCTGAACGGCCCCGTAGCCGAGCCCCGACCAGACGACCTCGCCGTCGACCGCCCCCAGGCCTCCCGTGGAGGTGACCGGGCTGCACATCTGGAACGAGGGCGCCCGTCGCTCCTCGAGCTCCGGAAGCGAGAGGGCGTGCAGCCGGCAGCCCTCGTCCGAGAAGGTGAGCACCCCTTTGACACCGGCCTCCCGGAGCTGGGCGATCGCGAGCTCGGGCTGGCGGGCGAGCAACGGCACAGAAGTCGTGCGCGCGACCGCCCGCCGTGGAGCCTCCTCGTCGCCGACGAGCGCGTCGAGCGTCGCGGCGAGCCCGAGCCCGCCCAGAGCGACCACGACCAGCCATGTCCCGACGCGTCGCACGGCGTTCACCCATTCCTAGCAGCGATCCTGACGTGGAGGTGGTTGTCGTGGCCACCGAGCACCTGCACGACGTCCCGCGGCCCGCGGAGGCGGACATTCGGGCCGACGAAGACCCGCTCGGCGCCCGCCCGCACGAAGCGGTCGACGAGGTCCTGCGCGAGCCGGAGGTCGACCTGGCTCGGCGTCTTCGGCGGACGCTCCCGCCGGTCGAGCCGCGGGTAGTAGACGTCGACGTCGAGCCCGTTCTGGTGGGACACGTGCCTCGGACCGAACGGCCCCCCGCGCGGGCGGCTGAAGTCGCCGATGCCGACTCGGGCAGCCTCGGGGTGGGCGCGCGCGTGCGCGCGGACGACGCGGAGGACGATGCGCACGAGCGTGTCCGTCCCGTGCCGGCGCCAGGCGCGGTTCGGGCGCCGGTGCAGGAGCGGGTCCCACGTGAAGAAGAGGCGCGCCTCGGCGGGGAGCCGGACGCCGCGCACGAGCCGCCCGGCCGAGGGCGAGCCGAGCGCGCGGGACTCGCGCCAGCGGATCTCGAGCGGCGGCGGCTCGGCGGCCGCGGGCCGGGGCGCCGTGGGGACGCCGTCGCCCGCGTCGAGAAAGGCCTCCGCGGGATGGGCGGCCGCGAGGACGAGCACGACGATAGCCAGGGCGATCTTCACCTACTCGACGGAGTACTCTGCCGGGCGGAGGACAAGTCCAGGACCGCCTTCCCCACCAGGCTCGTAGGCAGATCGTGATCCCAGAAGCGCTCGCCGCCGGCCTTCTCTTCACGGCTGCGCCGGACGCGGCCCCAGCCGAGCAGCGTCTCGTCCTCGGCCGCTCGCACGGTGGCCGGCCGATCGTCGTCCACCGCCTGGGCGACTTCGACAGCCCGCGGAAGGTGCTCGCCGTCGGCTGCATCCACGGGAACGAGTGCCAGGGCACGCGAATCACGCGCCGGCTCGTCCGCGGCGCGCCGCCCGCCGGCCTCGAGCTCTGGGTCGTGCACCAGCTCAACCCCGACGGTCGCCGTCTCGGCCTCCGCCAGAACGCGCGCGGCGTCGACCTCAACCGGAACTTCGGCTCGCAGTGGATCCCGATCGGCTCGCGGTGGGATCCGACCTACCCGGGACCGCGGCCGTGGTCCGAGCGGGAGACGCGGCTGGCCCGCGACCTCGTCCTCCGCATCCGGCCGGAGGTGACGATCTGGTACCACCAGCCGCAGGCCGTCGTCCGCGCGTGGCGAGCAAGCCGACGGATCGCGCGCCGCTACGCCCGTCTCGCCGGCGAGCCGTACCGCTCGCTGCGCTGGCCGAACGGCACGGCGCCGAACTGGCAGAACCACAGATTCCGACGCGCGACCTCGTTCGTCGTCGAGCTCCCCGCCGGCACGCTCTCCGACGGGCGCGCCGCCCGACACGCGCGGGCCGTCCGGCGCGTGCTCGGGCCCTAGCCAGCGGGGCATCCACGGACCCCGGCCGGCGTGCGGGCCGTACTTCTCCCGCATGGACCGGTACCGGGCGCACGCTCGTATAGTCGGCGCGCCATGGCGGGAGACGGCCGCGACGAGCGCGCCTGGGTGCGGGGTGCCCAGGCCGGGTCGGCCTCCGACCTCGAGGCCCTCTTCCGCGCGCACTGGCCTCGGGCATACCGGGCGGCCTACCTCGTCGTCCACGACGCTGCGGGAGCCGAGGACGTCGCCCAGGAGGCGTTCCTGGCGGCCGTGCGTGCGCTCGACCGCTTCGACCGCCGCCGCCCGTTCGGACCGTGGCTCCACCGGATCGTCGTCAACCGCGCCATCGACTGGGCACGCGCCCGGGCATTGCGGCGCGAGGTGGTCGCCGAGGCCGCGGTCGCAGCCATGTCGGCGCCCGACGACCCGCCCGACACCGCCGCCGCTCCGTCGACCGGCATCCTCGAGGCCCTCGCCTCGCTCTCGCCGGAGCACCGCGCCGTGATCGTCCTCCGCTACCTCCTCGAGTACTCGCCAGGCGAGATCGCCCGTATGCTCGACCTCCCCCGCGGGACGGTGAACTCACGCCTGCGGCGCGGCCTGGACGCACTCGCCGACGTCGTCGAGCAGGACGGTGACCGGTGACGGGGCTCCGTACCGAGCTCGAGTTCACCCCCGTTCCCGGGGAGGTCGAGGCCCGCGAGCGGGCCTGGCGGGTCGTCGCGGCGGCCTACGAGGAGCGCGAGCAGGTGCCGCGGCGCCGGCACTCGCTGCGGCCGATTCTCGCCCTCGCCGTCGCTGCGGCCGTCGTGGCGGCGGCGCTCTCGCCGCCCGGCCGGAGCGTCGGCGGCTGGATCCAGGACCGCGTCGCCGGCGAGCCGGAAGCGGAGCCGGCCCTCGTCCGCCTCCCGGCGCCCGGAATGCTCCTCGTCGCCGCCGAGCGCGGCTCGTGGATCGTCCGTTCGGACGGCTCGAAGCGCTACCTGGGCGACTACGAGGACGCGTCGTTCTCGCCGCAGGGCCGCTTCGTCGTCGCCACGGCGGAGCGCCGCGTGACGGCGCTCGAGCCGGACGGTGACCCGCGCTGGTCGCTCGCCCGGCCCGGGCGGGTCGCCGACGCGCGCTGGGCCCCGAGCCCCGGCTTTCGCATCGCCTACCGCGAGGGCGACTCGCTTCGCGTCGTCGCAGGTGACGGGACGGGTGACCGGCTCCT
>DASTBX010000142.1:0-5540 GCA_035711645.1 Gaiellaceae bacterium
GGCTCGGCGCCCTCGCGTGCGAGGGCGATCTTCCCGCGGACGAGCGAGACGTCGGCGTCGTGGACGACGGCCGCCGGCCCGCCTGTCGTCCCCAGTACGCCGGCGCCGACGGCGAGCGCGCTATCCCACTCGCCACGCCAGTAGTGCTCGTACATCCGCTCCACCTCGAGCCAGCGCAGCGCCAACCCGTCGCCGAAGCGGGCGGCGGCGCGCCTGCCCTCCTCGTAGAGCCCGAACGCCTCCTCGAGATCCCCGAGGTCGGCTCTCACCGAGGCGAGGTTGTTGTAGGCGCGGGGCGCCTGCGGCGAGCTCGTCCGCGCGGCGAGGTCGACGCTCTCGCGCAGGTCCGCGAGCCCTTCGAGGTCGCCGGTCATCACGCGGGCGAAGCCGAGCGTCGAGAGGGCGTGGGCGCGAAGCTCGTCCAGGGAGAGCTCCTCAGCCAGCCGCACGGCCGCGCGGGCGCACGCGACGGCCTCCTCGGCCTCGTCGCTCGCGAGATGGAAATGGGCACGGCTCGCGAGCGCGCGGGCCTTGGGGGCCGACGGCGGCTGCTCCGCGAGGAGCTCCACGGCGTGCTCGAAGTGCCTGACGGCCTCGTCCCGCTGCCCGCGGGCGATCAGCATCACGTCCCCGAGCAGGACCTCGGCCTCGGCGGCGAGCTCGAGCTCGCCGGCGTCGAGGAGCTCGGCAGCCGCCTCCGAGAGCACGTCGGCGCCCTCCTCCTCGGCGCGGAAGAGCGCCTGGCCGTAGCGCAGGAGCAGACGCGGGCGCACGGGATCGTCCTGAGGCCATGAGGCGAGCGCCTCGCGGAAGAAGCGCACCGCGGCGGTGTAGCTGCCGAGCGCCAGGGCCCGCTCGCCCGCGTCGTGGAGCGCCCGCCGTGCCCGCTCGGGAAGGTCCCCGACGCTCTGCCGCACGGCGCGGGCGTACTCCACGGCGCTCAGGTAGTGGTGGGCGAGCAGGTCGGCGACGTCCTCGGAGCGGTCGCCGGCGAGCGACTCGACCCACTCCGCCGCGAGCCGGTGGAGCTCGGCGCGTCGCCGGCGGGGAATCTGGCCGTACGCCACGTCCCGGACGAGGACGTGCCGGAAGACGAAGGCGGTCTCGCCGGCGACCGACGAGCGCCGCTCACGGCGGACGAACTCCTTGCGCTCGAGGCGGAGCAGCCCCTCCTCGACCTCGGCGGCGGGCTGCCCGGCGACGGCGGCGAGCGCGCCGACCCAGAAGACCTTGCCGACCACCGCCGCCTCGCCGACGAGCGCCTTCTCGTCGGCGGGCAGGGTGTCGAGCCGGGCGGCGATGATGCCCTGCACCGTGTCGGGCAGCGGCAGCTCACGGCCCGGCCCGGGGTCCGCCAGCATGCGCGCGTACTCCTCGGCGTAGAGCGGGTTGCCCGCGGCGTGGGCGAGGAGGTCTCCGGTCTCCGCGCCGGCGACGCTCTTGCCGGCGAGCAACGCCGTCAGGAGCCGCGCCGTGTCGTCGTCCGAGAGCGGCGAGAGCGAGATGGTGAGCGCGTTCCGCTTGCCGCCGCCCCAGCCGGTTCGCCGCTCGAACAGCTCGGGCCGTGCCGTGCAGAGCACGAGGAGCGGCACGCCTGACGACCAGTCGACGAGGTGGTCGACGAAGTCGAGGAGCGCTTCGTCGGCCCAGTGGAGGTCCTCGAAGACGAGGACGAGGGGGCGCTGCTCGGAGAGCGCCTCGAAGAAGCGCCGCCACGCCGCAAATCCCTCCGGACGCCGGCCGGCCGGGCTCGCGAGGCCGCCGCCGATGCCGATCAGCGGGCTCAGGTGCTCCGTGACCCAGTGCGCCTCGGCGTCGTCCAGGAGCACGGCCGCGACGGCGGCGGCGAGCTTCCCGGCGGCGTCCTCGGCCGCGTCGGACTCGAGAATGCCGGCCTGCGCCTTCACGATCTCGCCGAGCGCCCAGAAGCTGACGCCGTCGCCGTACGGCAGGGAGCGACCCTGGCGCCAGTACACGAAGACGGCGGGATCCTCGTCGAGCGCCGCGTAGAGCTCGTAGAGGAGACGGCTCTTGCCGAGCCCTGGCGCGCCGACGAGCGTCACGAGCTGTGGAGAGCGCTCGCGCTCCGCGCGGGCGAGCGCGTCGCGAAGCAGGCGGAGCTCGTCGGCGCGGCCGACGAGCCCGGCGCCACCGCGGAAGGCGATGTCGACGCCGAGCCGCGTGCGGAGCGCCACCAGCTCCCAGACGGGCACCGGCTGCGCCTTCCCCTTCGCGCGCACGGGCTCGGCCTCGCGGTACTCGACGACCGACTCCGTCGCGCGGTAGGTCGCCTCGTCGACGAGGATGCCGTCCACCGGGGCGGCGGTCTGGAGGCGGGAGCACGTGTTGACGACGTCGCCGGTGGCCATGCCCTCGCCCTCGCTGGGGCGGGCGCCGACCGCGATGACGGCCTCTCCGGTCGTGACGCCGATCCGGACGCGGAGACCGAGCGTCGGGTCGGCCGCGTTCAGCTCCGCGAGCGCCTCGCGCACGGCCACGGCGCCTCGGACGGCGCGCTCGGGGTCGTCCTCGTGGGAGAGCGGCGCGCCGAAGAGCGCCACGATCGCGTCGCCGATGAACTTCTCCACGGTGCCGCCGAAGCTCTCCAGCTCGGCCTTGACGCGTGCGTGGTACGGCGCGAGCAGGCGGCGAACGTCCTCGGGGTCGAGCTGCTCGGCCCGGCCGGTGAAGCCGACCAGGTCCGCGAAGAGGACGGTGACGACCTTGCGCTCCTCGACGATCGCCGGTTCCGCCGCCTCGGCCAGCGCCGTCCCGCACACCGTGCAGTAGGCGAAATCGGGCTCCGCGGTCGCCCCGCACGACGGGCAGGCACGGCCGAGCCGCGTCCCGCAGCTCCCGCAGTAGAGCGCGGTGGGCCTGTTCGCGAAGCCGCAGGTGGCGCATTCGGACATTGCCTGAAGAGTCACTAAGCTAGTCTAGGAGTGTTTGGCGGAGTGTTGCTCGTCGCCGGGGTGCGATGGTCGTTCCGAGGCAAGGACGCAGCGAGCGTTCGTAGCGAAGAGCTACGGACGCGACCGAGGACGTAGTCTCGGGGCAAGCAGCGCGGCCCGGCGGCACAGGTGGCACTTCGCCAAAATCTCCGAAGCCGGTTGAGCGCGGGAAATGCGCGCCGGCCGGGGCTGGCCGAGGTGCTGGCCGTCTGGGCGGTCTTCGGAGCCGTCGCCGCCGCCGTGCTCGCCACCTACTGGCGCCTGCCCGTCGCCGAGCTCTACAACGTCGACGAGGAGGGGCTCGCCCGCGGCGCGGGCCGGGCGCTCGTCTTCCTGGGCTACCCGACGGCGCTGGTGGCGATCGCGCTGCTCGCGGTCGTCGCCGACCGGCTCCGCTCCCGGCCGGCGACCGTGGCCGCCGTCGCCGCCGCGCTCCTGTGCGCGACCGTCGTCTGGCCGGGAGTCGTCGAGCAGTCCGATCTCGACGCGAAGCTGGTCAACGCGCTGGCCGGCGTCGGCGTCCTCGTCGCGGCCGTGCTCACGGTTCTCGCGCTCGCCCGCGGCGGCCTGGGCGAGATCCGGCCCTTCGGCGGGTGGGACGTGGCGCGGGTCGTCGCCGCGGCGGTGCTCGTGGCCGGCTCCGTCCCTTGGATCGCCGCCGAGCTCGGCTTCTACCTCGACGGCGTGCCCGGCCTCGGCGCTCTCTTCCTGAGCGGCGAGCTGCGTCCCGAGCCGGGCCACCCGGAGCTCACCGCCGTCCACCTCGGGCACCACCACGGCATGGACGGGACGCTCCTCGCGCTCTCGGCGCTCGCGCTCTCCCGGACGGTCCCGCAGCTCTCGGCGCGGGCGCTCCGGGTCGCGGTCACCTTCTACCTCTCGCTCATGCTCGCGTACGGCCTCGCAAACGCCGTGCAGGACTTCTGGCTCGAGCAGCTCGTGAAGCGCGGCACGACGTCCCTCGAGATCCCGAGCCTGATCGTCCCGAAGGCCTCGCCGGCGTGGGCGGCGCTCGTCGCGGCGGCTCTCCTCATCCATTTCGCGGCCCGCCGCGTAGGAACCGTGACAGGTTCCCCGGCGAAAGGACCCGCATGACACGACGCCTGCTCATGCTGATGATGGCCGTCGCCGCGCTCGCCCTTGCGGCGGCGGCTTGCGGCGGCGACGACGACGACGAGGAGACCGAGGAGCCCGCGGTCGCCGAGACGACGACGGAGGAGGGCGACGGCGGAGGCGAAGGCGGCGGCGCGACGCTCGAGCTCGCCGCCGATCCCGGCGGGTCGCCCGCCTTCGACCAGGACTCGCTCACGGCGCCGGCCGGCGAGATCACCATCAATCTGACCAACGAATCGGGAATGCCCCACAACGTCGCCATCGACGGGATGGACGCCGTCAGCGAGACGATCACGACCGGAAGCACCACCCTGGCGGTCACGCTCGAGCCCGGCGAGTACACCTTCTACTGCGCGGTGCCCGGCCATCGCGAGGGAGGAATGGAGGGGACGCTCACGGTGGAGTAGCGTGACGTGGGTGGCGCACCTCCTCGACCTCGAGCACCTGGGCCGCGAGCGTGTGATCGGCTCGTACCTCCTGCAGGAGGACGGGCCGGCGCTCGTGGACTGCGGCCCCGCGAGCTGTCTCGGCGCACTTCGCGCCGGGCTCGCGGCCCACGGGCTCGAGGTCGGGGACCTGTGCCACCTCGTGCTCACACACATCCATCTCGACCATGCCGGCTCCGCCGGGAGCCTCGCGCGCGAGAACCCTCGGCTGCTCGTCCACGTGAGCGAGATCGGCGCCCCGCACCTCGTCGAGCCGAGCCGCCTCGAGCGGAGCGCACGCCGGCTCTACGGGGACGACTTCGACCGCCTGTGGGGCCCGCTCGAGCCGGTTCCGGAGGAGCGCGTGCGGGTCGTCGGGGATCGGGTGCTCGGGCTGGAGGCGTTTCCGACGCCCGGGCACGCCTCGCACCACGTCTCGTACCTCGCCGAGGACGGCTCGTGCTTCAGCGGCGACGCGACGGGGGTCCGCATCCCGCCGTCGCCGTACGTCGCGCCCGTGGCGCCGCCCCCGGACATCGACGTCGAGGCCTGGGAGCGGACGCTCGACGCGATCGTCGAGCGGCGCCCGGAGCGGCTCTGCCTGCCGCACTTCGGCGTCGTGGACGACCCGCCGGAGCACATCTGGGCCTGCCGCGCCGCCCTCAGAACGTGGGCCGAGCGGGCTCGCGAAGGGTCGGCGGAGGAGTTCGTGCGGGCCGCCGAGGAGGACATCCGCGCCGGCGCCGACGAGGAGACGGCGGCGCTCTTCCAGCGGGCGGGGCCGCTCTGGCAGTCGTACGCCGGGCTTCGGCGCTACTGGGACAAGCGCGAGGAGACGGCAGCAGCATGATCCGCTACCGTGGGCCCGTGCGCCGCCCCGGGGTCTTCGCGCTCCTCCTGGCCGTGCTCGCCGCAGCGCTCGTCGTCCCCGAAGAGGGGGCCGCGGTTCGGCTCGCGCGCGTCGCCGGTGGCTACGACGCCCTCACCGCGGTGACCGCGCCAAGGAGGGGAGATCCGGCACGGGTGCTCTACGTCGTCGAGCAGGAGGGCC
>DASTBX010000143.1:0-25048 GCA_035711645.1 Gaiellaceae bacterium
AGAGCTTCGCCAAGGCGGCCGCCGTGGCCGTGGCGGAGGCCGCGAAGACCGTCCGCGGCATCAGCGGCGCCGACGTCATCTCGATGAGCTGCGAGGTGGAGGGCGACCGCATCACGATGTACCGCACGACGGTGAACATCGCCTTCGCCGTCGAGCGCTAGGAGGCGGAGGCCGGAGCCCCGCCGACCCCGTCCGTCCGGGCCGTCACGGAGGGGCCACCCCGGGCCACCACCCGCTTCTGACGCTAACGAGGAAGAGCGCACCGGTGGTGCGCGAATCGTGCCGACTTCGCGTCTCCGAGGTGCGGCTCAGGCGTCCTGCGAGACGAGCGCGCGCGCGAAGTCGCGCGGGTCGAACGGCTGCAGGTCGTCGAGCGTCTCCCCCACGCCGACGAGCTTCACGGGCAGCCCGAGCTCGTGCGTGACCGCGACCGCGACGCCCCCCTTCGCCGTCCCGTCGAGCTTCGTGAGTGCGACCCCGGTCACGCCGACGGCATCGTCGAACAGCTTCGCCTGCCGGAGCCCGTTCTGGCCCGTGGTCGCGTCGAGGACGAGGAGCGTCTCGTGCGGCGCCCCGTCGAGCCGGCTCTCGATCACGCGGCGCACCTTGGCCAGCTCCTCCATGAGGTTGGTCTGCGTGTGGAGCCGCCCAGCCGTGTCGACCACGACCACGTCGCGGCCCCGCGCCTCGGCGGCGGCGATGGCGTCGAACGCGACGGCCGCCGGGTCGGCGCCGCGCTGCGAGCCCACGAAGTCGGCGCCCGAGCGCTCGGCCCAGATCTCGAGCTGCTCCTCGGCAGCGGCGCGGAAGGTGTCGGCGGCCGCGAGGACGACGGAGCGCCCCGACTCGCGCAGCCGGTGCGCGAGCTTGCCGATCGTCGTCGTCTTGCCCGTGCCGTTGACGCCCACGACGAGCACGACGGCGGGCGGCCCCCCGAGTGCCAGGCGCTCCTGGCCGTCGACGCTGACCAGGTCCGCCACGACCTCCTCCAGGCCCTCGAGCAGCGCCTCGCGGCTCGCGGGCTCGCGCGCCTCCAGGCGCTCGACGATCTCGACCGTGGCCGGGACGCCGCAGTCCGCCGCGATGAGCGCCTCCTCGATGCGCTCCCACGCGTCGTCGTCGCTCGGATCGAAGAGCAGCTCGCGCGTGAGCGCCTGCCGGCTGGAGGAGAGCGAGTCACGCAGCCGGCCGAACCAGCCCCGCCGCTTCTCGTCGTCGCCGGCCGGGGCGCCCCCGGGGTCGCCCAGGAACTCCGCCCAGCTGAGAGTCACAAGCCCACTGGCGGTACCGCTCTCACTAAGCTCGAGGCCCTTGTCGTCACGCGCTGAGCGCCCGCGCCTCGGGCTCGGCCGCCAGTCGCTTCGAGACGACCTGCGAGATCCCGTCGGCGCCCATCGTCACGCCGTAGAGGATATCGGCGGCCTCGATCGTCCGTTTCTGGTGGGTCACGACGATGAACTGCGCGCGGCCCGAGAAACGGCGCAGGAGCTCGGTGAAGCGCCCGATGTTCGCGTCGTCGAGCGCCGCTTCGACCTCGTCGAGGAGGTAGAACGGGCACGGGCGGGCGAGGAAGAGCGCGAACAGGAACGAGATGGCGCCGAGCGCCTTCTCGCCGCCGGAGAGGAGCGACAGGCGCGTGATCCGCTTGCCCGCGGGCTGGAGCTCGATCTCGATGCCCGGCTCGCCGCCTTCCTCCTGCTCGGCCCTGATCAGGCGGCCGCGGCCGCCCGGGAAGAGCGTCCCGGCGACCTCCTCGAAGTGCCGCTCCACCTCGCGGAGCGTCTCCTCGAAGCGCCGCTCGACCGTCTCCGTGAGCTCGTCGCGCAGGGACGCGAGCTCGGTCAGCGAGCGCTCGAGGTCCTCGCGCTGCACGATCAGCTCCTCCAGGCGGGCCTTCTCGCGCGCGTGCTCCTCGGCCGCAAGCGGGTTCACCTGGCCGAGCGCCTCCCGCCGGCGCTCGTGGCGCGCGAGCTGGGCGCGCAGCTCCCCGGCCTCCTCGTCTGTGAGCGCCTCGGCCTCGGCGTCCTCGGGCAGGCGGCGCAGGACCTCGTCGCGCTCGGCCTCCAGCCGGGCGCGCTCGATCCCGACTGCCGAGACACGCTCGGCCGCCTCGGCCGCCGCCCGCCGCAGCTCTGCCTCCCAGCCGCCCAGCCGGCGCAGCTCCTTGCCGAGCTCCCCGGCGCGGCTGCCCCCGGCGTCCACTCGGGCCCGCAGGGCCGGCTCCAGCCGGGACGACGACCCCGTGGCGGCGACGCACTCCTCGGCCGCCCGCCCGGCGAGCTCCGCCAGCGTGCGCAACACGTCCTCGCGGCGCACGGCCTGCTCTTCCGGGGTGGATGCCTCGGTGTCCGCAGCGAACCACGTCTCGCCGCCCGAGACGGCGGCGAGAGCGTCCCGCCGCTCGGCGTGCGCACGTTCGAGCCGCGCCACCGCTTCGCCGAGCTCGACCTGCTCGGGCGCCCAGGCGCCCGCCGCTGCGAGCGCCCGCTGGAAGCTCGGCCCCGACCGTCCCGCCGAGGGAGAGCGCGGCCGCTCGGCCTCGGCGAGCAGCCCCGCAGCGGTCTCCTCGAGGCGCTCGCGGCGCAGGTCGAGGCGCTCGATCGCGCTGCGGAGCCGGTACAGCGCCGCCGTCGCCCGCTCGTGGCGCTCGGCGGCCTCAGCGAGCCCGTCTTCGGCCTGCCGCCGCTCGGCGAGGACGCCCTCGAGGCGCTCGTCCTGCCGGCGGCGCTCCTGCCCGGCCTCGGTCAGCCGCTCCTCGACCTCGGCGAGCCGTGCCTCGATGCGCTCCAGCTCGGCCGCCGCCAACCGCGCCTGCAGCCGCTCGATCTCCTCGCCCAGCTTCGCGGCTCGCTCAGCCGCGCTCGCCTGCAACGCCAGCGGCCGGAGGCGCTTCCGCACCTCGTCCTCGAGGTCGCGCGCCCGCTCGGCCTGGACCTCGACGCGCGCGAGCTTCAGCTCCGCCCGGTGGCGGCGCCGCTTGAACGTGCCGAGCCCGGCCGCCTCCTCCACGAGGGCCCGCCGCTCGTGCGGCTTCGAGCCGAGGATCTCCTCGACCCGGCCCTGGCCGATGATCGAGTGCATCTCGCCCGCCAGGCCGATCCCGGCGAGGAGCTCGACGACGTCGGTCCTGCGCACGCGCGCCCGGTTGACGAGGTACTCGCCCTCCCCCCCGCGGTGGAGGCGGCGTGTCACGGAGAGCTCGGCGACGTCGAGCGGGCCGTCACCGTCCTCGTTGTCGAAGACGAGCTCAACCTCGCACCAGTCGGCCGCGGGCCGCTCCTTCGAGCCCGCATAGAGCACGTCCTCGGGTCGCTCGGCGCGGAGCTCGCTCGGGCTCAGGCTCCCGGCCGCCCAGACGATCGCGTCGGCGACGTTCGACTTCCCCGAGCCGTTGGGGCCGACGACGACGGCGACGCCCGGCTCGAGGCGCACCTCGACGGGATCCGGGAACGACTTGAAGCCCCGGATGGAGACGGTGCGCAGATACATCGCGGGAAGTCTGACTGCCGCGACGGACGGGCAGTGGCCTAGGCCGGCTCCCGCAGCTCGAGGGCGCTGAGGCCGCGCGCGTCCAGCCACATCCGGCCGCTTGCCCGAACCACGCGCAGGAGAACCGACCCGCAGGCGGGACAGCGCGCAACAGTTCCCGGGGCGTGGGCGTAGACGACCAGCGTCGCCACCTCGCCGACCGCCCCGCACGAGGCGCACGTCCCGCGCGCCGTGGTCGTCTCCCAGGCGAAGACCTCGCCGAGCAGGCCGCCCAGCGAGTTCCCGTCCAGTCTCAGGTCGTCGTCGTCCATTTCAACCTCCCGTCGGGCCGAAGCGTTCGGTCTTGACCTGCGCGGGCTCGTGGCCGAGCGCGACGAGCGCGTCGGCGGCCGCCTCGACGAAGCTCGTCGGGCCGCAGACGAACGCGGTCGCCGCCGGGTCGGCCGGCCCGAAGACCTCCGCGAGCATGTCGCCGTCGATGCGCCGGTCGTACCCGGACCAGCCGGGCGGCCGCTCGCGCGTCAGCGTATACGCGACCCGCGGCCCGCCGCCCGCGGCCGCCAGCCGCTCGAGCTCCTCCCGGTAGAGCACGTCCCCGAGCGAGCGGGCCGAGTAGAGGAGCGTCGCGGGCGCCTCGGAGCCCGCCGCCTCCCGGTGGCGGAGCATCGCCATCAGCGGCACGACGCCGGACCCGCCCGCCACGAGTCGCACCGGGCCGCCGTTCGCCTCCCAGACGAAGTAGCCGCCGATCGGCCCCCGGAGCTCGATGCGGTCGCCCGCGCGCAGCTCCCCGACCAGGAACGGCGAAACCTCGCCGTCCTCGAGCCGCTCCACGGTGAGCGCGAGCCGCGGGTCCTCCGGCGCCGAGGCGATCGAGTAGCTCCGCTGCGCCTGGTAGCCGTCCTCGGCGGTCAGGCGCACGTCGGCGTGCTGGCCGGCGCGGTGCCCCGGCCAGTCCGCAACGTCGAGGACGATGGTTGCCGCGCTCGGCGTCTCCGGGACGACCTCGACGACCTCTACGAGGCGCCACCGGAGTGGAGCGGCTAGTCGCCCCAGTACCGCTGCTCCCGCCACGGGTCGCCGTAGAGGTGGTAG
The DNA here is from genome assembly GCA_035711645.1 of Gaiellaceae bacterium. Lineage (GTDB taxonomy): Bacteria > Actinomycetota > Thermoleophilia > Gaiellales > Gaiellaceae > JAIBJN01. The sequence goes on from DASTBX010000143.1 coordinate 4,585, forward strand.
CCGAGCCCCTCCCAGAAGCCGGGCTCGTCCTCGTCCATGAGGCGGAGCCCGCGCAACCACTTGGCGCTCTTCCAGAAGTAGAGGTGCGGGACGAGCAGTCGCGCCGGACCGCCGTGCTCGGGCTCGAGCGGCTCGCCGTCGTAGCCGAAGGCGACCCACGCCTTCCCGCCGGTGACGTCCTCGACCGGGAGGTTCGTCGTGTACCCGCCGTCGCAGAACGCGGTCACGTAGCCGGCCTCGGCCTCGACGCCGGCGAGGAGCGTGTCGACGGAGACGCCCTCCCAGGTCGTGTCGAGCTTCGACCACTTCGTGACGCAGTGGATGTCGACGGTCACGGTCTCGCTGGGAAGGGCGCGAAACTCGTCCCACGACCAGCGCGCGAGTTGCTCGCCGTCCTGCGCCACGACGGCGAAGCTCCACTCGGCGAGCGGCGTGTGCGGCGTCGGGCCCGCGGAGAGAACGGGGAAGTCGTCGGTCAGGTACTGGCCGGGCGGGACGCGTTCGCTCTCGTCCGGCTCGCGACGCCGGCCGCGGAAGCCGCGGGTGACGTAGTCCATGCCGCGCAGTCTGTCACGCCCGCGCCCGGGTCAGGGGCGCCGGCGCTCGACGTCGTCTCCCCGCGCCACGAGGATCTCGTCCACGAGCTCCGGGCCGAAGAGCCCGTGCTCGACGACGCCGGGGGTCGCCGCCAGGCGGGCGGCGAGCTCGCCGGGGTCGCCCACGGGCCCGAGGTAGTCCGCGATGACACCCCCGTCGGGGCTCGCGGGCACCTCCCGAAGCTCCGCGGGGGCGAGCGCGCGCAGCGTCGCCTCGACGCCGTAGGCGAGCAGCTCGAGGGGGACGGGCGGGCCGAGCTCGTCGACGGGCTTGTCCGAGGACGCGACGACGACGAAGCGGTCGGCGGCGGCGGCCGTCACCTTCTCGCGGGTGTGCGCGCCGCCGCCGCCCTTCACCAGCCAGCCCGAGGGAGCGATCTGGTCGGCGCCGTCCACGGCGAGGTCGAGGCGCTCGATGCCGGCGAACGGCTCGATCGCGAGGCCCAGCTCCCGTGCGGCCACCTCGGTGCGCGGCGACGTCGCGACACAGCGCAGCCGCCGGCCCCGGCCGGCGAGGGCGGCGAGGAAGTAGCCGACCGTCGACCCGGTGCCGAGGCCGAGGAGCATGCCGTCCTCGACGAGCTCCGCAGCGGCCTCGGCGGCCCGCCGCTTCTCCTGCTCGAGCTCGGGAGGGTTCACGGCTTCAGCCGCCGGCGCCGGCGAGGCGCTCGAGCGCCTCGCGGGCGGCGATCTGCTCGGCCGCCTTCTTGGAGGCGCCGGTGCCGCTCCCGGCGGGCTCGCCGTCGATCACGGCCGCGCAGGTGAAGCGGCGGTCGTGCGGAGGCCCTTCGACCTCGACGACCGTGTACGTGACCGAGAGCGCGCGGCGCGCGAGCTCCTCCTGGAGCTCGGTCTTGTAGTCCACGTGGCCCTCGATCGCGTAGTCGATCCGGTCGCGGAAGGCGGCCACGATTGGGGCGCGGATGCGCTCGAAGCCGTGCTCGAGGTAGAGCGCTCCGAGGCACGCCTCGACGAGGGCCGCGAGGACGTTCCGGTTGAGGGCGAGCCGCTCCAGCTCGTCCGGGTCGACCTCGCCCGCGTGGCCGGCGAAGAGCTCGCCGAGCCCGAGCCGCCGTCCGACGACGGCGCAGCTCTGGCGCGAGACGACGTGCGCTCGGATCTTCGCCAGGCGCCCTTCCGCGTAGTCGGGGAAGCGCTCGTAGAGCTCCTCGGCGATCGCGAGGCCGAGGACGCTGTCGCCGAGGAACTCGAGCCGCTCGTAGGAGTCCGCTCGGCTGCCCGCCCAGGACGCGTGCGTGAAGGCGTGCCGGAGGCGCCCGACCGGGAGCGCCTCGATCAGGGCGAGGAGGGCGTCCCCGGCGCGCTCGCTACTGGTGCGAGGAGATGTAGTCGACGGCTTGGCCGACGGTCTGGATCTGCTGGGCATCCTCGTCCGAGATCTTGATCCCGAACTGGTCCTCGAGTTCCATGATCAGCTCGACGAGGTCGAGCGAGTCGGCGTCGAGGTCCTCCTGGAACGAGGCCTCCTCGGTGATCTGCCCCTCCTCGATCCCGAGCTGCTCTACCAGCACGTCCTTCACCCGCTCGTGGATCTCCTCGCGCGTAGCTGCCATCTCGGTTCTCTCCCTGCCTTTCTGTCGTCTGCGGACGCCCAGCGGGACGGCGCCGGATGCTACCACGGCACGCTCGGACGTTTCACGGGGCGGCCCCCTGCGCGGCCCGGGTCGCGAGCCGCTCGGCCACCCGGTCGACGACCGAGCCGGCAACGCCGCGGGCGGCGTAGCGGATCGCGTTCGCGATCGCCGTCCGCGACGAGTTCCCGTGCGCGATCACGACGAGCCCGCGCAGGCCGAGGAGGTAGGCCCCGCCGTAGGTGTCGGGATCGAGGCGCGTCCGGAGGGCCCGCGCCGCGGGACGGATCAGGAGGCCGCCGACCTGCCCGCGGAGGGAGGCCGTCACCTCCTCGCGGAACGTCTCGAGCGTCGCCTTGATGGTGCCTTCGAGGAGCTTCAGCGCGACGTTCCCGGTGAAGCCGTCGCAGACGACGACGTCGGCGGCCTTGCGCAGCAGGTCGCGGCTCTCCACGTTGCCGACGAAGCGCAGCCCCGGCGCGGCCGCGAGCTGCTCGTGCGCCTCGCGGACGAGGCGGTTCCCCTTCTCGGGCTCCTCGCCTATGGAGAGGAGCGCCACGGTGGGCCGGTCGAGGCCGGCGACCTCCTCGGCGAAGACGGCTCCCATGTGGGCGAACTGGACGAGGTGCTCCGGGCGCGCGTCGGCGTTCGCGCCGGCGTCGAGGAGGATCGAGGGCCCCCCGAGCGCGGGGAGCGGCACGGCGATGGCGGGCCGGTGGACGTCGGGAAGACGCCGCACCTCGACGAGCGCGGCGGCGAGCATGGCGCCGGTGTTCCCGGCGGAGACGACCGCGTCAGCGTCACCGTCGCGGACGGCCCGGCAGGAGCGAAAGAGCGAGCTGTCGCGCTTCTCGCGCAGGGCGTCCGACGGCTTCTCGTCCATGGCCACGACCGCATCCGTGTGGACGATCTCGAGGCCGCCGGCCAGGGGCTCGAGCACGTCGCGCGGCCCGTAGAGGACGGGCACGACGTCGGCGGATGCCGCTTCCAGCGCGCCGGCGACGATCTCCTCGGGCGCCCGATCGCCGCCCATGGCGTCGACGGCGACGCGGACGGGCACCAGACTACGGGGCCGGAGTCTCGAGCGGCTCGACCTCGCGGCCCCTGTAGGTGCCGCAGGTCGGACAGACGTGGTGGGGCCGCTTCGGCCGGTGGCACTGCGGGCACTCGACGAGCGCCGGCACCGCCGCCTTGTGGTTCGCCCGCCGCTTGTCGCGGCGCGACTTCGAGGTCTTTCGCTTCGGAACGGCCATCGCGGCGGTCGAGTATAGCGACTGCACCCCGCGCCCCCACGCAGCCCGCCAACTGCTGATGACCCCGGCCTTGTGTTTCACACGCACAAGCAAGTGCCACGGCTTCGCGATCCTTCCCGGGCCGGAGAGCACCCGGAAAGCCGGTCCTGCACTTTGTGCCCGTGAAACACAAGCGGGGCCGGCCGGCGAGCTCCAGGCGGGGCCCGCGAGGGTCGCTAGAGGCGGTCGCGGAGCTCGGAGAGGGCGGCCCAGCGTGGATCGGCGGCCTCGCCCTCGTGCTCGTGGGGCTCTCGGTTCAGGTCGCGGCCGCACACCGGGCAGAGGCCGGCGCAGTCGTCCCGGCAGAGGATCTTGTCGGGGAGGGCGAGCGCGACGGCGTCGCGCGCCCAGGCGGAGAGGTCGAGCCGGCCGTCCGTGAGGTAGGGCGTCGTGAGCTCGTCCGACTCCCCGGGGCTCGTCGCGTTGTACTCACGGCTCGTCACGTGGCGTGAGACGCCGGCGTCCGCGAGACAGCGCATGCAGGGGCCGATCATGCGCACGTCGAGCTCGAGCTCGAGCACGAGCCCTGAGCTCGTCTGCGTCAGCGTCAGCACCGCCTCCGGGCTTTCCGGGACCGGGACATAGCGCTGGCCGCCGAGCTCGAGCGGCTCGAGGTCGACCTCGCGGACGTCCCGGTACTGCTCGCCGGGGCGCAGCTTGACGTTGCGGACGCTGAAGATCGTCACGTTCGCCACGGTAGCGAACGGGACGCGTCCGAAAGAGCCCTAGACCGGCTGCTGCTCGTCGGTCGTCATCCCGGCGACGACCGACTCCTGCGAGCGCTCGTGGAGCCGCTCGCGGCCCCGGCGCACCGCGCCGAGGAACTTGTCCAGGTTGACCTCGAGCGTCGACAGGATCGAGTCGGCCCAGTCCTCCATCTCGAGCCGCGTCTCGCGGGCCTGGCGCCTCGCCTCCTCGACGATCTCCTGCGCCTGGCGCTCCGCGAGCTTCACGATCTCGGTCTGGGAGGCCTCGCGCACGGCCTGCTCGCGCGCCTCTCCGAGGATGCGGTCGGCCTCGCGCTTCGCCTCCGCGAGCATCTCCTGCCGCTCCTTCACGATCCAGCGGGCCTGCTTGATCTCCTCGGGAATCGTGGCGCGCATCTGGTCGAGGATGTCGTAGATCTCCTCGCGGTCGATCCGCACCTGGTCGGTGAGGGGAACGGCCTTCGCGTTGTGCACGAGGTCGTCGAGCTTGTCGATCAGAACGAGGACGTCCATGGGCCGCGTTTCAGTCTACTCTTGCGGACTGACGGGCGCGCCGGGCCGTCCTTGCGGAAACAGCTCCCTGAACCGGCGCGCGACCGGCTCCGGTACCAGGTCGTCGACGTTGCCGCCGAACGACGCGACCTCCTTGACGCCGCTCGAGGAGAGGAAGCTGTACTGCGGGCTTGACATCAGGTACATGGTCTCGACCTCGGGCGCGAGATTGCGGTTCAGGTGGTGCATCTGGAACTCCCACTCGAAGTCCGAGATGGCGCGGAGGCCCTTCACCATCGTGCGGGCGTCCCAGCGGCGGGCGAACTCGACGACGAGCTCCGAGAAGACCTCCACGGTGACGTTCTCGCAGTCCGCGAGCGCCTCGCGCAGGAACGCGACGCGCTCCTCGACCGTGAACATGGCCGACTTGTGCTGCGGGTCGCGGACGACGCCGACCACGACGCGCTCGAAGATCCCCGCCGCTCGCCGGATGATGTCGAGGTGACCGTTCGTGACGGGGTCGTAGCTCCCGGGGCAGATGCAGGTGACCGGCCGGGAGTCGGTCACGCGCCGCCGGCCCGGAAAAGCGTGACGCGCACGGAGCCGTACCGCCGGCTCGTCGCGAGCTCGAGCGGCAGCTCGGGCTCCTCGCGGGCGTCGGACTCGACGACGACGAGCCCGCCCGGCGCGACGACGGCCGGGAGGCGGGAGGCGAGCATGGGCAGGACGCTGGCGAGCATGCGATAGGGCGGATCGACGAGCACGAGATCGTAACGCCTCCCCCCGGCGGCGTCGGCCGCGAGCTTCCTCGCCGCGTCGTCGCGCACGACGACGGCGCCGTCGAGGCGCAGCCTGTCGAGGTTGCGGAGGATCGTCTCGGCGGCGGTCCGGTCGGATTCGACGAACGTCACCCGGGCCGCGCCGCGCGAGAGCGCCTCGAGCCCCATACCGCCGGAGCCCGCGTAGAGGTCGAGCACCTCGGCGCCGTCCACCGGGCCGACGAGGTTGAAGACGGCCTCGCGCACGCGGTCGCCCGTGGGGCGCGTGTCGAGCCCCTTCGGCGCGAAGATGCGCGCGCCCTTACGCGAACCCGCGATGATCCTCATCGAGCCTCTCTGCCTGGCGGCGAAGAGGCTCGACGACCGGGCCCTCCTCGTCCGCCAGCGTCTGCGCCCAGCGTCTCGCCCGCTGGATCAGCTCACGGTCCCTCGTCAGCCGCGCGAACTTCAGGTCCGAGAGGCCCGACTGGCGCGTGCCGAGCAGCTGGCCCTCGCCGCGGAGCTCGAGGTCGACCTCCGCGAGCTCGAAGCCGTCGGCCGTCTCGACGAGCGCCTCCAGCCTCCGTACGGCCTCCTCGGTCAGCTCCTCCCTGGGGCGGGAGACGAGCAGGCAGTACGACTGCTCGGCCCCGCGGCCGACGCGGCCCCGCAGCTGGTGGAGCTGCGCGAGGCCGAAGCGGTCGGCCTCCTGGACGATCATGATCGTCGCGTTCGGGACGTCGACGCCGACCTCGATCACCGTCGTCGCGACGAGGACGTCGAGCTCGCGGCGCTTGAACGCGTCCATCGTCTCGCGGCGCTCGGCCGGGCGGAGCTTGCCGTGCAGGCAGCCGACCCGGAACCCGCGCAGCTCGGCCGCGCGCAGGCGGTCGGCCTCGCTCTCCGCCGCGCGCGCCTCGACCGCCTCGGACTCGGAGACGAGCGGGCACACGACGTACGCCTGGCGTCCCTCGCTCAGGTGGCGCCGCAGGCGCGTGTACGCCTCCGAGCTGCGCTCGTGGGCGACCCAGCGCGTCACCACCGGCCGGCGGTTCGCGGGCGGGCGGGCGATCTCCGTCACGTCCAGGTCGCCGTAGACGCTCTGCGCCAGCGTGCGGGGGATCGGCGTCGCGGTCATGTGGAGCACATGCGGAGTCGTGCGGCCGAGCGCGCGGCGCTGCTCGACCCCGAAGCGGTGCTGCTCGTCCACGACCGCGACGGCCAGCGAGCGGAACGCGACGTCCTCCTGGATCAGCGCGTGGGTGCCGACTGCGAGGTCGGCCTCCCCGCTGGTCAGCCGCTCGCGCGCAGCGCGCCGCTGCGCGGCCGGCAGCGAGCTCGTCAGGAGCTCGCAGCGGACGCCGAGCTCGTTGCAGAGACCCTCGACCGTGAGGAAGTGCTGCTCGGCGAGCGTCTCCGTGGGCGCCATGAGCGCGCCCTGGTGACCGGCGTCGACGGCACGCAGGAGGGCGTAGAGCGCCACCACCGTCGTGCCGGAGCCGACGTCGCCCTGGAGCAGCCGCTGCATCGGCTCCGTGCCTGCGAGATCGTGCCGGATCTCGGCAATCGCCCCTTCCTGCTCCTCCGTGAGCGTGAAGGGGAGGGCGGTGCGGTAACGCGCTACGAGCTCACCCTCGTCGCCCAGCCCCGGAGCGGTCGCGGCCTCGGCGAGCGAGCGCCGCCGGGCGAGGAACCCGAGCTGGAGCAGGAGGAGCTCCTCGAGCGCCAGCCGCTCCCGCGCCCGCTCGGCCTCCTCCCGCTCGCGCGGGCGGTGGACGGCGGTGAGGGCGTCGGCCCGCAGCGGCAGCTTCTCCTCGTCGCGCAGGGCAGCCGGCAGCGGGTCGTGGAGGAACCGGGCCTGCGGGAGGATCTCCTCGACGAGGGCGCGAAGCCGGTGCGAGGGCATCTCCTCGCTTGCCGGGTACTCGGGCACGAGCCCGACCGTGTGGATGCCCGCGCCGCCGAGCTCGTGCCGGAGGACCCGGAAGCCGCCGCCCAGCTCACGCACGCCGTGCAGCAGGAGGTCGGTGCCCTGGGGCAGCTTGGCGAGGTAGGCCTGGTTGAACCAGACCGCCGTGGCGCGCACCCCGGCGGCGTCGGTCACGACCCCCTCGACGAGCTTGAGGTTGCGCCGTCTCGTCGGCCGCACGCGGATCCGCTCGAGCGTGCAGCGCACGGTCCCCTCCTCCCCGGCGCTCAGGTCGCCGAAGCTTCCCACCTCGTCCCAGTCGAGGTAGGCGCGGGGAAGGTGCTCGGCGAGGTCGCGGATGGTCTCGAGGCCGAGTCGGGCCAGCCGCTCCGCCACCTTGGGGCCGACGCCGGCGAGCCTCACGAGCGGCGCGTCGGAGTCCGGCCGCCGCTGCACTCGCCGGGCGTCGGCCGCGCTCGGGACGACGCCGGCGAAGCCGGCCGGCAACGCCGCTACGGCTCCCCGTCCCAGTAGCCCAGGGGCTCGATGCGCCCCATGACGCCGACGCCGCGCAGCGAGACCTTTCCCGAGCGCGGGTAGTAGGCGATGTCGTTGGGCTCGCGCGTGCCGTACGCGAGGTAGACGAGGTCGTTCGAGCCCGCGCGGAAGGAGTGGGCGACACGCGTTCCCGGCGGCCTCGCGACGACATGCCCGGGTCGCACGGCGTGCTCCACCTCGCCCAGGACGACGGTTCCCTCCCCGTCGAGGACGACGAAGATCTCCTCCTCCGCCGAGTGGCAGTGCGGCGGCCAGCCCTCGCGGCCAGCCGAGATCCTCAGATGAGACATGCCGGTGCGGACCGATCCGGCGGCCCTGCCGAAGTCGCGCTCCACGAAGAGCGACCTGCTGTGCTCTCGCTCCACCGGCTCGACGTCGTCGAGGTTGACGATCGAGGGCGGGCGCTCCATGGGGTCGCCGACCTCGGGCTCGCCGGCCTCCGCCTCCCGCTGGTACGGGCCCCGGTCCGGCGCGACGAGGGTGACGTCCACGAAGGCGGGCGACATCCAGGCGACGCCGGCCCGCGGGAGCACCGTGTTCCCGTGCCAGAGGCGCTCGCCGAAGGCGAGAACCCGTAGGCCGTCCGGCCCGCCGCGCAGCGTGTGCGCCTCCCCGCCGGGCAGGTGGACGAGGCAGTCGCCCGCGCCGACCTCGTAGGCGACGCCGCCGCGCCCGTCGTCCTGCCACGAGAGCCCCGAGCCCGCGAGCACGTAGAAGATCTCCTCCTCGCCCGCCTCGACGTGCGCGGGGGTCGACCACCTGCCGCGGTCGACGTCGACCAGCTTCACGCCCACCCCCACCGTCCCGGCGGCCGAGCCGAGGTCGCGCCAGGAGCCCGCGATGTGGCCCGCCTCGCGCCGCGCGGGCTCGACCTCGTCCCAGTGGATCACGTGCTCCACGAGCGCCAACGATATCGCCCGTCCCGGCGCCGCCCGCCCTCCCGCGCCCGGCCGGCGAGGGGGCGCACGCCTGTCCCCGGCGGCCATGACGGCGCCTGGCACCGGCAGGCCCGGTTTGGACGCGACCGCGGCAGCCTCGTCGGTCGCCGCCATCGCGCTCCACGCCCGCGGCGGACGGGTCCTGGGCGGCCATGCCGGTGCCTGGCACCGGCGTGTTCGCGTCGGACGCGGCCCCGACGGTAGCTCTAGACCGGCTCGTCCTGGAACCAGAAGAGGCCCAGCGTGCCGGGGCCGCCGTGCGTCCCGATCACCGGGCCGAGGGTCACGAAGACGTCGAAGGACGCGTTCGGGCGCGCGCCGCGCAGGCGCTCGACGAGGCTCTCCGCGTCCGCGGGCGCCGCCGCGTGCCCGACGCCGACGTGGAGGTCGGGCGAGTCCTGCGTGCCTTCGACGAAGAGCCGCTCGAGCTCGGCGAGCGCCTTGGCGCGCCCGCGCACGCGCTTCAGGGAGGCGACCTCGCCGTCGTCGAAGTGGAGGATCGGCTTGACGGAGAGCAGCTGCCCGGCGAGCCCCTGCGCCTTCCCGATCCTGCCGCCCCGGACGAGGTACTCGAGCGTCTCGACGGTGAAGAGGAGGCCGCGCGTACGCTTGAACCGCTCGACGAGCTCGAGCAGCTCCTCCTCCGTCGTCCCGCGCTCGAGCCGCCGCTGGAGCGCGTCCGCGAGGATGACGGTGCCGCCGCAGGTGACGCCCGAATCGACGGCGGTGACGCGCCCGTCGCCCGCCGACTCCGCCCCCAGACGCGCGCTCTCGAGCGTCCCGGAGAGCTTGCCGGAGAGGACGACGGCGAAGATCTTCTCGTAGTCGCCCAGCTCCTCGTAGACGGCCGCGAAGTCGGCCGGCGTCGGCTGCGAGCTGCGCGGCGCCTCGGCCGACTCGCGGAGGCGGCGGTAGAACTCGTCCGTCGAGATGTCCACGTACTCGCGGAACGTCTCGTCTCCGAAGCGGACGTAGAGGGGGACGACGCGCCAGTTCGGATGGCGCTCGGAGGCGTCCGGGTAGTCGCACGTCGAGTCGAGAACGAGGGCGGTGTTCTCAGCGGAGAGCCGCACCACGCCCCGCGGCGTCCCTGACGGCGCCGACGATCTCGTCGAGCTCCCGGTCCTTCGTGAGGCAGGCCACGGCTCCCGCTTCGTAGAGTGCCTCGATCTCCTCGCTCTCCGCGGTCGCGGTGAGGACGACGACGGCCGTGCCCGGCCAGCGCTCCCCGATCGCGGCGGTCGTCTCGACGCCGTCCAGCTCCGGCAGGCGGTAGTCCATGAGGACGACGTCCGGCGTCAGGCGCCCGCACACGTCCAGGGCGCTCCTGCCGTCCCCGACGGCCGCGACGACCTCGACGTCGGGCACGGTTCCGAGCAGGAGCTCGAGCAGCTCCCGGAAGACGTCGTTGTCCTCCACGATGACGACGGTGATCGGATCGGCGGCCATGAAGGGAAGTATCGGTCTATTCCGCCGAGAAAAGTAGGGAATAGTGCGGCTGGCCGCCGTCGTGCACCTCGACCTCGAGCTCCGGATGCTCCTCGGCGACGTACGCGGCGAGGTCGTCCACGCCCTCGGCGTCGCGACCGACGAGAACAGTGAGCACGTCGGCGCCTTCCTCGAGCAGGCGGTCGACGACCTCCCGCGCGACCGGCTGCAGCACGGGGCCGGCGGTCACCGGCTCCCCGTCCAGAAGCCCGAGAAACTGGCCCTCGCGCACGTCGAGGCCGCCGACGGTCGCGTCGCGCGAGGCGCGCGTCACCGCCCCGGCCCGGACGCCGGCCGCCGCCTCCTCCATCTCGGCCGCGTTCTCCTTCGCGCCGCGCCCGCCGTCGAAGGCGACCATCGCCCCCAGACCGGCCTGCAGCGACCGCGTCGCCACCACCCGCGCCGGTCGCGTGGCCTCGCCGACCGCGCGCTCGGCGGCCAGGATCACGTTCTTGTTGTTCGGGAGGACGACCGCCTCGCGGGCGTCCAGCGCCTCGACGGCGGCGACGATCTCGGCGGTCGCGGGGTTCATCGACTGGCCGCCCTCCACGCAGGTCGCGCCGAGGCTCTCGAAGAGGCGCCTGTTCCCCTCGCCGGCGCAGACGGCCACGACGCCGCACTCGGCGGGCTCGACGCTCGCGGCGAGCCGCTCCTCCCGCTCCGCGGTCTGGACGTGCATGTTCTTCACGTCCACCTCCTCGATCACGCCGACCGCGGTGGCGAGGGCCAGCGCGGCCCCGGGCTCGTCGGTGTGGACGTGGACTTTCACCGCTCCCGCCGACCCGACCACGAGCAGGGAGTCGCCGAGGCGGCCGAGCTCCTCCTCGAGCCGCTCGGGATCGACGTCGTCCCCCTCGACGAAGAAGGAGGTGCAATAGCGGAAGCGCGAAAGCTCCAGGTGGACGGCCTCGAAGGGGACCGGCCCGGTCAGCGGCGCGGCCTCCGGCAGCGCCTCGCCGCGCACGTGCGAGGCGATCCCGCGCACGATCTCGAGCAGGCCGGCCGCCCCCGCGTCCACCACCCCGGCCTGGCGGAGCACGTCGAGCTGCTCGGTCGTGCGCTCGAGCGCCGCATCCCCGTGCACGAGGAGCTCTGCGAGCGCGTCGCCGAGCGGCAGGTTGGCGGCGCTCAGCTCCTCGGCCTTCTCGGCGAGCGCCCTCGCGACGGTCAGGATCGTCCCTTCCTGCGGGTTCCGGAGGGCGGCGTAGCCGGCGTCACTCGCGCTGCGGAGCGCCCGCGCGATGCCGCCCGCGTCCGGCTGGGCGTCCTCGGGGAGCGCCTCGAGAGCGCCGCGCACGAGCTGCGAGAGGATGACGCCCGAGTTCCCGCGGGCGCCCATGAGGATGGCGCGGCTCACGTCGGCGGCCGGATCCCGCTCCATGGCGTCGACCACCGCCCGCACGGTCAGCGTCATGTTCGTGCCCGTATCCCCGTCGGGGACCGGGTAGACGTTGAGGTCGTCGATCCGCGCCCGGCTCGCCTCGAGCGCGGCGAGAGCCGCGCGCGCGAGGGCTAGACGGCCTTCTCGACGCGGCCCGACTTCAGGCACCGCGTGCAGACGTAGGTCCGCTGCGCCACTCCGCCCACGAGGATGCGGACCCGCTGGAGGTTGGGGTTGAAGCGACGCTTCGTCGCCACCATCGAGTGGCTCCGGTTGTGGCCGAAGGAGGGGCCCTTCCCGCAGACTGCGCAGACCTTGGACATGTCGGCGGTCGAGTATAGCGGCCGGCCGGCGGCCTACTGGGGCGTCCGGGCCCGCAGGCGGCCGAAGACGTCCGCCATCTCGAGCGCCGAGCGGGCCGCTTCCGCGCCCTTGTTCCCGTGCGCCCCGCCGGCGCGCTCCTCGGCCTGCTCGCGGGTGTCGCAGGTCAGGACGCCGAAGGAGACGGGGATGCCGGTCTCGAGCGCCGCGAGCTGGAGCCCGCTCGCGGCCTCGGCGGCGACGTATTCGAAGTGGGGCGTCTCGCCCCGGATCACGCAGCCGAGGGCCACGATGCACGCGTAGAGGCGCGTCTTGGCGAGCGCCATCGCGCCGAGCGGCAGCTCGAAGGCGCCCGGCACCGGCACCACGTCGATGCGCTCGCGCTCCACCCCCGCCTCCTCCAGCGCGGCGATGGCCCCGTCCAGCAGGCGCGTCGTGATCTCGCCGTTGAAGCGCCCCACCACGACCCCGACCGCGCGGCGGGCGCCGTTCGGCGAGCCGGAGACGACGCCCACGCCCTCCGGGAGCCGGAGCTCCCCCACGGCGTGCTCCGGGGAGCGGAGCCCGTCGCTCACGGCGTCTCCCCCGAGTCGTCGAAGCGCTGCTCCTGGTGGTGGAGGCGGTGGCCGAGCTTGTCGCGCTTCGCCTCCAGGTAGAGGCGGTTCTCGAGATTGGGCGGCACCTCGATCGGCACCTGCTCCACGACCCGCAGCCCGAAGCCCTCGATGCCGGTGATCTTGCGCGGGTTGTTCGTCAGGATCCGGATGGTCGTCAGGCCGAGGTCGGCGAGAATCTGCGAGCCGATCCCGTACTCGCGGGCGTCCGGGGGGAACCCGAGCTGGAGGTTGGCCTCGACGGTGTCGAGCCCGTTCTCCTGCAGCTCGTAGGCCCTGAGCTTCGCGAGGAGCCCGATCCCGCGGCCCTCCTGCGACATGTAGAGGAGGACGCCGCGCTCCTCGCCCGCGATTCGCCGGAGCGCGAGCTCGAGCTGCTCGCCGCAGTCGCAGCGCAGCGAATGGAAGACGTCGCCCGTCAAGCACTCGGAGTGGACGCGGACGAGGACGTCCTCGCGGCCCTCGACGTCGCCCCTGACGAGCGCGACGTGGTGCTTGCCGGTCAGCACCTCGCGGAACGCGACGGCCGTGAACTCGCCGTAGGCCGTCGGTAGGCGCACGGTTGTCATCCGCTCGACGAGCTTCTCGTGGCGGCGGCGGTACTCGATCAGCTCCTCGACAGTGACCATCTTGAGGCCGTGGAGCTCGCAGTAAGGGACGAGGTCGGGGACGCGGGCCATCGTCCCGTCCTCGTTCATGATCTCGCATACCACCCCCGCCGGGTTGAGGCCGGCCAGGCGCGCGAGGTCGACCGCGGCCTCGGTCTGGCCGGAGCGCTGCAGCACGCCGCCCGGTCGCGCGCGGAGCGGGAAGACGTGGCCCGGCTGGACGAGGTCGCGGGCGCTCTTGGTCGGATCGACGGCGACCTGGATCGTGTGCGCCCGGTCGGCCGCCGAGATGCCTGTCGTGACGCCCTCGCGCGCCTCGACCGAGATCGTGAACGCGGTGCCGTAGGGGGTCTCGTTGCGATCGGTCATCGGCCGCAGGTCGAGCTCGTCGCAGCGCTCCTCGGTCAGGCAGAGGCAGATGAGCCCGCGGCCGTGCGTGGCCATGAAGTTGATCGCCTCCGGCGTGGCGAACTGGGCCGCGATCGTGAGGTCGCCCTCGTTCTCGCGGTCGGCCGCGTCGACGACGACCACGAACTTCCCCTGGCGGATGTCGTCGATCGCCTCCTCGATGGTGGCGAAGGGCGCCCGGGTGTCGACGTGCGCGCTCATCCTGCGGAAGATCGTACCGAGGGGGCTGCGCGGGAGGCTCTCATCGGGCGAGCAGGCGCTCCACGTGCTTCGCGAGGACGTCCGCCTCGAGGTTCACCTCGTCCCCCTCGGCGAGGGCGCCGAGCGTCGTCGCCTGCACCGTGTGCGGGACGAGCGCGACCGTGAAGCCGTCGGCGGTGAGCGCCGCGATCGTGAGGCTGACGCCCTCGACGGCGACGGAGCCCTTCTCGACGAGGTAGCGCAGGAGCCCCGGCGGCGCCTCGACCTCGAGGCCCTCGACGTCGACGCGGCGGACGCGGCCGACGCCGTCGACGTGCCCCTGGACGATGTGCCCGCCGAGCGGCTCCCCCGCCCGCAGGGCCGGCTCGATGTTGACGGAGTCCCCCGGCCCGAGCCGGCCGATCGTCGTGCGCCGCTGCGTCTCCGAGACGACGTCGAAGGCGAGCGAGCCGCCGGCCGCCGCGACCGCGGTGAGACAGACGCCGCTCACCGAGACGGAGTCGCCGACGGCGGTCGCAGCCGCGGTCTCGGGCGCCCGCACCCGCAGGCGGGCGTCGGCGCCGGCGTCCTCCACCGCCTCCACGGTCCCGACCTCGCGCACGATCCCGGTGAACACGCTCTCAACGATAGACCGGTGCCTACGGCTCGCGGAGGTAGCCGCTGATGAGGATGTCGCTCCCCGACATCCTGATCTCGGGATGGAGCAGCGAGCGCGCCTCCGGCAGCTCGCCGAGCAGGCGCGGGCCGGAGCCGGCGATCGTCGGCGCGACGAAGAGCATCAGCCGGTCCACGAGACCGGCGGCGACGAACGCCGTCGCGATGGTCGGGCCGCCCTCGAGCAGGAGCGACTGGACGCCCTCCTCGGCGAGCCGGGCAAGCTCCTCCTCGAGCGGCCCCGCCCTCAGCTCCAGGTCCGAGCCCTGCGGAAGCGGCCCCCGGCCGAAGGCCAGGCGCCGCGGCTGCCGCTTCGTGTCGACGTCCCGGGCGGTCAGCGCCGGAGCGTCCGCTCGCACGGTCCCCATGCCGACGGCGACGGCGTCCATTGCGGCGCGCAGCTCGTGGACGCCTCGCCGGCTCTCCTCCCCGCTCACCCAGCGCGAGCCCGGCACCGTCACGCGCCCGTCGAGCGTCACCGCCAGCTTCAGGAGCACGAAGGGGCGCCCGAGCGCCGCCCGCGTCCGAAAGGCCTCGTTCTGCACACGCGCCCGCCACTCTGCCTGCCCACCGGCGAGCTCGACCTCGACCCCGGCGTCACGCAGGCGCGCGAAGCCGGCGCCGTTCGTCCGCGGATCGGGGTCGCCGACGGCCGCGACGACGCGGGAGACCCCGGCCGCGATCACGGCGTCCGCGCACGGCGGCGTCCGCCCCTGGTGTGCGCACGGCTCGAGCGTCACGTAGAGCGTGGCGCCCCGCGCGCGCTTCCCGGCCTGATCGAGCGCCACGACCTCCGCATGCGGGCCGCCGGGCCGCTCGTGCCATCCCGTCCCGACGACCTTCCCCCGCCGGACGAGCACGGCGCCGACCATGGGATTCGGCGCCGTGGTCCCGCGGCCCTGCTCGGCGAGGTCGAGCGCCAGGAAGAGGAAGCGCTCGTCAGTCACGCGGCGCGAGCTCGCGGACGAGCCGGAGGTAGGCGCGGTTCAGGTCCTCGCGCCCGAAGATCGAGCTCCCGGCGACGATGGCCTCCGCGCCTGCCTCGTGCGCCGCGCGCACGTTCTCCTGCGTGATCCCGCCGTCGACCTGCACGACGACCCGCTCGTGGAGCTGCGCGCGAAGCTCCGCGATCCGCTCGAGCGCCTCCGGCATGAACTCCTGGCCCGAGTAGCCGGGATGGATGCTCATGCAGAGGACGAGGTCGGCGCCGAGCGAGGCGGCGACGGCGTCCTCGACCGGCGTCTCCGGGTTGAAGGCGACGCCGACTTCGAGCCCGTGCGAGCGCGCCGCTTCGATGGCACGCCACGGCTCGTCGCAGGCCTCGACGTGGAACGTGACGCTGTCGCCTCCGGCGCGGGCGACCTGCGGGAAGTGGTGCTCCGGGTTGGTGACCATGAGGTGCACGTCGACCACGCCGCCCTCGCCGTGGATCAGCGGGGCGATCGACTGGAGGACGACCGGCCCGATCGTCACCGGCTCGACGAAATGCCCGTCGCCGACGTCGAAGTGGAAGACGCGCGCGCCCGCGTTCAGCAGGTGCCGCACCTGCTCGCCCAGGCGTGCGAAGTCCGCCGCGTAGAGCGACGGCTCGATCTCGACGGTGCGGATCCAGCTACGCCAGGGCACGCCGCGATCCTACGTCCGCATGCGGGCGACGAAGAACCCCGACGTCCGGTGGACGTGCGGGAGCGTGAGCAGGAACTCCGGCCGGCGCGGATGGCGGTACTCGGGCCCCAGGCCGCTCAGGTCCTCGACGGGGAGGCCGAGCGCGTCGACGACCGCCTCGTTCTCCGCCCCGTTGACCGTGCAGACCGAGTAGGTCACCGTCCCGCCGGGCCGCACGCGCTCGACGGCGGCGCGCAGGAGCGCGAGCTGGACGTCGGGGAGCGGCTCGGCGCGCCAGCGCAGGTCGGGCCTCGAGTTGAGGACGCCGAGCCCCGAGCAGGGCGCGTCGACGAGCGCGCGGTCGAACCCGACGACGTCCGCCGGGAGCGCGAGGGCGTCGGCGTGCAGGACGGTGAGGCGCTCGGCTCTCAGGCGCCGCGCGTTCTCCTCCAGCTCGCGCGCCCGCCCGGCGTGCCGCTCGACGGCGACCACCTCCGCGCCGAGCGCGGCGAGCTGCGTCGCCTTGCCGCCGGGTGCCGCGCAGAGGTCGAGCACGCGCTCGCCCGGGCGGGCGCCCACCGCGACCCCGGCGAGCTGCGAGCCGCGGCTCTGCGGCCACGCGTAGCCGCTCTCCAGCCACTCCGGCGGGACCGCGTCGACGACCCTGGGGCCCTCGGGCGTCCGCACGGCCGTCTCCGGCGGCTCGTTCTGCGCCCGCAGGAGGGCGCGCGCGTCGTCCGGGCCGAGCTCGCGCCACCACGTCGCGGCGACCCAGTCGGGGTAGGAGTGGAGGAGCGCGGCCGCCTCGGGCGTCTGCTCGTGCAGCCGCGCGAGCACGCCGGGCAGCCCCTCGGAAAGCCGGCGCATGACGGCGTTCGCGAACCCGACGGCGCGCTCGAGGCCCGCGGCGCGCACGAGCTTCACGGTCTCGTCCACCGCGGCGTGCGCCGGGACGCCGTCCATGTACGCGAGCTGGTAGGCGCCCGTGCGCAGGGCCGCACGCACCGGTGGGTCGAGATTGCGGACGGGCCTGCGCCCGAGCGCCTCGATCGCGTGATCGAGCGTGCGCACGCGCTGCACCGTCCCGTAGGCGAGCTGCATGGCGAACGCCCGCTCGCGGCCGTCGAGGCCGGCCGAAGCGCTGCGGAAGACCCGGTCGGCGTAGGCGCCGTGCTCGAAGACGCGCGTCACGACCTCGAGCGCGACGGCCCTAGCGGCGCTCATGGGCCTCCGGCCCCTGAGCGTATGGAGGGTGTGTGAGGGAACCGGGAGGTTCCCTCACTGCATCGAAGAAGGGGGCACGTGCGGGAAACATGGTTTCTCCCACGGGAGAGCGCCACAGGCGAACGACGGTCACTTCCGCAGACCGCGGAGGTATTCCTCCACGGTCATGCGGCGCCCGCCCTCGCGCTGCACCTCGAGCGGCTCGATTCCGCCTTCGGAGAGCGCCGCCTCGGGCCGCGCGGGCCGTGCGCGCCAGACGATCAACCGGCGGCCGTCCACGAGGCCGCGCGCCCCGATGTGCGGCGAGAGCGCCCGGATCCGGTTGAGGTTCTCCTCCGGGGGCAGCGACCAGTCGAGCTCGCGGTCGGCGGCCATGATCTTGTCGGCATACGTCACCCCCGCCTCGGGCTGCGGGACGAAGGTCGGCTCGGAGAAGACCTCGTCGAGGAGCTCGAGCGCGACGCGGGTGGCGCGCTCGAAGACGACCGCGGAGTCGTCCTCGGGCCCGATCGGGAAGCGCCGCTGCGCCGCGATCGGGCCGGCGTCCAGCTCCGCCGTCGTGCGGTGGATCGTGACGCCCGTCTCCCGGTCGCCGGCCATGAGAGCGCGCTCGACCGGCGCGGGGCCGCGCCAGCGCGGCAGGAGCGACGGGTGGACGTTGAGCCACAGCCGCTCGGCAAGCAGCCGCTCCGGGATGAGCACGCCGTAGTCGGCCACGATCACGATGCGCGCCTCGCCGGGGAACTCCGTCAACCGCTCCGGCTGCTCGACGCGGATGTCCCGCCGCAGCGCGACCTCCTTCGCGGGCGGGGCCAGCTTCTTGCGCCCCCGTCCCTGTGGTTTGTCCGGCTTCGTCAGCAGGAGCTCGATCTCGCGGCGCGCAGCGAGGCCGTCGAGGATCGCCGCGCCGAAGGGACCGGTCGCCGCGACGGCGATGCTCACGCGAGCGGGCCGAGAATCGGCTGCGGGCGCAGCTGCGCGAGCGCCTCCCGCCGTTCCTCCGGGGTCGTCCGGTCGACGATGAGCACCCCGTCGAGGTGGTCGAGCTCGTGCTGGATGACGCGCGCCTCGAGGCCCTCGGCCTCGATCGTCAGCGCCTCTCCCTCCGGCGAGGTCGCCTCGACCGTCACCGAGAGAGCCCGCTCGACCGGGACGATCACGGAGGCCGAGCCGAGCGACAGGCAGCCCTCGTCGGCCGCCTCCCGCTCGTCCGCGGCGCCTGTGAGGCGCGGGTTGACGAGCGCCGTCACCGGGGCGTCCTCGGCCGTCTGGTAGACGAGGACCCGCCTGAGGACGCCGACCTGCGGGGCCGCCAGGCCGACGCCGCGGGCCTCCTGCATCAGCCGGCCCATCCGCTCCACGAGCTGGGCGACCGATTCGTCGCCCTCCTCGACCTCGTGGGCTTGCATCCGCAGGACGGCGTCCGGGTACTGCCGAATCTGCGCGAGCGCCGCCCGACGCCGAGCGTCGCGCTCGGCGTCGAGCTGCTCGTTGCGAACCTGGCCTTCGACCTCGCCCACGCGGGGAGAAGTCTAAACCGGCAGTCCGCTCCTACAGGTCCGCCTACACGTTCGTCGCCGTCGTCCGGCGCGGCTCGACCGTCCGCGACCAGATGGCCACGAGGACGACCGCGACGACCACGGCGAGGATGAAGCCGAGAATGCCGCCGCCGACCAGCCAGCCGACGAGCAGGGCAGACGCGACTCCGATCACGATCGTCATCAGGATCCCCATCGAGTCGGAGCCCGGGTGGAACAGCCGCCCGAGCGCGCCGACGATGAGCCCGACGACGATCAGTCCGATGATCTCTCCGATTCCCATGGAAGCGGTGTGCCCCCCGGGCAGGGCGGCAAAACCCTAGGAAAGCCCCTGCGGGTCGACGTCGACGGAGGCGGTGAGGGCGTCGCGCCGCATCGCTGGTGCTGCCGCCGCGAGGAGACGGGCGGCGCGGGAGGCGACGCGCCGCGGCGCATCGGTCTTGGCCAGGATCTGAGCGCGGTGGCGCCCGCGCAGGCGCAGGAGCGGCGCCGGGCCGAGGAGGTCGTGCTCCGCGACCACCCCTGCGAGGCCGGTCCTCACCTCCGCCAGGAGGCGGGCGGGTTGTGAAGCCTCCGGCCCCGCGACGGCGACCCGGACGAGGTGGCGGAAGGGCGGATAGCCGAGCTCGCGGCGGCGTTCGAGCTCGCCCGCGAGGAATTCCTCCACCGCATGGCGCGCGGCGAGCGCGATCGGACGCGAGTCGGGCTGGTAGGTCTGCACGAGGACGCGGCCCGGCGCGTCGCGGCCGCTGCGCCCGGCGAGCTGCGTCACGAGCTGGAAGGTTCGCTCCTCCGCGCGCAGGTCGGGCAGCGCCATCGCCGTGTCGGCGTCGACGACGGCAGCGAGCGCGACTCCCTCGAAGTGATGGCCCTTGGCGACCATCTGCGTCCCGAGCAGGATGCCCCGCTCGCAGGCCGCGAAGCGCCCCAGGATCGTCGCGAGCGTGCCCGGGTGGCCGGCGGCGTCGGCGTCGAGGCGGAAGCGCTCGAGCTCCGGCACGCGCGCGGCCAGCTCGGCCTCGAGCCGCTCGGTGCCGGCGCCGAGCCGCGCCACCTCGGCGGCTCCGCAGGACGGGCAGAGAGCGGGCGCCGGCTCCCTCCGTCCGCAGTGGTGGCAGTGGAGGAGCCCTTCGGCGTGGAGGGTGAGCGCCACGTCGCAGGACGGGCAGCGAAGCGTCAGGCCGCAGGCACGGCAGTGGAGCGCGGGGGCGACGCCGCGCCGGTTCAGGAGGAGGATCGCCTTGCCGCCGCGGTCTGCGAGCGCGCCGAGCTCGGCGAGGAGCGGCGCCGAGAGCGGGTAACCGGCCTCACGGCGCAGGTCGACGACGCGCACGGGCGGCAGCGGGCGGGCGAGGCGGCCGCCGAGGCTCAGCCGCTCGAGCCGCTCCCAGCTCTCGGGCCGGGGCGTCGCGCTCCCGTAGACGGCCACGGCTCCTTCCAGCGCCGCGCGCTTGGCCGCGACCGTCCGCGCGTCGTAGCGCGGGTCGGACTCCTGCTTGTAGGAGGCGTCGTGCTCCTCGTCCACGCAGACGAGCCCGAGCCGGGGGACGGGGGCGAACACGGCGGAGCGCGCCCCGACG
>DASTBX010000144.1:0-26296 GCA_035711645.1 Gaiellaceae bacterium
CATGGAGGAGGCGGGCATCCCGCGAACCGGCATGCCGATCGAGGGCGGAGGCGTGGTCACGTCGGGCACGCGGTCGCCGACGCTCGGCGTCGCCCTCGGGCTCGCGTACGTTCCGGCAGAGCGCGCGGAGCCAGGCACGCCAATCACCGTCGATCTACGCGGACGGCCCCGACGGGCGCGTATCGTCCCGAAGCCGTTCTACCAGCGAGAGGACGAGGAGGAGGGCTAATGCCCCACCCAGCGATAGTCAGGGCATTTCTGGCGGCGCCCGCTCCCGCCATGCTGCGACCTCCCTCGCGCCAATACGCCCGCGTATCGGCGCTCCCTGCATCCTTGCCTGCCGGCCCCGGGCGCTCGCCGGAAACGCGAGACCATCACTGGAAGGAGCACTAGTGGCCGCGGAAGAGAGCTATCCGGACGACCTGCGCTACCACGCCGAGCACGACTGGGCGCGCGTAGAAGACGACGTCGCGACGCTCGGCATCACGTGGTACGCGCAGGACGCGCTCGGCGAGATCGTGCACTACGAGCCGCCGGAGCAGGGCTCCTCGCTCGCGAAGGACGAGAGCTACGGCGAGGTCGAGTCCGTAAAGGCCGTCTCCGAGGTGATCGCGCCGCTCTCGGGGGAGGTCCTCGAGGTGAACGCGAAGGTCGTGGCCGAGCCCGAGACCGTGAACGAGGATCCCTACGGCGAGGGCTGGCTCGTCCGCATCCGGCTCTCGGACGCCGCCGAGGTGGACGAGCTGCTCGACGCGGAGGCCTACCGCAAGCTGCTCGAGGAGCAGTGAGCTTCCTCTCGCTCACCCCCGACGACCGGGAGGCGATGCTGGAGGCGGTCGGCGTCGGCTCCGTCGAGGAGCTCTTCCGCGACATCCCCGAGGCCGTTCGGCTGGGGCGCGAGCTCGCTCTCGACCCGTCGCTCTCCGAGCCCGAGATCGTCGCCCACCTGACCGAGCTGGCTGCGCGGAACGCGGACACGACGAGGGAGCTCTCCTTCCTCGGGGCAGGGATCTACGACCACTACGTCCCCGCCGTGGTCGACGCCGTCCTCGCGCGGGGCGAGTTTCTGACCGCCTACACGCCGTACCAGCCCGAGATGAGCCAGGGCGTCCTGCAGGCGATCTTCGAGTACCAGACGGCGATCTGCGAGCTCACCGGCATGGACGTCTCGAACGCCTCCGGGTACGACGGCACTACGGTCGCCGCCGACGCCTGCTTCGTCGCCAAGCACGCCACCGGCCGGAGCAAGGTCGTCCTCTGCGAGACGCTCAACCCGCAGGTCCGCCAGGTCGTGAAGACGTACGCGCCCGGCTTCGGGCTCGAGACCGTGGAGGTCCCGCACCGGGACGGCGTCACCGACGTGGACGAGCTCCGCTCGGCCTGCGCCGACGCGGCGTGCGCCGTCTTCCAGCAACCGAACTTCTTCGGCTGCCTCGAGCCGGCGCCGGACATCGCCGCCGCCGCCGGCGAAGCGGGGGCGTTGCCCGTCGCGCACGTCGATCCAGTCTCGCTCGGCGTCCTCGAGGCGCCCGGGGCCTACGGCTGCGCGCTCGCAATCGGTGAGGGGCAGGGCGCCGGGAACTATCAGTCCTACGGCGGCCCCCACTACGGGTTCATCGCTGCCCGCTCGGACCTCATCCGCCGCATGCCCGGACGCATCGTCGGCGAGACGACCGACCTCGCCGGCGAGCGCGGCTACGTCCTGACCCTGCAGACGCGCGAGCAACACATCAGGCGCGAGAAGGCGACGTCCAACATCACGACGAACCAGACGCTCCTGGCACTCGCGGGGCTCGTCCACCTCTCGTGGCTGGGCCCGCAGGGGCTGCGCGAGCTGGGGGAGACCTGCATGTCCCTCGCCGAGTACGCGAAGGAGCGGATCGACCTTCCGCTGGTGTTTCCTGAGGCGGCAACGTTCAAGGAGTTTGCGGTCCGGGTCGGACGGAACGCCCAGGAGATCGTGCGCGCCGCGCGGGAGCGCGGCGTCCATCCAGGCTACGCGCTGGGGCGGGACTACCCCGGGCTCGACGACGCCGTGCTCGTCGCCGTGACGGAGAAGCGCACCCCGGCCGACGTCGACCGGCTCGCGGCGGTCCTCGGGGAGGTGGCCGCGTGAAGCTCGTCTTCGAACGTTCCCGGCCCGGCCGCCGCGCGGGCTCGCTGCCGCGCTACGACCTGCCGAAGGTCGACGTCCCCGAGGAGCTGCGCCGGCGCACGCCGCCGCGCCTCCCCGAGGTCTCCGAGCCGGAGCTCGTGCGCCACTTCACCGCGCTCGCCGACCGCACGTTCGGCGTCGACACCGGCTTCTACCCGCTCGGCTCCTGCACCATGAAGCACAACCCGCGGGTCAACGAGCGCGTCGTGAGCCTGCCGGGCTTTCGCGACCTGCACCCGCTGCAGGACGAGGAGGGCGCGCAGGGGGCGCTCGAGCTCATGTGGCGTCTGCAGGAGATCCTCGCCGAGGTCTGCGGGCTCGACGCGGTCTCGCTCCAGCCGGCGGCCGGCTCCCAGGGCGAGCTGACGGGCCTGATGCTCATGCGCGCCTACTTCGCCGACCGCGGCGAGGCGGAGCAGCGACGGGTGGTCATCACCGCCGACACGGCGCACGGGACGAACCCCGCGAGCGTCGCCATGTCCGGCTACGAGCTCCGCAAAGTCGAGACCGACGACCGCGGCAACCTCGATCTCGACGACCTGCGGGCGAAGGTGGACGAGCGTACGGCCGGTCTCATGCTCACGAACCCGTCGACGCTCGGCCTCTTCGACGAGCACATCGAGGAGGTCGCCGCGATCTTCCACGACGCGGGCGCGCTCCTCTACTACGACGGCGCCAACCTCAACGCCGTCTGCGGGATCTCGCGGCCGGGCGACATGGGCTTCGACATCGTCCACGTCAACCTCCACAAGACGTTCTCGCAGCCGCACGGCGGCGGCGGGCCCGGCGGCGGCCCGGTCGTCGTCCGCGAGCCGCTCGAGCCGTTCCTGCCGGTGCCGGCGGTCGTCCGCGACCGCGACGCCTTCCGCCTCGACTACGACCGGCCGAAGAGCATCGGCAAGGTGCGCGGCTTCACCGGGCCGTTCGGCGTCTTCGTCCGCTCGTACGCCTACATCCGCTCGTACGGGCCCGGCCTGCGGGAGATGTCCGAGGTCGCGGTGCTGAACGCGAACTACCTGCTCGCGAAGCTGCGCGACGTGTACGAGCTTCCGTTCGACCGCCTCTGCATGCACGAGTTCGTCCTCTCCGCGCGCAAGCTGAAGCGGGAGCACGGCATCACTGCGCTCGACGTCGCCAAGCGGCTGATGGACTACGGCTTCCACCCGCCCACGATCTACTTCCCGCTCATCGTGCCGGAGGCGCTCATGATCGAGCCCACGGAGACGGAGCCGAAGGAGACGCTCGACGCGTTCGCCGCGGCGATGCGGTCGATCGCGAAGGAGGCCGCCTCCGATCCCGAGGTCGTCAAGGGTGCGCCGCACCACCGGCCGGTTCGCCGGCTCGACGAGGTCAAGGCGGCGAAGCGCGCTGTCGTGAAGTACGGCTTCGACGAGCATCCCGACCTCTCGCGGACGCCGTCGGAGGGCGAGGCGCTCGAGGCGCAGAAAGGCGCGTGACGGCGGCCGAAGAGGACATCGGCATGCGGGTCGACGCGCTCGCGCACGAGCATCGGGGCGACGAGTTCGCCGAGGCGGTGCAGCGACTCGCCGAGGAGCTCGGTCCGGAGGGCCGACCGGCGCTCCAGCAGGCCCTCCTCGAGCGGGCGGCCGACGAGCAGAGCTTCCAGCGGGCGGTACGGCGCCGCGTCGCCGAGAGGGGCTGGATGCGCCGCACCTTTGCGCGGCTCGAGCGCGCCTGGGGCGCGGACCGGGCCGAGGACGTCGCGGCCGCGCTCGAGGCCGGCCGCGACGGGGAGCCGGCGCTCGCCGCCGAGCTGGAGCGGCTGCGCCGTGAGCGCGGCAAGGCGGCGCTCGTGCTCGACGAGCTCTCCAGGCACGAGAGCCCGCGGGTCCGCGCTTGGGTCCCGGGCGCCGCCGCGGATGTTCTCGGCGCCGGAGGCGTGCGCCTCGTGCTCTCGCTCGCGCGCGACCGCGAGGGTGCGGTGCGCGACGCGGCCCTCTCGGCGCTCCTCGAGCTCGACCGTGAGGCGGCGCGCGTTCTCGTACCCGACCAGCGCCGCCGGCTTCACTCTGCGGACGAGCGCGAGCGGGTCGCGGCGGTCTGGGCGCTCGCCGAGCTCGGCGACGAGATCGCCGTCGGGGTCCTCCGCGAGCGCGCGGTGAGCGCGCCCACCTCCGAGGAGCGCGCCGCCTGCCGGGCGGCCGTGCTCGTCCTCGCCGGAGATGAGGCGGCCGTCGTGGCCGCCCTCCGGGACGATCCGGAGAACGACGCCGTCGCGTCGGCCGCGGCGGCGCGCATCCTCGGCTCCGAGCGCACGCTCGCCGCGCTGCGCGAGCGTGCCGAGTCGGCTCCGGATGCGACCGTCCGGGCGGCCTGCCGCGCCGAGCTCGCGAAAGCGGGACGGGGCTGATGGAGGTGCGGAACCGAGGGGACGCCGACCCGTTCACGACGCTGGACGGCTCGACGATCCGCGTCCTCCTCGACGCGCAGCTGGGCGGCGCCGGCGAGCAGAGCCTCGCCGAGGCGACGCTGGCCCCCGGACAGTCGATCCAGCGCCACTTCCACGCGCGCTCGGAGGAGATCTACGTCGTTCTCGCCGGGCGCGGCGAAATGGAGCTCGACGGCGATCGGCGCCTCGTCGGGCCCGGTGACGCCATTCTCATCCCGCCGGGATCTCGGCACCGGATCGAGGCGGTCGCGGAGAGCGAGCTCCGCTTCCTCTGCTGCTGCGCGCCCGCCTACTCGGACGAGGACACGTTCCTTGAGTGACCTCCTCGGGGCCGTCTACGCGGGCGACGAGCAGCGTGTCGCGGCGCTCCTCGCCACAGACCCGGAGCTCGACGTCTTCGAGGCGGCCGCGCTGGGACGGACGGAGCGGGTCGCCGAGCTCCTCGACGCCCAGCCCGACCTCGTCGCGGCGTGGGCGGGCGACGGGTTCACCCCGCTCCATCTCGCCGCCTTCTTCCGCAACCCGGGCACGGCCCGCCTGCTCGTCGAGCGGGGTGCGCCGGTGGACCCGGTCGCCCGGCACGAGCAGCTCCGGGTGACGCCGCTCCAGAGCGCCGTCGCGGCGGGCCAGGCGGCTACGGCGGCGCTCCTGCTCGACCACGGTGCCGACCCGAACGCGTGCCAGGAAGGCCGCTTCACGCCGCTCCATTCGGCCGCGGCGAACGGCGACGAGGCGATCGTCGACCTCCTGCTCGCGCGCGGGGCGGACCCGGCGGCCGCGGCGGACGACGGACGCACGGCCGCCGATTTCGCGAGCGAGAGCGGCCACGACGCCCTCGCCGAGCGCCTCGCCGCGGCAGCGGGCTGACGCGCCGCCGCGGGCGCTTGTGTTCCACGAGCACAAGATCCCGGCGTCAGGCGGACGGCGCCGGAATACTTCGCTGCGGCATGGTCGAACGCGCCGTTCTCGTGATCTACGCGGCCGGAGCCGTCGCTCTGGGGATCTTCTACGGGTGGGAGTGGCTGCTCCTCGTGCTTCTCGTCGGTGTCGTGCCGGGGGTCGCCCTCGCCTACCTCGTCGTGCGAGGTGGAGAGTGGCTCAGCGACGCCGCCGGCCGTCTCTACGGCGACGATCCGAGCCGGCGCCCGCCGCGGCGTTGACTTCGTGAGCGTGGAACACAAGCTGGGTCGCCGCGCCGGGCGCGACCTGCTGCGCCGGCGCGCCTAGACGCCCCGAACGGGTGAGGCGGCGCCGAGGGCGTGGTCGCTAAAATACTTAATGATGTTAACTACTTCGGATCCGGTCGCAGTCGCCAACGGCCTTCGGCCGGCGCTGCTCCACCTCAACCGCCGGCTGCGGAAGGAGCTGGGCCCGCTCGGCATCACGGGCGGTCAGGCGGCCCTGCTCTGGTCGATCCGCTCGCACCCCGGTCTCGGCGTGCGCGAGCTCGCCGAGCTCGAGGGCGTCTCGGCGCCGGCGTTGAGCGCCTACGTCGATCGCCTGCAGGCCGCCGGCCTCGTCGGCCGGCGCCGCTCGACGACCGACCGGCGCCGCGTCGAGCTCGAGGTTACGGATGCCGGGGAGCGCATCCTCCGCTCGGCGCGCAGCCGGCGCACGGCCTGGCTCGCGGCGCGCCTCCGCCGGCTGGATCCGGAGGAGCTCGAGCGAATCGAGGCGGCGCTTCCCGCGTTCGAGAAGCTGCTCGAGGAGGACGCGTGACGGCGGCCTTCCTCCGCGCACAGCGGCGGACGTGGTCGAGCCTGCGCCGTTACCGCAACTACCGCATCTTCTTCGCCGGCCAGGTCGTCTCGGTGACGGGCACGTGGATGCAGAACGTCGCCGCCGCGTGGCTCGTCCTGACGCTGACGCATTCGCCGGTCGCGGTCGGCGTCCTGATGCTCTGCCAGTTCCTCCCCGCGACCGCGCTCGGGCTCGTGGGCGGTGTCGTCGTCGACCGGCTGGACGTCCGCCGTGTCGTCGTAGCGACGCAGGCGGCGTCGATGCTCTTCGCCGCGGCGCTCGCCGTCGTGACGCTCGGCGGCATCGTCGAGCCCTGGCACGTCTACCTGCTGACGGGGCTGCGCGGCGTGTCGCTCGTCTTCGATCACCCGGCGCGCCAGCAGCTCACCTTCCAGATGGTCGGTCGAGAGGCCCTGCCGAACGCGGTCGCCCTCAACTCCGGCCTCTTCAACGGCGCCCGCGTGCTCGGCCCCGCGCTCGGAGGCGCGGTGATCGCAGGCGCCGGCCCCGGCGCGGCGTTCCTCCTGAACGCGGTCAGCTTCCTCGCCGTCCTCTGGAGCCTCTCCCTGCTTCGCCCGCAGGAGCTCTACCCGCTCGACCGCGGCGACGACCGGCCGACGATCGTCCGGGGGAGCGGGGAGGCGCTCGCCTTCCTGCGCGCCGTGCCGCTCGCCGGGATCGTGCTCGGGCTCGTGCTGCTCCTGACGACGTTCTCCTTCAACTTCAACGTGCTGCTCCCCGTGCTCGCGAAGGAGACGCTCGAGGAGGGGCCGCAGGTCTTCGGCGTCATCATGGCGTGCTTCGGCGCCGGGGCGCTGCTGGGCGCCCTCGTGTCGGCCTCGATCTCGCGCGCGAGCCCCAAGCTCGTCCTCCTCGGCGCCGCCGGCTTCGGCGTCGCCGAGCTGGCGCTGGCGCCGCAGACGACGCTCGCCGGCGCTGCTCCGCTCCTCTTCGTCGCCGGGCTCGCCTTCACGCTCTGGACCTCGAACGCCAACGCGACGGTCCAGCTCGCGACGCCCGACCGCCTCCGCGGACGCGTCATGGGCCTCTACTTCTTCGCCTTCAACGGCGCCGGCCCGGCGGGCGGGATGCTGGCCGGCTGGCTGGCCGCGGCCGGCGGAACCGCGCTCGCGTTCACCGTCGCCGGCTCGGCCGCGCTCGTCGTGACGGCCGCCGCCACAACGCTCCTCGCACGCGGGCTCGCGCGGCCGCGCATCCTCTCCCGCACAGGTACGGTGAGCGCATGATCGACCTGCGGACGGACACCCTCACGCAACCCACGGCGGAGATGCGCCGCGCGATCGCCGAAGCGGTCGTCGGGGACGAGCAGAAGCGCGAGGACCCGACCGTGATCGCGCTCGAGGAGCGCGGCGCCGAGCTCCTCGGACACGAGGAGGCGGTCTTCCTCCCGACGGCGACGATGGCGAACCAGATCGCCCTGCGCGTGCTCTCCGAGCCGGGCGACGAGGTCCTGGGCGACGGGCTCGCACACATCTTCCGCTACGAGCTCGGCGGTCCTGCCGTGCACTCGGGGCTCGTGCTGAAGTCGCTCGAGACGCCGGACGGGCGTTTCACGCCGGCGCAGGTGCGTGCGGCCGTGAACCCGCCGGGAGACATGCACATGTCCCCGACGCGCGTGCTCTGCGTCGAGAACACCCACAACGGGGGCGGCGGGCGCGTCTGGACGCTGGAGCAGGTGCGCGCCGTCGCTGTCGAGGGGCGCCGCCACGGGGTCGCGCTCCATCTCGACGGCGCCCGGCTGCTCAACGCCGTCGTCGCGAGCGGCACGCCGGCTGCCGCGTACGGCCGCGAGTTCGACACCGTGACGCTCTGCCTCTCCAAGGGCCTCGGCTGCCCGCTCGGCGCGCTCGTCGCCGGGTCGCGGGAGCGGATGGCGAAGGCACGTCGCCTCAAGCACCTCTTCGGCGGGGCGATGCGCCAGGCGGGGATCGTCGCCGCCGCGGGTCTCTACGCGCTCGACCACCACGTCGAGCGGCTCGCCGACGACCACGCGAACGCGCGCCGGCTCGCGGAGGGGCTCGTCGACGCCGGCCTGCCCGTCGATCTCGAGCAGGTTGAGACGAACTTCGTCCAGCTCGACGCGGGCGCGCTCGGGCTGGACGCCGACGACGCGATCGGGCGCCTGCGCTCGGAGGGCGTCCTGCTCTCGTTCGCCGCACGGGACGGCGTGCTGCGCGCCGTGACCCACCTCGACGTCTCCGTCGACGACGTCGACGAGGCGATCGAGCGCATTCCGCGCTCCCTGTCCGGCGCCGCGCCGAGGGCCGACCTCGCCGCCGACGCGCCCACCCCGTTCTAGATCCCGGGCGGGAAACCGCTCCTCCCTCCCCCGCGTAGTTCCTAGCGGGGGAAGCCGCAGTCGATCCTAGGGAGGAAGCCATGAGAACACCTCGACCGGGCCGGCGGCTCGCGCTGCTGGCCGCCTTCGGCGCGCTCGCGCTGCCCGCGCACGCGTCGGCTCAGCCGACCGTCGTCGACCCGAACCTGGACGTGCGGACCGTGGCCGAGGGCCTGTCCCAGCCGACCGGCCTCGCGTTCATCGGCGAGAACGACATGCTCGTGAACGAGAAGGCGACGGGCCGGGTGATGCGGGTGCGAAACGGCGTCGTCGAGGGGCCCGTCCTCGACCTCGCCGTCAACTCGAACTCCGAGCGCGGGCTGCTCGGGATCGCGCTCCACCGGAATTTCCTGGTCAACGGGTTCGTCTACCTGTTCTGGAGCGAGACCTTGTCGGGCATGGACTCGAACTCGGGCACGGACGTGCCGCTGCTCGGGAACCGGCTCGACCGCTTCGTCTGGGACGGCTCGACGCTGACGTTCGACCGGACGCTGATCCGCTTCCGCGCCTTCCAGCAGGACGCCGGCCAGCCGGTGCGGGGCAACCACGACGGCGGCGTCGTCCGCTTCGGCCCCGACGGCAAGGTCTACGTGATCGTCGGCGACACCGGCCGCCGCGGCCA
Organism: Gaiellaceae bacterium; assembly: GCA_035711645.1. GTDB lineage: Bacteria > Actinomycetota > Thermoleophilia > Gaiellales > Gaiellaceae > JAIBJN01. The sequence continues at coordinate 9,287 of DASTBX010000144.1, forward strand.
GATGCAGAACCTCGAGTTCGGCCCGTTCGGGCCCGGCATCCCGGACGACCAGTTCGGGGGCCCTGAGCCGGACGACGCCCACTTCACGGGCGTGATCGTGCGGCTGAACGACGACGGGTCGACGCCGACGGACAACCCGTTCTACGAGGCTGGCGCCGCGATCGGCGGCGAGGCCGGCGCCAACATCCAGAAGATCTACGCCTACGGGATCCGGAACAGCTACGGCCTCAACTTCGATCCGCTCTCGGGCGATCTCTGGGAGAACGAGAACGGAGACGACAGCTTCAGCGAGCTGAACCGGGTCGAGCCGGGTATGAACTCCGGCTGGGTGCAGATCATGGGGCCCTCCTCGAGGGTGCCGCAGTTCAAGGAGATCGAGACGAGCCCGCAGTTCTTCGGGCTCCAGCAGATCCGCTGGCCGCCGACGAACATCGCCGACACCGAGGCGGAGGCGCTCTCGCGCCTGTTCATGCTGCCCGGCGCGCACTTCTCGGACCCAGAGTTCGCCTGGAAGTTCGAGGTCGCCCCGGCAGCGCTCGGGTTCGTCACGGGCCGCGCGCTCGGCCCCCAGTACCACGGCGACCTCTTCATGGGCGGGGCCCGCGACTTCCTCCTCAGCGGGCACATCTTCCGCTTCCAGGTCACCGGGAACCGGCGCCAGGTCGGCGTCGACGACCCGCGCATCGAGGACCGCGTCGCGGACAACCTCGGCAAGTTCGACGTCACGGAGAGCGAGAGCCTCGTGTGGGGCGAGAACTTCGGCCTCACCACGGACATCCTGCAGGGCCCGAACGGCAACCTGTTCGTCCTCTCGAACACACACGGCGCCCTCTACGAGGTCGTCCGGACGAGGAAGTAGGCCCCGGGACGAGAGGGGCGCGGGCCGAGCGCCCGCGCCCCTCGTTCCCTCCTACTCGTACTGGAGCGCCCGAAGGACGTTCAGCTTCGCCGCGCGGCGGGCGGGCATGATCGCGGCCAGGATGCCGACGATCACCGCGATGACCGCAAAGAAGACCAGCTGACCCCACGGGATCGAGAAGCGGACGTCGAACTCCCGGAGGGCCTGCGTGACCAGCGCGGCGAGGAAGACGCCGAGCGGCAGCCCGAGCGCCGCCCCGATCAGCGCCGTGATGACGCTTTCGTGGCGCACCATGCGCCGGGCCTGGCGGCGCGTCATGCCGACCGCCCGCAGCATCCCGAGCTCGCGCGTCCGCTCGTAGACGGAGAGGACGAGCGTGTTCACCATCCCGAAGATGCTCACGATGACCGAGAGCGCGAGCAGGACGTACAGCATCGTGAGGAACTGGTTGAAGTCCTCGTCCTGCTGGTTGATCCAGGCCTCGCGCGTCTGGATCTTCGCGTCCGGGAAGTCAGCCACGGCCGCCGTGAGCGCCGTCGTGGTGTCGTCCGAGGGACCGCCGGCGACGTTGACGAAGGTGAACTGGTTCCGCGGCCGCTCGAACGCGGAGTCGAACCGCTCCTTCGTGACCGAGACGCCTCCGAGGAGCGGGTAGAAGGGGGGCGGCTCGTACAGGCCCATGACCTGCTGCTCGAGCGTCTGGCCGGAGGGCGTGAGGACCCGGATCGTGTCGCCGACGGCGATGTCGTGGTCCTCGGCGAAGTTCGCGTCCACGATGGCTCCGTCGTCGCCGAGCCCCGACGCCACCGAGTCGTCGCCCTCCTTCCAGTCGAAGCGATAGGTCTCGAGGATCGTGTCCGGCTCGATGCCGGTCAGGTACGTCTCGGCGTCGCCGACCCGAGCGAGGTCGGAGCGGACGTTCGCCACGAGCTCGGCCTGCGGTGCCTCGGCGACGGAGTCGCCCGCCGCGGCCACGAACGGAGTGAAGCCGTCCTGCGCCGTCACGACGTAGTCGGCGATCACCTGGTCCTCGATCGCCTCGCGGTTCGACGCCTTCATTCCGTTCGCGAGCACGGCCACGAAGGTGACGAGCGCGATCCCGATCATGAGCGCCGCGGCGGTCGCGGCAGTCCGCCCGGGGTTGCGCACGGAGTTCCCGCGCGCGAGCTTCCCGGCCGCGCCGCCGATCGCCCTTGCCGGCCAGCCGACGACCGCGGCGAGCGGACGGACCAGGTGCGACGAGATCATCGCCACGCCGACGAAGAGCAGGACGACGCCGCCGGCGATCGAGAGCAGCCGCGAGGCCGTGTCCAGGTCGTCCCTGAACATGGAGTACCCGAGCAGGAAAAGCGACAGCCCGATCGTCAGCACGGCGATGTAGGGCGTGAACCGGTGCAGGCGGCCCGGCGGAAGGGTGAAGCCTTCGCGGACAGCCGCGATCGGCGGCACGCGCGTCGCCCTGATCGCCGGGAAGAGGCCCGCGATGAGGGTGATGATCGTGCCCACGAGCAGGGAGACGACGATCGTTCGCGTGGCGAAGACCGTTTCCGCGGTCGGGAGGTCGAGCTCGAGCGCCTTGAAGAGCTCGTTGAGCCCGATCGCCAGGCCGAGGCCTGCGAAGAGCCCGATGATCGACGCGAGGATGCCGATCGTGAGCGCCTCGACGATCACGGACCAGAGAACCTGGCGGCGGGAGGCGCCGACGGTGCGCATCGTGGCGAACTCGCGCGTCCGCTGCGCGACCGTGATCGAGAGCGTGTTGAAGATGACGAACGCGCCGACGAAGAGCGCGATCCCGGCGAAGGCGAGCAGGAAGTACTCGATGAAGCTCGTGAACTCGCTGATCTCCTCCTTGTCGTCCTGCGCCTCCGCGGTGGCCAGCCGCACCTGGGCCTCGTCGGGGAGGACGGGCTGGATCTCGGAGACCAGCTGCTCCGGCGTCGTGCCGTCGGCGCCGGCGACCGAGATCGTGTCCACCTGGCCCTCGCGGTCGAGGAGCTCCTGCGCCGTCGCCAGGTCGAAGATGGCGAAGGTCGCCGTTCCGAGCGAGTTGACGTCGCCGATCCTGGCGATGCCGACCACCTCGAAGTCCTGCTTCGGCCGGAGCGTCGAGATGGCGACCGTGTCTCCGACCTCGTAGCTCTCGCGATCGGCCACGCCGGCGTCGAGGACGACCTCGCCGCCGCCCTCGGCCCACGTCCCCTCGACGAGGTTGAAGGCGTTGAAGCGCGAGAAGCCCGGGTCGGTAGCGTCGACGCCGAACCCGAAGCTCGGCGCCCCCTGCGTGTTGAGCGCCTTCCCGTCCGAGCCGATGATCTTCGTGCTCGACTCGTCCGTGATCGCGCCGGCCGCCGCCTCGACGTTCGGCAGCGCCGCCACCTCGTCCACGAGTCCCTCGTCGACCGAGGGTGCCGCGGCGTTGGTGCCCTGGAAGCTGATGTCGGCGCCCTTCCCCGAGACGACGACGTCGGTCCCCGCGTAGGACTCGTCGAAGATCTGCGAGAAGGCCTTGTCGATCGTGTCCGTGAGGACGTAGGTGCCGCTCATCATGGCGACCCCGAGGATGATCGCGAGCGCGGTGAGAGTGGCCCGGAGCTTGCGACCTCCGAGCCCGCGCAGGGCGACTCGGATCAAAGCTGGCTCACCTCTTCCATCGTGGTCACGATCTCGTGTGCGTCCGCCTTGGCGACCTCGCGGACGATGAGCCCGTCGGCGAGGAAGAGCGTCCGGTCCGAGAACGAGCAGGCGTTCGGGTCGTGCGTCACCATCACGATCGTCTGGCCGAGCGTGGAGACGGACTCGCGCAGCAGGTCGAGGATCTCGGCCCCGGTCGTGGAGTCGAGGTTCCCGGTCGGCTCGTCCGCGAAGACGACCGTGGGCCTGGAGACGAGCGCTCGCGCGATGGCGACGCGCTGCTGCTGGCCGCCCGAGAGCTCGGCCGGCCGGTGCTTGCGGCGGTCCGTGAGGCCGACGCGCTCGATCACCTCGTCCGTCCAGGCCTTGTCGTTCTTGCCGCCGGCGAGGTCGAGCGGAAGGCGGATGTTCTCCTCCGCCGTGAGCATCGGGAGCAGGTTGAAGAACTGGAAGACGAAGCCGATGTGGCGGCGGCGAAGCTTCGTCAGCTCCGTGTCGCCGAGCGCGGCGATCGGCGTGCCGTCGATGGTGACCTCTCCCTCCGTCGGGCGGTCGAGGCCGGCGAGGATGTGCATGAGTGTGGACTTGCCCGAGCCCGACGGGCCCATGATCCCCGTGAGCTTGCCGCGCTGGATGTCCAGGTTGATGCCGCGGAGGGCGTGGACGGCTGTCTCCCCCGCGCCGTAGACGCGGGTCACGTCGTGTGCGGCGACGACGGCGCCGTTCGTGCTCTGAGGCTGCGGTTCAGTGTGCATGCTCGCCAACTTAGTCGAACCTCCGTCGGGTGGTTGCGCCCGATGGTGTCACTCGGCTCCCGGAGCTACAAGGCGGCGAGCGCGACCCGTAACGTGCGGTTAACCGAACTCCGGGCGGTCGCCGACCAGGAAGAACGCGACCGCGACGGCGACGTAGGCGCCGATCAGGACGAGCCCGCGGGCGCGGCTCGACCGGCCGTCGAAGAGCAGGATCGCGGTGAAGACGAGCGCGCCGCCGACGGCGGCCAGCTCGACCGGCCGGAAGGAGAGCGCCAGCGGCTCGATCGCCCAGGAGAGGAGCGCGACGGCCGGGATGAGGAACACCGCCACCTGGGCGCTCGAGGCGAGCGCGATCTCGGCGGCGAGCTTGATGTTCCCGCCGTAGGCGACCACGACGGCGCCGCCGTGCTCGGCGGAGTTGCCGACGATCGCGACGATGACGGCGGCGACGAAGAACTCCGTGAGCCCCAGCTCTTCGGCGAAGACCTCGAGGGAGTGGACGAGCGTCTCCGCGACGAATGCGGTGACGACGGTCGCCGCGGCAAGCACGGCGAGCGACAGGGGGAGCGACCAGCCGGCCATCTCGGCCGGCTCGTCGGAGACGTGCAGGCGGTGGTGGCGGCGGAGCGCGATCCAGGTGACCACGACGTAGGCGACGAGCAGCACGATGGAGACCGGGACGGAGAGCACCGCGAGCGAGTGCCGGTCGGGGTCGCCCTCGAAGCCGGGAATCGCCGGAATGAGGAAGAGCACCAGGGCGAAGCCGATCAGCGCGAACGACGTCAGGCTCGACTCGCGGTCGAGCCGGCCGCTGCCGCCGAAGAGGAGCGAGAAGCCGAGCACGAGCAGGAGGTTGCCGATCACGCTGCCGGTGAGGGAGCCGCGCACGACCTCGGTGAGGCCCGAGTTGACGGCGATGAGCGCGATGATCAGCTCCGGCGCGTTGCCGAACGTCGCATTCAGGAACCCGCCGATTCCAGGCCCGGTGTGGTGCGCCGCGTGCTCGGTCGCCTCCCCGATCAGCCACGCGAGCGGGATGAGCGCGAGCGAGGCGAGCGCGAACAGCGCGATGTCGCCCACGCCCGTGAACCTGTCGACCAGCACCGTGACCGGGCCCAGCGCGAGCAGGGCGAGCAGGATTTTGCGAACCACGGCCGGGGCACCCTACTCTCTGGCCGGTGACGCGCGCGGTTCTCTTCGACTGGGGGGACACCCTCTTCCACTTCGCCTACGACGAGGCCCTCCTCGAGGCAGGCTGGGAGGCCGGCCTCGCCGCACTGGGCCGCGACGAGCTGCCCGCGCACGCCGAGACGGCGGCGCGCTTCCGGGAGCGCTACCTGCCGCTGCTCTTCGTGCCCGGCGCGCTCGACGAGGTCGAGTATCCGGGCATGATCCGCGAGCTCCTGGGCGGCTTCGGCGTCGAGGTCGACGAGGAGGAGCTCGACCGCTTCCTAGCCGCCGAGCACGCCGCGTGGGAGCCGGCCCGCCTGCTCGGCGCCCAGACGCACGCCCTCCTCGACTCGCTCCGAGAGCGGGGGCTCGCCACCGGGCTCGTGTCGAACGCGTTCGACCCCGGCTGGCTCCTGCACCAGGACCTCGAGCGCATGGGGCTCGCGGAGCGGCTCGACGCGGCCGTGTTCTCCTCCGAGGTCGGCAAGCGCAAGCCGCACCCGGCGCTCTTCGAGGCGGCGCTCGACCGCCTGGACGTGGCCGCGGAGGACGCCGTCTTCGTCGGCGACCGCCGCTTCGAGGACCTCCGGGGAGCGAAGGAGGTCGGCATGACGACCGTGCAGGCGCTCTGGTTCCGCGCCGACGACGACGAGCGCGGGATCGACCCCGACTTCGAGGCGTTCACGCCGATGGACGTCCTCAACGTCGTCCGGCGGCTGACGGGCGAGCTGTAGCAGTCGCGTCCGCCACCCGCCGCCTACACCGCCCGGCGGGGGCTGTCAAGTCTTGCGGCGCCGCCGGAGGCCGTCAACAATTCGGGGACAGCCCGTGCGGCGCACCATGTTCACCGGGACCGAGTTACCGCTCCGGCCTCAGGAGGAGACCGAGTGCCGGCGGTGCGAGGTGCACTGCGACAAGGTCGTCTACCCGTCCGCCTGCCTGGAGCGCTCTTGTCCGTTCCTCTACGCCTACGAGGAATGGGGCCGAACGTACGTCGGCTGCATGCAGAAGATCTACAGCGTCGAGATCGACCTCGAGATCCTGGCCGAGGCGCGCGGGCGCAAGGGTGGGTTCGGCGCCGTACGCGCCGTCCGCCAGCCGCTGCCGATGTGCCGGGCGGAGGTCTCGAGTTGCTACGAGCACCGGGCGGACGAGATCGGGTGCGTCAACCCCGAGTTCTTCGAGCTCCCCCGCGGGACGCCGTCCTTCCGGGTCGTCGGCCAGCCCGACCCGGCTTCGTAGTAGCCATCGACCGGGCGTGGAGCTCGCGCAGCCGGGCCACCTCGGCTGCGTCAGGGCCGTGGTTGTCCGGGCCGGGCGTCTCCAGGATCATCGGCAGCCCCTGGAGCCGAGGGTGCGCCAGGAAGACGCCCAGGCCCTCGCCCAGCTCGCCCGAGCAGACGTTGGCGTGGCGGTCGCGGTTCGAGCCGAGCGGCGCGGCCGCGTCGTTCACGTGCACGCACCGCAGCCGGTCGAGGCCGATGCGGTCGTCGACCTCGGCCACGGCAGCGTCGAGCGCGCCGCGGTCCGTCACGTCCACGCCGGAGACCCACAGGTGGCAGGAGTCGAGGCAGATCCCGAGCCGCGGATGGCGCTCCAGCCGGTCGACGAGCACGGCGAGCTCCTCCACCGAGCGCCCGATCGTGCCGCCGGCCCCGGCCGAGTTCTCAAGCAGGAGCCAGGCCGGTCCGCTCGACTCGCAGGCGGCGAGCGCCTCCTCGAGGGCGGGCACGGCGCGATCGAGGCCGGCTTCGAGCCCGGCGCCCAGATGGGAGCCGACGTGGAGCACGACGTCCGCCTCGATCGCGCACGCCACGCCGACGGTGTGCAGGAGCGAGGCGCGCGACTTCTCCCAGACCGTCTCGTCCGTCGTCGCGAGGTTGATCAGGTAGAGCGCGTGGCAGGCGGCGTAGGCGATTCCCTCCTCGGCCCGGCGCTCCCTGAAGCGCTCCAGGTTCTCGGGCGGGTGGTTCGTCGGCCGCCAGGCGCGCGGGCTCTGCGTGAAGACCTGGACGGCCTCGGCGCCGCGCTCCACCGCCCGGTCGATCGCCGTGTGGATCCCCCCGCTGGTCGACACGTGGGCGCCCGCGAGCACCGCACTACGATAACCGGGTGAACCCGACAGTCCGCTTCGCCCCCAGCCCGACCGGCCTCCTCCACATCGGCGGCGTCCGCACGGCGCTCTTCAACTGGCTCTTCTCGCGCCACGAGGGCGGCGAGTTCCTGCTCCGCATCGAGAACACGGACACGAGCCGGGAGGTCGAGGAGTCCGTCGACCAGATCCAGCGCTCGCTGCGCTGGCTGGGCCTCGACTGGGACGGGGAGGTCGAGTTCCAGCTCGACGGCCTGGAACGCCATCGGGAGGCGGCGCAGCGGCTCCTCGCCGAGGGGCACGCCTACGAAGACGAGGGCGCGATCCGCTTCCGGATGCCCGACGAGGGGGCGACCGTCTGGGAGGACGCGATCAAGGGGACGATCTCGTACCCGAACGAGAAGCTCGAGGACCTCGTCCTCCTGCGCTCCGACGGCCGGCCGACCTACAACCTGGCAGCCGCCGTCGACGACGCCGACTCGCGGATCACCCACGTCATCCGCGGCGAGGACCACGTCCCCAACACCCCGAAGCAGATCCGCATCCTCGAGGCGCTCGGACGCGAGCTCCCCGTCTACGCCCACGTCCCCAACGTCTTCGGAACGGACGGCCGCAAGCTGTCGAAGCGCCACGGCGCGGTCTCCGTGGAGGAGTTCCGGGCGGAGGGCTACGTGGCGCCCGCGCTCATGAACTACCTGGCGCTCCTCGGCTGGAGCTACGACGACCGCACGACGGTGATGTCGCGCGGCGAGCTCGTCGAGCGGTTCACGCTCGAGCGGGTCGGCTCCAGCCCTGCGACGTTCGACTACGAGAAGCTCACGTGGCTCAACGGCGTGCATCTTCGCGAGCTGCCCGCCGAGGAGTACGCGGAGGCCCTCGTCGCCTACCTCGCCGAGGCGGGCTTCGACGGCGACGAGGCGACGATCCGGGCGTCTGCGCCGCTCGTGCAGGAGAAGATCGCAACGCTCGGCGAGTACCCGTCGTTCGCCGGCTTCCTCTTCCGCCGGGTCGAGCCGCCGCACGAGCTGCTGGACGGCGCCGGGGACGTTCTCGCGCGGGCGCGTGAGGCGCTTGCGGGCGTGGAGCCGTTCACGGCAGCGGGGATCGAGGAGGTGCTGCGCGGGCTGGCCGAGGAGCTCGAGCTGAAGCCGCGGCAGGCGTTCGGCCCCATCCGGGCGGCGGTGACCGGCTCGCGGGTCTCACCGGGGCTCTTCGAGAGCCTGGAGCTGCTCGGGCGCGAGGAGTCGCTCGCGCGCCTCGATGCTGCGATCGCCGTCGCGGCCTGACGGGCTGCCGCCCTAGGGCCGGTAGAGGACGAAGCCGCCCGCGAAGAGGGCGAGGCCGGCCGCCCAGACCGGCCACGCGGCGAGCACGGCTCCGGCCGTAAAGAGGAAGGCGCCGCCGATCACGAGGGCGGTCGCCACGAGCGCCGAGACCGAGGGAAGCTCGCGGGAGCGGCTCCGGCGGGGCGGCTCGGCGTCGCCGTCGGACCCGATCGTCACCGTCGCGCGCTCGATGGCGCGCAGGCGCGCGAGGCGCACGCGGAAGAGCGCGCCCCGCCACTCGGGCAGCAGCGGGTCGACGAGGTCGAAGTCGCCGGCCTCGAGGGCGTTGCCCACCTCGGCGGTCACGTCCCGCGCCTGGGCGAGCGAGGTCACGAGCTCCTCGTGCAGCTCCTCGGCGCCGCGCGGCGGGTCGATCCCGACCGCGAGCTCCGCGCCCGCGTGAAGCCCGTACTGGAGATGGGGGAGCTCGTCGAGGAACCCGTCGGTGGCGGCCTCGGCCGGCGACTCGGCCACGCGCTCGAGGCGCACGAGCACAGCTCCGACGCTCTCCCAGAGGTGCGAGACGGCTTCCGTGTAGCCGTGCGGCTCTCCCCTCCGAACCGTCCGCTCCATCGGTGGCGCATCATACGCGGTTAGACTCGGCCCGGATGGACGCTCAGGTCCGCCGTCTGGTCGTCGTCGCGGACGACGACGACGCGATCCGCCTGCTCTGCCGCCTGAACCTCGAGCTAGAGGGCTACCGGGTCGAGGAGGCCGTCAGCTCGGAGCAGCTGGCGCGGGTGACCGACGTCGAGGAGGTCGCGCTCGTCATCCTCGATATCCACCTGGGGGCCGAGGACGGGCTCGAGGTAGCCCGACGGCTGCGGGAGCGCCGGCCCGAGATCCCGATCGCCTTCCTGTCCGGGAGCGTCGACTTCGGCGAGCGGTCCCGCGCGCTCGCCGACGCCTCCATTCGCAAGCCCTTCACGCTCGAGGAGCTGATCGGGACGGTGCACCGGTTGGCTCGGGGCTCGGGTCCTCCGGCGGCGCACCCCGACGCGAGCTCCTGATCTCCGCCTCCGCGCCGCGCACGTGCCCGCGCCAGCGGAGCGTGCCGAGCATGAGCAGGATGGCGCCGAAACCGAGCGCGACGTTCACGATCGTGACCACGAGCTGCTGGCCGAAGCTGAAGGCGAGGATCGTGCTCGACGAGGCTGCGCCGGCGAGCGCGAACACGAGGATCGCCTGCTGAGTGCCTGCGCCGCCGGGCGTGAACGGGAGCACCGTCGAGAGCCCGCCGACGACGAGCACCGCGAGGGTCGTCTCCACGGTCGCGTCGACGTGGAAGGCGCGCAGGAAGAAGAACGTCGAGGCGATCCGCGCCACCCAGCTGGCAGCCTGCCACGAAACGACCTCGCGGAGGTAGACGCGGCGGTCGCGGAGGATCGCGAAGCCCTGCGCCACCTTCTGGCGAAAGGCGGTCACGTGCCGGGAGGCCCACCCGATCAGGAGGATGAGGCCGCCCAGGAGCACGCAGCCGAGGAAGGCGGCGATCCGCGGGTGCTCGACGACGAACGTCCAGTCGAAGGCGGGGATCCGGGGCAGGTCGGGCAGGCCGGGGAGGAGCCCCATCTGCACGGCCCAGAGGAAGAGGATCGTGGCGACGACGAAGTCGAAGAGCGTCTCGACGACGAGGCTCGAGGTCAGGGTCGGATAGGTCGAGCCCTCGACGCGGTGCTTGGCGAGGTAGAGCTTGACGACGTCGCCCCCGCGCGCCGGCACGATCGCGTTGACGCCGACTCCCGCCATGTACGCGCCGAAGACGCTGCGGTAGGGGACACGCGCGGCGGGATAGGCGGCGCGGATGATGTTCTGCCAGCCGCGGACGCGGAGGACGAGGCGGAGCAGGTGGAAGAGGACGGCGAGCGCGAGCGCGCCCCACGCCACCGCGGCGAGCGCCTCGAAGAACGCCTCGGAAGCGTCCAGGAACCCGCGTACGTCGTCCACTCTCTGACCTTAGCGCCGGGGCGTGCTGCCGGCTTACGCGCCGCCGGTGCGAGATGGAAGTCAGGACGCGGCGAGAACCTCGCGGAGCACGGACTCGTCGCCGTCGCCGTCCACGACGTAGAGGCGGACGCTGTTCTCGCCGGGACGGAGCGCCTCCTCCGGGACGAGGGCGGAGACGAGCGTCTCGCCGTCGAACTCGAAGCTCCGGGTCGTCGCGGCGATGCGCCCGTTCACTGCGACGGCGAGGTCGAGCCCGCCCGGCACGCCGCGGATCCGTCCGTAGACGCGCACCGGCGCGAACGTCGAATCGGGGTCGTAGCGCGTCGCTCCCCGGCTCTCGAAGGCGATCCCGCCGGGTTCCGAGACGGCCAGCGCGTCGACGCGTGCGCCGACCAGGTCGGGCCGCGGCCCGGCGGCGTAGAGGCCCGGGGCGTCGTCGCGCTCGCCGAAGAGCTCCACCTGGCGGGCGAGCACGTCGTCGCGCTGAGCGACGAGCTCGTCGACGTTGCCGCTGACGCGCTCGCCCGACGCCGTGTCCACGACGACCCCGGGCTCCTCCGGCAGGCCGTTCCCGGCCAGAGAGCGGCCGTCCGTCTCCCAGGGCGCCTCGACGCCGAGCAGGTCCGCGATCGTCGGCAGGACGTCCAGGGTGGTGACGTGCTCGTCGACGACGCGCCCCGCCGTCTGGCCGGGCGCCTTCACGAGCAGCGGGACGAACGCGATCTCCGCCATGTTGCCGCTGTGGATGCGGCGGCGCTCGCCGTGCGGACGGAAGCTGGCGCCGTGGTCTGCAACCACGACCACGACGGCGTCGTCGTACGCGCCGGCCGCCTCGAGCCGGTCGAGGATCCGGCCCAGCACGAGGTCGACGTAGCCGACCTGCAGGAGGTGACGCTGCTGCGCCTGGACGGCGAGCTCCGGATCGCCGACCCAGCGCTCGTTCACCATGCCCGGCTGCGTACCGAGGTCGCTCGCGTACGCCTTCCCGTTCGGCAGGTACTCCCACGGGTGGTGCGGCAGGAGGGTGTGGAGGAACCAGAGCGTCGGCTCGTCGGAGGGCCCGATCCGCTCGACGAACTGCCGTACCTCGCCGTCGCGGCCGATGTAGTCGGCCGCTCGTCCACCCGGCTCGGTCGGCCCGCGCTGGAGCCGCACGACGGGCCCCTCCTCGGCGCCGAAGTCACGCCACGACGAGGAGACCGAGGGCAGGCGGGTGCTCACGTCCTCGGGGAGGACGAGGTGGCCGTAGACGACGGAGAGATCCGAGAGGAGCGAGCCGACGCGCCGGGCGAGCGGCTCCCGGTCGTCGGCGCAGAGGTCGTCCGGGCAGAGGTGCGTCTGCGACTCCATCACGCGCAGGCTGTAGCCCCCGCCGAGGAGCGTGAAGAGGTTGTCCGGGTGGTCGAGGTAGAGCGGGAGGTCGTCGGGTCCGGGCCGGACGCCCGTGAGGATCGCGGGCACGGCGGCGGTCGTCCACTCGTGCACGGTCGTCGCGTTGCGGTACCAGGTCGCGTCGGCCGCCAGCCGGGCGAAGCTCGGGTAGCGCACCGGGTCGATGCCGCCCTCGGCGTCCAGCAGCGAGACTGTCGGCAGCTCGTCGAGGACGACCATCACGACCGGCGCGGTCGAGGGCACCTCGGCGAGGCGCGGCTTCGGCGTGCCCGAGAGGACGAGCTTGGAGGCGGGCGAGGTGAGGAGGAAGAGGCCGGCGAAGAGGAGCGGCGCCGCTCCGAGCACCGAGGCGAGCATCCGCGCCGGCCGGGCCGCCGCGTACACGGCGGCGGCCGCGAGCCCGGCCGCCGCGCCCGCGCCGAGCACGGCGGCGGTGCCCCAGTCGGCCGTCCTCAGGAGCTGGAGGACGACGAGGGCGACGAGGGCGGCGACGAACGCGAGATGGAGGACGCTCGCCGCCCGCCGCCCGGCGAGCCCCGCGACCGCCTCGGCGGCGACGAGCACGAGCGGTGCAAGGACGACGATCCCGACGGCGAAGAGGACGATGTCCCAGCGGGTCGATCCGCGGACGGCGAAGAACTCGGGGTTGCGCGCCAGCAGGTCGAAGAGCGGCTGCGCGACGGCAAACGCCGCGAGCCCGGCGAGATGGAGGGCCGCGACGCCGAACGACCCGGGCGGGTCAGGAGGGCGGGAGCGCACGGTAGAGGATCCGGGTCCCGGACGGCAGCGACTCGCGCCGTTCGATCTGCCAGCGCTCGCCGAGCGCCCGCTCGAAGGTCTCGGTCTCGTAGTCGGGGTTCGCCCCGGGGCCCTTGCGGTCGAGCAGGCGCTTCACCATCGGGTCGTCGCGCGTCGGGAACTCGATCACGAGCGCCGTATCGAGCCCGGCGAGCCAGTCGAGGAGCTCGCGAAGCGGGACGTTCGCCGAGAGCGCGACGTGGTGGACGAGCGCGAGGCACAGGACCGAGTCCGGTCGCCCGCGGTCGGCGAGCGGCCTGCGCTCCTCTCCGCGCCAGCCGAGGCCGGGGGAGGGGTCGGCGATGTCGCCGACGAGGGGAAGGATCGTCGCCTCTCCCTCGTCGCGGAGCGCACGGTAGAGCGCCTCCACGACCGCGGCGTCGGCGTCGACGGCGACCGCGTAGTCGGCCTCCGCGGCGGCGATCCGCGTGTAGCGGCCGTCGTTGCAGCCCAGGTCCCAGAGAAGCCTCGTCCGGCGTGCCCCCGCCGCCGAGCGCACGAACTCCTCTTTCGCGGCCGCATCGGCCTCGTCGTACGGGTTGGCCTCGCCGTAGCCGGACCAGGCAGTGCGGCCCGGGTCCCAGCGGAGGCCTGCGACGAGCTTGCGGAGCTTGCGCGCGTTGGCGCGGATCAGCTCGGCGTGGAAGCCGGCCTGGCGGAGCTCGCGCCTGGCGTCGCGGTCCGCGTAGCGGTCCTCGAGGCGCGCGTGGAGGACCACGTTCGTGAGGACTCCCCGCCGGAAGCGGTCGCGGAGCCCCATGAGGCGCCGCATCTCGGCCGGCTCGATTCCCTCCAGCGAGCCGCGCAGCCACGGCTGGAAGGGAACGCCCTTGTACGCCTGCAGGAGGAGCGGGTAGAGCGCGAGCATGCAGAACTGGCGGTAGCCCGCCCACGGCTCGCCCTCGCGCTGGCGCTCGAACGAGCCCACGTCGACGAAGACGGGACGGGTGCCGCGCCACTGGACGTTGTAGGGGCTCGCGTCTTTGAGGACGAGGCCTTCGTCGAGGGCGTCGAGCAGGAGGTCGAGCTCGAGGAGCGCAGCGTCCCGGAGCATCCCGAACGTCCACTCGTACGGGTAGGAGACGAAGGGGACGCGTTCGTGACGGAGGACCGCCGCCACGCGGCTCCCCGCGAGCTCCGCCGGCAGCCCGTTCGGTTCCGGCACGCGCTCGGTCGCGATCACGGTTCCGTCGGCGACGCGCGCCTCGAAGAGCCGTGAGGCGGCGAGCGCCTCCCAGTCGGCGAGACCGCGGTCGGAGAGGGCGCGCAGGACGGCTTCACCGGCGTAGAAGACGCGGCTGTCCGGGTCGCGAAACGAGCCTCGCTCGACCCGAGGCGCCGGTTCGCCTACCGGCCGTCGTTCTTCCGGATGCGCAGGAACCCGAGGAACCGCCGCCAGTAGAGCTTGCCCACGACCGCGGCGGCCGCGACGCCGCCGACGATCGCCTGGAGGATCATCGAGCCCGAGCCGGGATCCAGGTATGCGACCAGTCCGCTCATCTGAAGTCTGGAGGATAGCCGCGCGGCCGGGACGGCGAAGCCGACCGGCGATCTTGACAAGAGTCCAGGAAGTTCGACATTCTCGTCACAAGCCGTCGATGCGCCCGTCCGGATGCCTTCTCATGCTCGTCTGCGCGCTCCTCGCGGCCGCGTGCGGGGGCGACGACGACCCGACCGCCGGGGACACCTCCGCAGCGTCGTGCGAGGCTGACGAGCACGCCGTCTTCTGGGGCGCGCGCCTCTGGCTCGAGCTCGGCGAGGCGCTCGCGAACGACGCCTCGCCCTGCACCGAGTACTACATCTCCATCCCGCCCGAGGACGAGGACAAGACCGTGCTGCGCGGACGCGCGCAGTTCGAGCGGATCAGGGCGCTCGGCCCGCGGATCCATCCGGTCGCCGAGATCAGGTGGACGTCGCCCGAGGGCTGGCGCGAATGGGTGGTCCGGAACGGGGGCACCTTCTACGAGGGAGGCGTCGCGGCGAGGCGGCGGATGGAGGAGCGAGGGCTCGACGCCGCCGCCGGGGAGACCTGGGCATTCAACGAGCTGGATGAGGTAGTCCTCGAGGGCGCTCCCGGCGCGCGCGCCGAGGTCCTCGAGTTCATCCGCGGGCTCCACGACGGCGAGCCCGGGATGCCGAAGGCCCGCGGGATCGTCTTCAACATCCGGATCGCCTCCGACGCGACCCCCGCGGAGGCGGCGGCCTACAAGGAGAGACTCCAGGCGTGGCTGACCGACGAGGCATTCTGGAACGAGCTCGACGCCTACGTCGACTTCTTCGCGAACGAGGTGTATCCCAGCTCCACGAACTGGGGCGTGAGCGGCGCTTCCCTCTCGGAGAAGGTCGAGCACCTGAACGACTACTTTCACCACATGACGGCGCTGGCGGAGGCCGGCCCGGCGAGCGCCGAGGCGGCGCGGACGTTCCTGCGCCGCACGTACCTCCCGCTCGCGAACGCGGCCTGGCCGAGCGAGGTGATCGGGGCCACGGACACGCTCTCCGCCGAGACGATGGCGCACTTCGTCTCCACCCAGGTCTACGCGATCCGCGACTACGCCGACTCGCATCCGGAGACCGCGCAGGGCAGGCTGGGCTTCGCCTGGGCCCCTCTGGCCGAGATCGACGGCTACACGGAGGAGGGGAAGGATCTGCTCCGCGAGCGACTCGCGAGCGCGATCCGCGAGTCGTCCGGGACCGGCTCCCCGATGGGCGCCTGCGGCCTGCCGGACGAGCAGGTGTGGTGCGAGGGGGAGGTCCCCGGAGCGAAGTTCGCCGAGGTGTGGGCGACCTTCTCCGAGTGGGACTAGGCCGGGGCGCCTCGCGTCGCCGCTAGTCTCGGCGTGCTGCCACGATAACTCGCTGCGACGACGTGGGCGGACGGTGACCCTCTACGTGAGCGGCAGCGGCATGCTGCTAGAGCCGGATGCTGACCGGAGAGGTCAGGATCCAGCCGGGGCCGACGAGGAAGAGGGTGCAGCCGAGGACGAGCACGAAGCCGCGGTGTTCGGCGTCCTCGAGCCTGCGATACTCACGACGAACTGCGAAAGGAGACGTGATGGCAATTGGACCCGTCCAGCTGCTCGTGCTCGGATTCCAGCAGCCGGACTTCAGGGGCGAGATCCTCGCCGAGCTCGACCGGCTGAAGGAGAACGATGTCGTGCGGGTGATCGACGCGCTCGCCGTCTACAAGGACAAGGACGGCGAGGTGACCGTGCTGGAGCGCAGCGACCTGGGCGCCGAGGAGGCGGCGGAGTTCGGCGCCGTCGTCGGCGCGCTGATCGGTGCCGGGATGGCCGGGGCGGAGGGCGCCGAGGCGGGAGCCAAGCTGGGTGCGGAAGCTACGGCAGAGGGCGTCGATGTCTTCGACGAGGAAGAAGTCTGGGACGTCGTCGACGACATCCCCGAGGACACCGCCGCGGCGCTGATCCTGCTGGAGCATCGGTGGGCGATCCCGCTCCGGGACGCCATCGTCCGTGCCGGCGGCTTCCGGATCAGCGACGGCTTCATCCACCCGCTCGACCTCGTCGCGATCGGCGTGCTCGCCGCCGAAGAGGCGGCGGGAGCAACCCAGTAGCCAAGCACCGAGAAGAGGAGGATCGACGATGTTCGGACCGTCCCGTAGAGTCGCCCGCCGCACGGCGCGGCGCACGTCCCGCCGGCAGGCGTATCTCCAGGATTCGATGAGCGGCGGCTACGAGGAGCCGGCACCGCCCCCCGCGCCGGCCGCCCCCGCAGAGCCGGACTACGCTGCCGAGCTCCAGAAGCTCGCCAGTCTGCGCGACCAGGGCATCATCAACGACGCGGAGTTCGACGCGAAGAAGAAGCAGATTCTCGGCATCTGAGGCGTAGTGCAGGAGGAGGCGACGACCGCGGGAAGCTGCTGCGCGCCCGCGCGCGGCCGGGAGCACACTGCTCCGCCGCCCCGGACTTCGATCGCGACGTGGGGCGGACCCGGGGGCATGATCCCGCTCGAAGGCGTCCCGTTCCTCCCCGGCACCGAGGATCGCTTGGCCTATCCCGACGATGGGGAAGCGCCGG
>DASTBX010000145.1:0-7920 GCA_035711645.1 Gaiellaceae bacterium
TGCTCGTCGACCGCTTCCTCGAGGGCGCCGTCGAGCTGGACGTCGATGCGCTCTGCGACGGGGAGGAGACGTGGGTCGCGGCCGTCATGGAGCACGTGGAGGAGGCGGGCGTGCACTCCGGCGACTCGTCCTGCGCCCTTCCGCCGGTCGGGGTCGGCCCGGAGGTCGTCGAGGAATGCGAAGAGGTCGTCCGCAGGCTCGCGCCCGCTCTCGGCGTGGTCGGGCTCGTCAACGTCCAGCTCGCCCTCCACGGGCAGCGCCTCTCCGTGCTCGAGGCAAACCCGCGCGCGTCGCGGACCGTCCCCTTCGCGTCGAAGGCGCTCGGCGTCAACCTCGTCGAGGCCGCCTGCCGGCTGATCGCGGGCGCGCGCCTGGCCGACCTGGACGTGACCCGGTGCCAGGCACCAGGACATGTCTCCGTGAAGGCGTCCGTCTTCCCGTTCGCGCGCTTCCCGGGCGCCGACGCCGTGCTCGGGCCCGAGATGCGCTCCACCGGAGAGGTGATGGCGACCGCCGCGGACTTCCCGTCCGCCTTCGCCCGCGCGGAGCGCGCGGCCGGGCGCCCGCTTCCCGCCGGAG
Source organism: Gaiellaceae bacterium (assembly GCA_035711645.1). Taxonomy (GTDB): domain Bacteria; phylum Actinomycetota; class Thermoleophilia; order Gaiellales; family Gaiellaceae; genus JAIBJN01. Next base: position 580 of record DASTBX010000145.1, read on the forward strand.
GGACGGCGTTTCTCTCCGTCCGCGACGCGGACAAGCAGGCCGCGGTGGAGCTGGGCCGGAGGCTCGACGCGCTCGGCTTCTCCCTCTGCGCCACCGGCGGGACGGCCGCGGCGCTCGCGGGCGCCGGCCTCGCCGTCGCCCGCGTCCGCAAGGTCACGGAGGCGGGGGACGGGGCCACGGTCGTCGATCTGATCCGGCGCAGGCGCGTCGAGCTCGTCGTCAACACGCCCGACGGTCGCGGAGCGCGCTCCGACGGCTACTTGATCCGCGAGGCGGCGCTCCTCGCGCGCGTGCCCTGCGTGACGACGCTCGCCGGTGCGGCGGCCGCCGTCGAGGCGATCGCGCGCGCCACCCGCGGCGAGACCCTCTCCCTCCAGGAACGTGTCGCCCGCCCGGCTTAGGGTCCTCGGCGTCGAGCGCGTCGGCCCGTACGCGCTCCTCCGGCTCCGCCGCGGCGCGCTCGACCCCGGGACGCCGGGCCAGTTCTTCATGCTGCGCCCACCGGGCCGAGTGGTGCCGCGCCCGATGAGCCTCTGCCTGGCGCCGCCCGGAGAGCTGGCCTTCCTCGTCGACCCGATCGGGCCGGGCACGCGCGCGCTCGCGGGTCTCGAGCGCGGGGAGGAGGTCGACGTGCTCGGGCCGCTCGGCAACGGGTTCCGCCTCGACGTCGAGCGCCCGCTCCTGCTCGGCGGCGGCATCGGCGTGGCCCCGTTCCCGTACCTGTCGGCGCGCCTGGGCGGCCCGCGGGCGCTGCTCGGCTTCCGCACCGCGCAGCACGCCGCGGCGGCCGCGCTCGTCCCGAACGCCGAGGTCGTGCTCGAGCCGGCCCTCGTGACCGAGCTCCTCGAGCCGGGCTTCGACGTCCTCGCCTGCGGGCCGGAGCCGATGCTCGAGGCGGTCCGTCGCCTCGCGCCCGCTGCCCAGCTCGCCTGGGAGGCGCCGATGGCGTGCGGCTTCGGCGCCTGCTACGGCTGTGCCGTCGAGATCGACGGCCGCCTGGCGCGCCTCTGCGTCGAGGGGCCCGTCCTCGGCGGACGTGTCAGGGGTCAGACCCCTGCCATGGCCGGAAAGGCCGCGGCCGCGTGATCCTCAACGCTTCCGGCTGCCTCGACCCGCTCGTCGCGCCCGAGGTCGCCCGTCGGCTCGACGCCGTCGTGACGAAGACGGTCACCCCGCTGCCGCGCGAGGGGAACGCCCCGGAGCGGATCGCCGAGACGGACTCCGGCCTGCTCAACTCGATCGGCCTCGCGAATCCGGGGATCGACCGCTTCCTAGCGGACGTGCTGCCACCGCTCCTCGAGCTCGGGCCGCCCGTCTGGGTCTCCGTCGGCGGCTTCTCGGCTCCGGACTACGCGCGCTCCTGCGCCCGGCTCGACGCTACTGCGGCGGCGGTCGTCGAGCTCAACCTCTCCTGTCCGAACGTCGCCGCGCCCGAAGACGAGGCGGCCGTGATCGTCGCCGCGGCCCGCGCCGAGACGGGCAAGCCGCTCTACGCGAAGCTCTCTCCGGCGCTCCCGGACGCCGCCGCCGTGGCAAGCGCGGCGGCGGAGGCGGGCGCCGACGGCCTCTCGCTCGTCAACACGATCCGCGGCCTCGCCCTCGACCCGGTCACGCTCCGCCCGCGGCTCGCGACGGGCGCGGGTGGGCTCTCGGGGCCCGCGCTCCGCCCCGTGGCGCTCGCCGCCGTGCACGCCTGCTTCCGCGCCACGGGCCTGCCGATCGTGGGCATGGGCGGCGTCGAGACCGGCCGCCACGCCCTCGAGCTGATCGCCGCGGGAGCCTCCGCCGTCGCGCTCGGCACCGTTCTCTTCGCCGACCCCGGCGCGCCCGACCGGGTGCGCGCGGAGCTCACGGAGGAGGCGGCCCGGCACGGCTTCGACACCCCGCTCGCTGCGCGCGGCGCCGCGCACGAGCCTGTTGCCGCGGCCGTCAACGGGCTCCCCGCTGAGACGGAGCGGGTCCGGTTGAAGCTCTGAGGGGCGCTGTTAGAATGCCGCGCCATGCAGGGCACGAAGACGCAGGTCCAGGCGCCCCTCCGCTCCCTGGATCAGCGGATGGACGCACTCCGCCGGGCAAACGAGATCCGCGTCAAGCGGGCGAAGCTGAAGAAGGACCTCAAGGCCGGCTCGGTGCAGATCGAGTCGATCCTGCGCACGCCGCCGGAGTACGTCGAGACGGCGAAGGTCTTCGACATCCTCATGGCCGTCCCCAAGTTCGGGCGCGTGAAGGCGGCGCGCTTCCTCAACCAGTGCCGCATCAGCCAGTCGAAGACGGTCGGGGGCCTCTCCGACCGACAGCGGGCAGAGCTGGTCGCGCTTCTGCGCCGCTGACGTGCGGCCCACGCTCTTCGTCGTCACCGGACCGTCCGGCGCCGGCAAGGGCACGCTGATCCGGAGGCTCGTCGAGCGCCGCGACGACCTCGCAGTCGCGATCTCGGCGACGACGCGTCCCCGCCGCCCCGGGGAAGAGGACGGGCGGGAGTACCACTTCCTGAGCGAGGAGGAGTTCCTGCGCCGCGTCCGGGCGGGAGACTTCCTCGAACACGTGTGCTACGTCTCGGGCCACCGCTACGGGACGCTCCGCCAGGAGGTCGAGCGCATCACGGCGACGGGCCGGAGCTGCGTCCTGGAGCTGGAGACCCAGGGCGCGAGGGAGGTGAAGTCGGCCGAGCCGGAGGCCGTCACGATCTTCGTCGAGGCGCCGAGCTTCGGCGAGCTGGAGCGCCGGCTGCGCGAGCGGGCGACCGAGAGCGCCGGCGAGATCGGCGAGCGCCTCGCGCTCGCCCGGCGTCAGGCCGAGGAGGCCGCGGACTTCGACCACGTCGTCACGAACGCCGACGTCGACCGGGCCGTGCGTGAGATCGAGAGGATCGTGGACGGGGCGCTCGCCGGTCCGAGTGCGGCAGGTAAGCTTCTCTCCTCATGATGTATCCACGACTCGATGATCTGCTCGCGAGCGCCGGCGGCTCGAGGTATGCGCTCGTGATCGCGGCGGCCAAGCGCGCACGGCAGATCAACAACTACCACCATCAGCTCGGCGAGGGCACGTTCGACGACTTCGCGCCCCCGCTCGTGGAGTCCCGCTCCAAGAACTACCTGACCATGGCCCTCGAGGAAGTCGCAGAGGGCAAGATCAAGGTCTCGTACTAGCCCGACGGGCGGCGAGGCCCTCGTGGCTCGGGTTCTCCTCGGCGTGACCGGCGGCATCGCCGCCTACAAGGCGTGCGAGCTCCTCCGCCTGCTCGTGCGCGACGGCCACGACGTGACGCCGCTCCTGACGCCGGATGCCGAGCGCTTCGTCACCGCCCACACCTTCGAGGCGCTCGCGCGCAAGGAAGCGGCGCGCGACCTCTACCCGCACCTCGCCGACGCCGACCTGCTCGTCATCGCGCCGCTCTCGGCGAACACGCTCGCAAAGCTCGCGCACGGCCTCGCGGACTCGGTTCTCACCCAGGCCGCGCTCGCCGTTCGGGCCCCCGTCCTCGCGGCGCCCGCGATGAACGTGCGCATGTGGGAGCACCCGGCCACGCAGGCGAACGTCGCCCTCCTCCGCGAGCGGGGCGTCGAGCTGATCGGGCCGGAGGAGGGAGAGCTCGCCGAGGGCGAGCACGGCGCCGGCCGCATGAGCGAGCCCGACGCGATCTTCACCCGCTGCCTCGAGCTCTTGGCGCAGCCGCGTGCAAGCACGCGGCTGCGCGGGAAACGGGTTCTCGTCAGCGCGGGAGGAACGAGAGAGCCTCTCGATTCAGTGAGGTTTCTCGGCAACCGCTCCTCCGGGAAGATGGGCGTCGCCGTGGCCCGCGAGGCGCAGCGGCGCGGGGCGGAGGTGACGCTCGTCGCCGCGAACCTCGCCGTCGCCGCTCCGGCGGGGGTCGAGACCGTCGAGGCCCCGACGGCGGCCGACGTCGCCCGCGAGGTGCTCGCCCGGGGGGACGCGGACGTCGTCGTCATGGCCGCGGCCGTCGCCGACTACCGCCCGGCCGAGGCGGCGGCGGCGAAGCGCCCGAAGGACGCCGAGACGTGGACCGTCGCGCTCGAGCCGACCGACGACGTGCTCGCCGAGCTCGGACGAAGGCGTCGCAACGGCCAGGTGCTCGTCGGGTTCGCGGCGGACGAGGGCGAGCGGGGCCTGGAGCGAGCGCGCACGAAGCTGACAAACAAGGGAGGGAACCTCTTCGTCTACAACGACGTATCTCGTACCGACATCGGGTTCGAGTCGGACTGGAACGAGCTGGTGCTCCTCTCGGCGGCAGGCGAGCGGGCCGTGAGCAGGCGGAGCAAGGAGGAATGCGCTGTGGCTATCCTCGACGAAGTCGAGACCCTGCTGGAGGGGGACTGAATGGACGAGCACGCAGTCGAAGCGAAGCAGGGTGTCGAGGCCTCCAGGGCATCTGCCCTCGTCGAGAGCATCGTCGCCAACCTGCGCAAGGTCATCCAGGCGCCGGACGACACGCTCACGTTCTCGGTTCTCTGCCTCCTCTCCGAGGGGCACCTGATCATCGAGGACTTCCCCGGGGTGGGGAAGACGACCCTCGCCAAGTCGCTCGCGCGCTCGATCGACTGCTCGTTCTCGCGGCTCCAGTTCACGCCCGACCTGCTCCCGTCCGACGTCACGGGGGTCAACGTCTTCAACCAGCGCTCGAACGAGTTCGAGTTCCGGCCGGGGCCCGTTTTCGCGAACGTGCTCCTCGTCGACGAGATCAACCGGGCCTCGCCGAAGACGCAGGCGGCCCTGCTCGAGTGCATGCAGGAGCGCCAGGTGACGATCGACGGCGTCTCCTACGGGCTCGCGCCGCCGTTCATGGTCATGGCGACGCAGAACCCGATCGAGTACGAGGGCACCTACCCGCTCCCCGAGGCCGAGCTCGACCGCTTCACGATGCGGATCGCGATCGGCTACCCGCCGCTCGCCGACGAGGCGCGGATGCTCTCCGAGAACGCCGCCGAGACGCCGCTCGACGCGCTCGAGCCGGTCGTGAGCGCACAGGAGCTCCTCGCGGCGATCGACGACGCACGCCGCGTGTACGTCGAGGAGAGCGTCAACCGCTACATCGTCACGATCCTGCGCCAGACGAGGTCGGACTCCCGCCTCTTCCTCGGCGCGAGCCCGCGAGCCGGTCTCGCGCTCCTGCGGGTCGCCAAGGCGCGGGCCCTCGCCGCCGGCCAGGACTTCGTCTCGCCGGACGACGTCAAGGCAGTCGCGCCCATCGTCCTCGGGCACCGGCTCATCCTCGCGCCCGAGGCCCGCTCGAGCGGCCTGGACGCCGAGGACCTCGTCCGCGACGTGCTCGACCGGACGCCGGTCCCCGTCTAGAAGCCAACGGCGTTGCTGACCGACCGCGGCCGCTGGATCCTGGCCCTGGGAGGCGGGATCTACCTGACCGCGTGGGCGTTCGGGTCGGAGGCGCTCTATCCGGTCGCGCTCGGGCTCGTCCTCGCCGTCCTCGCGGCCGCGCTCTGGGTCAGGCTGCTCCAGCGGCCGATGACGCTGCGGCGGAGGCTCGACCGCGGCGACCGGCTCGCCGGCGACGACGTTCCCGTGCAGCTCGAGCTCGACGCGGAGGGCCTCGTCCCCTCCGGCACGCTCGTCCTGCGCGAGCGGATCGCGCGGCTCGGCGAGCGCGAGACGCCGCTCGTCCGCCGGCACGGCCGCCTGCGCGGCCGCTACGTCCTCCGGCGCGTGCCGCGCGGCCGCTATGCCATCGAGGCGAGCGAGATCGTGATCGAGGATCCCTTCGGGCTCGAGCGGGTCGAGGTGGAGCTCCCGTCGCAGTCCTCCATCCTCGTGTACCCGCGCCTCGTCGACGTCGACCGCCTCTTTTCCGAGTCGGGCGCGCGCACGCCGGAGGGCCGCCGGCTGCTCATGCGCCGTCCCTCAGGGTTCGACCTGCACAGCGTGCGCGAGTACGAGCAGGGGGAGTCGCTCCGGCGCGTCCACTGGCCCTCGACCGCGAAGCGCGGCCAGCTGATGGTGAAGGAGCTCGAGGACTCGCCCCGGGACGAGACCGCCGTGCTCCTCGACGCCGACGCCGCGACCGTCGTCGGCGAGGCGCCGGAGTCGAGCTTCGAGCTGGCCGTGCGCGCGGCCGGCTCGATCCTCAAGTCGCACGCGAGCCGCGGCCGCCGCGCCGCGCTGATCGTGAACGGCGCGCGCCCCGTCTACCAGCGGGTGCACACGTTCGACGGCGACTGGCACCGGGCGCTCGAGGTCCTTGCCGGCGTGGAGCCGGACGGCCGCTCCCCGGTCGTCAACGTGCTCGCCGACGAGGCAGGGCCGGCGTCGCGCGCCGTCGAGCTGACCGTCGTCACCTCGGTCCTCTCCGCCCGCCTCGTCGAGCGCCTCGTGCACCGGGCGCTCGGCCACCACGGCGCCAGCCTCGTGTACGTGGAGGCGGCGAGCTTCGCGCGCCCCGCCGCCGGCGAGCAGCTCCCCGTCGACGCGGCCGCGCAGATCCTGCGCCTGCACCGGGCCGGCGTTCCGGTGGTCGTGCTCCGCCGGGGCGACGACCTCGCTGCCCGGCTCGGCGCCGAGGAGATGCGCGCGGTTGGCTAGGCGGGCCGTTCTCGTCGGCCTCGTCGCCGTGCTCGTGACGACGTCGTGGCTGCGGCTGGAGCAGTTGCCGGTCTCGTGGCGCGAGTGGGCGCCCATGCCGCTGCTCGCGCTCGTCCCGGTGCTCGCCGTCGCGCTGACCCGCTCGCGGCTCGCCGTCGCGGGCGCGCTGCTCGTGTCCACACTCGTCGCGGCGAGCGTCGCCTACGAGGCGCCGCTCTCCGACGCGCGCCCGTTCGACCCGCAACGCGACTTCTTCGGGCCCGTCCTCGACGGCATCCGGCAGGGGTTCCTCGACTTCTACGAGACGCAGCTCCCGTTCAACCGGATCGACTTCGCGCTCATGCACTCGCTCGTGCTCCTGGCCATCTTCGGCCTCACGGCGGTGACGGGCATGCTCGTCATGGCCCGGCGGCCGGTGGGCGCCGCGCTCGCGCTCGTCGTCGCGGTCGGGTGGCCGGCGACGCTCACGCCGGGCGAGAGCCCGCTGCGCGCCGGCGTGATCACCCTCGTCGGCGTCCTCGCCGTACTTTTCCTGCTGCGCCGCGACGAGCCGGCGCGCGGGGTGCTCCAGGGGGCGGCCGTCGGCCTCGTCCTCGTGGCCGCCGCGGTCGGCGCGTCGACGACGGAGGCCGTCGCCAAGGGAGCCTTCCTCTCGTGGCAGAGCTGGGATCCCTACGACCGGCCGGTCGAGCCCGTGTCGGTCGACTACGTCTGGCGCGCCAACTACCAGGGCATCCAGTTCCCGGAGAAGCCGACCACGGTCATGCGGGTCAAGGTCTCTGGCTCCCG
>DASTBX010000146.1:0-4764 GCA_035711645.1 Gaiellaceae bacterium
CCGAGCGTGCGCACGTCGACGCCGACGAGCAGCCGCGGCAGCCAGTAGCCCCAGGGCATCGAGCCGAGGAGGTAGCCGGCCGCGATCAGGAGGACGTCAGTCAAGCTCGATGGCGTAGCGCGCGACCCAGTCGTTCACGACGCCCCAGTCGAGGTTGCCGAAGAAGGCGTCGATGTAGGAGGCGCGGTCGGTCTGGTAGTCGAGGAAGTACGCGTGCTCGTAGACGTCGAGCGCGACGAGCGGCGTCGCGTTCCAGATCGGGAACGTGTTCTGCGCGTCGCCGACGTAGTTGAAGAGGCGCTGCTCGTCCCAGTCGTACGCCGTCCAGGCCCACCCGCGGCCGGCCATCCCCGTCGCGGCGAGGTCGGCCCGCCAGGCGTCGGCGTCGCCGAAGTCGCGCTCGATCAGCTCGCCGATCGCGCCGGTCGGCGCGCCGCCGCCGCCGCCGAGGTGCTCGAAGTAGATCTCGTGGTTCTTGACGCCGCCGACGGCGAAGGAGAGCTCGACCTTGAGCGCGCGGACCTCGGAGTAGACCTGGTTCGCCGCCGCCGGGTCGATCTCGCCCAGGCGCGCGAGGATCTCGTTCCGCTTCGCCACGTAGCCCTGATAGAGCTTGTAATGCGCCTCGACGGACGCACGGGAGATGCCGTCCATCTCGAGCAGCACGGGCTTCAGCTCGCGCGCCGCGATCTCCCCGCGGTTGAAAGCCAGGGTCGCCATGTCACCCCTTTCATGGTCTCGGTTGTGCGCGCGGCAGCTTATCGTTCCCCGGATGGCGGAATCCCGCGCTGCCCTCGTCACCGGCGGCACCGGCCGCGTCGGGCGTGCGATCGCCGCGCGGCTCGAGGTGGACGGGTTCCGCGTGCTCGCCGCCGGTCGCGCGGACGGCGACCTCTCGTCCGCCGCGGCGGCCCGCGCGCTCGTCGAGCGGACGGCAGCCGAGCTCGGCGGGCTCGACCTCGTCGTCCACGCCGCCTCCGACGGGTTCGTTCCACGCGCAGTGGAGGACGTGCTCGAGGAGGACTGGGACGCCGCGTTCGGGGCCACGGCCAAAGGCAGCTTCTTCGTCGCCCAGGCCGCCGCGCCCCACCTGCGCGCTTCGCCCCTCGGCCTGCTCGTGCTCGTCGAGGACGTGGCCGCCTACCAGCCCTGGCCGTCCTTCGCCCCCCACTGCGCGGCGAAGGCCGCCCAGGCGATGCTCACGAAGGTGCTCGCCCGCGCGCTCGCGCCGGACGTGCGCGTCTGCGGCGTCGCACCCGGGCCCGTCGCCGTCCTCCCGGGCCAGGAGGAGCGCCGCGCGGCGGAGACCCTGCTCGGCCGAGTCGGGGCGCCCGAGGACGTCGCCGAGGCCGTCGTGTACCTGGTCGGCGCCTCCTTCGTGACCGGGACGTCGCTCGTCGTCGACGGCGGCCGCCTCCTGCGCTGAGGGACGCGCCGAATCCGGCGCAGGCGGAAATCCGTATCGGTGGCAGTATGTCTGCGGCCGTGGCGACTGCCGAGAGCGACTCCCATCTGATCGAACGCGTCGCGGGCGGCGACCGTGACGCGTTCACGGAGCTCTACCGCCGCTTCGCCAGACCGGTGCTCGCCATGGCCCTGCGACAGCTCGGCGACAACGGGCGAGCCGAGGAGGCCGCGCAGGAGACGTTCGCCGCCGTCTGGCGCTCGGCGCGCAGCTACAGGGCCGATCGCGGGTCGGCCTCGGCCTGGCTCTACGCCGTCGCCCGCCACGCCATCATCGACCGGGCGCGGCAGCGGCGCGAGCCGGCGGTCGAGGTGCCCGAAGAGGCCTCCGCGGAGGCGGGCCCGGACGAGCGGGCGGAGGGCGCCTGGCTCGCATGGCGCGTCCACGCGGCGCTCGAGCAGCTTCCGGAGCGCGAGCGCGCCGTGCTCGAGCTCGCGTACTGGAGCGGGCTCTCCCAGACCGAGATCGCGAGCTACCTGGACGTCCCGCTCGGCACCGTGAAGACGCGGACGCGCACCGGGCTCGCGCGCCTGGCGGGCCTGCTCGAGGAGGTGAGACCGTGAAGGAGCCCCCCGAGCTGCACGAGCTCGTCGGCGGCGACGTGCCCGACGAGGAGCTCGCGCGCCTGCGCGAGGTGGACGCGCTCCTGCGCCGGGTGCCCCCGCCGCCCCACGAGGTGCCCCTCTCGCTGACGCACGCGGTCGAGCAGGTCTCCGCGCCCAGGCTTCCCACCCGGCGCCGGCGCCTCGGCCTCACGCTCGCGTTCGCGGCGCTCGTCGCCGCTCTCGCCTTCGGCCTCGGCCGCTGGACGGAGGACGACGGCTTCGAGGAGGCCTGGAGCGTCGTCCTCGAGAGCACGGAGAACGCCCCCGCCGCGACCGGGCTCGTGCGGGTCGGCGAGGCCGACGAGGAGAGCGGAAACATGGAGCTCGTCCTCGAGGTCTCGGGCCTCGAGCCGCTCGAGTCGGACGAGTTCTACGCCCTCTGGCTCGTCGACGAGGGCGAGTGGGCCGCGACCTGCGGCTACTTCTCCGTCGGCGAGGGCGAGACGACCATCCGCATGAGCGTCTCCTACGACATCCGCGACTTCGAGGCGTGGGCAGTCTCGACCGGCCACCCGAACGACCACCCGCCGCCGCTGCTGCGGGCCGAGATCGACGCCGCCTAGGAGGGTTTGGCGGAACGTCCTTCGTCGCAGGGGTGCGATGCTCGTTCCGAGGCAAGAACACAGGGAGCGCCGATAGTCGCAACTATCGGCGCGACTGAGGACGCGGCATCGGGGCGAGCAGCGCGGCCCTGCGGCACAAGCGTCTGTTTCGCCAAGCCCTCCTACTAGGGCGCGACGCGGCCGGCGTCTACGAAGGCCGCGTACGTGACCGGCATCTCCTCCGCGAGGAACCGCTCGCAAGCCTCCGCGTAGCGGCGGATCTCCCGCTGGGCCGTCTCCGAGGCGCGAAGCGCGACGAAGTTCATGAGCGAGCGCGCGTTCACCGTCCAGAAGAACTCCGTGTAGGCGCCGACGGGGATGACCGAGCGGGCGAGCTCGCGCGCGACGCCCTGCTCGACGAGACGCTCGTACGCGGCGTAGGCGGTCTCGTAGACGGCGCGGAGCTCGTCCCGCGCCGCGTCGGCAAGCTCGGGGTCGACCGGCTCGAAGGAGTAGGCGCCGGGCTTCCCCACCTGGGAGCGCACGTCCTCGGCCGCCGGGACGTAGAAGTCGTCGGTCGCCTTCGCGTAGCGCATGCTGAACTCGTTGAACGACCCCACGCGGTGCCGGAACCACTCGCGTGCCACGAAGATCGGGGCGCGGACGTGGAAGCGGAACGCGTTGTGCTCGAAGGGCGTGCCGTGCCTCTCGCGGAGGAGGAAGCGGATGAGTCCGCGGTCGGAGTCGTCCATCTCCTCCTTCCGCCGGGCGAAGCTGACGCGGGCGGCGTTGACCACCGAGAGGTCGTCCGCCATCGCCTCGTCCAGGCGGACGAAGCCGTGGTCGAGGACCTCGATCGTCCGGCTCTCGGGAACGACGCGCTCCGCCACGCTCACGCGAACGAGTCTATCGCCAGCCTAGGCCGGATCCGATCCGTGGACTAGAGTGGCACGGACGCGATGCAGCCGACGGGGTCAGCGGTGAGAGCGACGCTCGGCCTCGCGGCCGGCCTCGCTGCGGCGGCGCTCGTCTTTGCAGCAGCCGCGGGTGCCCAGCCTCCTCCTCGGATGCTTCCCGGCCTCACCCCGGCGGCCGCCGACGGCCTCTCCCGGGCCCTCTCCGCCGGGCGGCTGAGCGAGGCCGAGTACGCCCTCGAGCGAGCGCGGAGCCTCTTCCGGCTGGGGCACGTGCGGCGCGAGTTCGGGGACGTCGAGCGCCCCGGCGGCCGGGACGCGACCCTGATCCTGCGCGACCTCGCCGCGCGTCTCGACGACCTCGATGGCGCCGAGCGGCGGCTCGCCGAGGCGATCCTTGCGCGCCCGACGGACGGCAAGGTCCCGGAGGGGACGCATGCGTACAAGGCGGGGACGGTCTCGCGCTACACGTGCGGGGCGGACATGTGCTTCCACTGGGTCGAGACGACCGCCGACGCGCCGGACCTGAACGACACGACGCCGGCCGACGGCATCCCGGACTGGGTCGGGAACGTCCAGGCGACCTGGGAGCACGTCTGGGCCAAGGAGATCGACGAGTACCACTACCGGCCGCCGCTCGACGACAGCGCCTCGGCCCAGACGGACGGGCCGTCCGGCGCGGACCTGGGCAAGCTCGACGTCTACGTCGTCAACCTCGGCCAGGACCCCATCGTGGCCTTCGGCTACTGCGCCGCGCTCGAGGACGGGTTCACGACGCCGGTGTACTGCGTCGTCGACGACGACTACGCGGAGTTTTTGGGCCAGGAGCCCGAGGCCTTCCTGCAGGTGACCTCGGCACACGAGTTCCACCATGCCTCCCAGGCCGCCTACGACTTCTGGGAGGACGCCTGGTTCATCGAAGGTACGGCCACGAACATCGAGGAGACCGTCTATCCGGACGTGGACGACAACGTCAACTTCCTGCGCATCTGGAGTCCGCTCACCCGGCCGGGCTCGCCGCTCGACCGCGGCGGATTCGGGGACTCCGAGTACGGCGCCTGGATCTTCTGGCGCTACCTCGAGGAGAAGGTGGGCGGCACCGAGATCCTCCGCCAGATTTGGTTGCGGGCCCGGGGCGACTCGTACTCCCTGAAGGCGACGAGGAGGGAGCTCGCCGCGCGAGGCGAGAGCGTCCCGGACACGTTCGTCCGCTTCGCCGTGACGAACAGGCGGCGCGG
>DASTBX010000147.1:0-8020 GCA_035711645.1 Gaiellaceae bacterium
CGCGGCGGCCCGGCGCTGACGACCTCACTCGCTAGCGGTGCGCTCCGATGAGCGCACCGCCGGCGACCACGAGCGCGGCGCCGAGGACGAGCCGCGGGCCGACGAGCTCGCTGCGCCCAAGGACGAGAGCAGCGAGGAGGACGCCCCAGAGCGACTCCGTCGCCACGAGCGGCGAGACGACCGTGACCTTGCCGCGGTAGTAGGCCTCGAAGAGGAGCACGTACGAGAGCCCGAAGAGGACGCCGGCCGGGAAGAAGCGGAGGAGCGCCCGGCTGGAGAGCGCCGCGACGAGCGCTCCTCGCCGCACGGCCGCCGCCCAAGGCAGCATCACGAACGCTCCGGCGGCCAGCGCGGCCGCGGCCGCCTCGACCGACGCGAGCGCGGCGTCCTCCGAGTGCCAGCGCACGACGATGTCGCGGATCGAGAACGTCACGGTCGCGGCGACGGCGAACGCGAGCCCGGCGACGCGGAGGTGTGCCGGCCGCCCGGCCTCGCCGACGAGCAGGACGCCGGCGCCGACGATGAGGAGCGCCCCGAGCACGAGCGGCCACTCGAGCGGCTCGTCCAGGAGCAGGATCGCGAGCGTGGCGCCGAAGAGGGGCGCGCTCCCGACGATCACCGAGGTCCGCGAGGCGCCGACGTCCCGGACCGCGAGCACGAAGAGGATCTGCGAGATGCCGGGGGCGAGGAGGCCGGCGAGCGCGAACACCGCGAGCTCCGTCCGCTCGGGAACGTCGCCGTCGCCCGGGACGACGGCCGCTGCGGCGAGCGCCACGAGCACGGCGACCACCGTGCTCGCGACGGCCCCGACGTCGGGCTCGGGGTGCGCACGCAGCGCCACCCGCAGCGCGACGGTCATGGCCCCGAAGAGGAACGCCGATCCGAGCGCGAGCAAGACGGCCGCCATCGGCGGCGCACCCTAGAGGTCGCGTGGGTGAAGCAGCGCGATCAACTCCGGATGGGGGAGGGAGTCAACACCCTCGGAGGGGGGACGCAGAGGCGCCCGGGAGGCAGACTTCGATCACGGAAATCACCGGGGCCCCGATGCGGCGGGGGCACTCCGGACAGCGATTTCCACCCGAAACGGGGCCTGCGGCGGGCCCCGTTTCTGCTTTTCAAAGACCCCCTTTCGCAGTGAAGGCCTGACCGCCGGGCCGCGCTGCTGGCCATCGCACCCCGGGGGCGAGGCGATCCCGAAAGGAGTTCTTACTCCCCGACGACCTGCACGATCCAGCGGCGGTCGCGGGAGCGGTCCAGCTCGATGAAGAGCACCCGCTGCCACGTCCCGAGGCAGAGCTCGCCGTCGCGGACCGGCACCGACTCGCCCGCCGGCCCGAGCAGCATCGCCATGCAGTGCGAGTGCCCGTTGCCGAACTCCATGTCCTCCGGGCAGATGTTCTCCGTGCGGCGGTCCCAGTCGTCGTGGGCGTAGTACTTCTCGCTCGGCACGAGCCGCCGCAGCATGCGGATGAAGTCCTCGAGGAACCCGGTCTCGAACTCGTTGACCCGCACCATGCAGGTCGTGTGCGGGGAGTACACGCACGCGATCCCGTCGGTCACCCCGCTCTCGGAGACGGCGAGGCGCACGTCGTCCGTGATGTCCCTGATCTCGAGGCCGCCCTTCGTGCGCAGCGCCCGCTCGGTCTGGAAGACCTTCACGTCGTACGCTCTCTCGGGGTCGGGGCGGCGGACGGCTCCGTCGGGCTCCGAGGCATCGCGCCTATTCTTACCATCAGCCGCCCGCCTCGCGTAACGGAACCGAGCCCGCCGCCGCGCTAAGCTCGTCACGGCCGCGGGCCCGTAGCTCAGCGGTCAGAGCAGCGGACTCATAATCCGTTGGTCCCTGGTTCGAATCCAGGCGGGCCCATCTCCAGCCGGCCGCGCCGGGTGGCGACGTGCCGCGGCGGCTACGCTCAGTCCATGAGCCGCCTCGACGACCGCCTGGCCGGAGACCGCATCCTCGTCGGCGACGGCGGCACCGGTGCGCTCCTCAGCGCCGCCGTCCCGCGGCTGCGCTGCCCCGAGGAGGCGAACCTGAAGGCGCCCGAGGCGGTGATCTCGGTGCATGCCGGCTTCATCCGCGCCGGCGCGGCGCTCATCGAGGCGAACACGTTCGGAGCCAACCGGCGCAAGCTCTCGGCGCAGTTCCTCGACGACCGCCTCGAGGAGATCGTCGAGCGCGGCGTCAAGCTCGCGCGCGAGGCGCGCGAGATCACGGGCGAGTCCGTGCTCGTCGGCGGCTCGATCGGCCCACTCGGCGACCTGGAGGGCTCCACCGGCGCCGAGGACGCCTACGCGGTCTTCCACGAGCAGGCGCGGCTCCTCGAGGGCCGCGGCGTCGACGTCTTCCTCGTGGAGACGTTCTACGACCTCGACGAGCTCGAGACGGCGGTTCGGGCGGTCCAGGACGTCTCCTCGCTCCCCATCGTCGCACAGCTCACCTTCGACGAGGACGCGCAGACGCTGGCCGGCGTCTCGGCCCGGGAGGCGCTGGAGCGGCTTCGCTCCCTCGACGTCGCGGCCGCCGGCGCCAACTGCGGCGTCGGGCCGCAGGCCGCCCTGGCGGCGCTCTCGGACATCAGCGAGCAGGCGAACGGCTTCCCGCTCACCGCCCAGCCGAACGTCGGCCTGCCGGCCCGCTCGGGCGGCCGCATCGTCTACCCGAACGCGACGCCGGACTACTTCGCCGAGTTCGCAGCGCAGGCGCGCAGCCTCGGCGCGCGCATCATCGGGGGCTGCTGCGGCACCACGCCCGCGCAGATCGCGGCCATCCGGGCGGCGGTCGAGGAGGAGCGCGAGCCCCGCGTCCCGCTCTTCGTCGTCGACCGGGACGTCGTCGCACGCCCCGCGCCGGCGCCGGGCAAGACCCTGCTCGCCGAGCGGCTGGCAGCAGGCGAGTGGGTCGTGTCCGTGGAGCTCGACCCGCCGAAGGGCACGAACATGGAGGCGATGCTCGGCGTCGCGGCCCGTCTCGCGGCCTCCGGCGCGGTGCACGCCGCCGACATCAACGACAACCCGATGGCCCGCGCGCGGCTCTCGGCGCTGATCGCCGCCGTGGCGATCGAGCGCGCGGTCGGCCTCGAGACGATCCCGCACGTGACGCCCCGGGACGCCTCGGCCATGGGCCTCCAGTCGCAGCTCCTCGGAGCCCACGCCGAGGGCGTCCGCAACGTCCTCGCGGTGACCGGGGATCCGCCTCACGTCGGCGACTACCCGGGCTCGAGCGGAGTCTACGACGTCGACGCGATCGGTCTCGTCTCGCTGCTCTCCCACCTGAACCGCGGCGAGGACTTCACCGGGAAGGCGATCGACGCACCCACCTCGTTCTTCGTCGGCGTCGCCGTCAACCCCTCGGCGGACGACCTCGACCGCGAGGTGGAGCGCTTCCGGCAGAAGGTCGAGGCGGGAGCGCGCTTTGCCATGACCCAGGCGATCTTCGACATCGGGTTCCTCGACCGGCTGCTCGATCGCCTCGGCGGCTCCTCCCCGATTCCCCTGCTCGTCGGCGTTTGGCCGTTGACCAGCTACGGCCTCGCGTTCCGGCTCCACAACGAGGTGCCCGGGATCGTGATCCCCGAGCCGGTGCAGAAGCGGCTCGCGGACGCCGGCGCGGACGCGCGCGCCCTCGGCTTCGAGCTCGCCCGCGGGCTGCTCGAGGAGTCTCGCTCGCGCGCGTCCGGGATCTACGTGATCCCGCCGTTCAAGGAGCCCGATGCGGCCCTTGAGCTCTTGCTCCCGTAGTTACACTTGCCTTCATGGCTGAGCACGGCACGATGCGTGTGAAGAGCGGCCTCGCCGAGATGCTCAAGGGCGGCGTCATCATGGACGTCACCGACGCCTCGCAGGCGCGGATCGCCGAGGAGGCGGGAGCCGTGGCGGTGATGGCGCTCGAACGCGTGCCGGCCGACATCCGCGCCGAGGGCGGCGTCGCCCGCATGGCCGACCCGACGAAGATCGTCGAGATCCAGGAGTCGGTGACCATCCCGGTCATGGCCAAGGCGAGGATCGGCCACTTCGTCGAGGCACAGATCCTTGAGGCGCTCGAGGTCGACTACATCGACGAGAGCGAGGTCCTGACGCCCGCCGACGAGCAGCACCACATCGACAAGTGGGGGTTCCGGGTGCCCTTCGTCTGCGGCTGCCGCAACCTCGGCGAGGCGCTCCGGCGGATCGGCGAGGGCGCGGCCATGATCCGCACCAAGGGCGAGGCCGGGACGGGCGACATCGTCAACGCGGTGCGCCACATGAGGGCCGTGTTCGGGGAGATTCGCCGCCTGCGCGGGCTCGCGGAGGACGAGCTCTACGCCGAGGCGAAGGAGCTGCAGGCGTCGCTCGAGCTCGTGCGCTTGGTTGCGGCCGAGGGACGGCTGCCGGTCGTCACCTTCACCGCGGGCGGGATCGCGACGCCCGCCGACGCGGCGCTCTGCATGCAGCTCGGCGCGGACGGGGTCTTCGTCGGCTCAGGGATCTTCAAGTCGGCCGACCCGATGTCGCGCGCCAAGGCGATCGTCGAGGCGACGACGCACTACTCCGACCCGGAAATCCTGGCGCGAGTCTCCAGTGGCCTCGGCGAGCCGATGCGCGGCCTCGACGCCGCCGCCCTTCCGCCGGAGGAGCTGCTCGAGACCCGCGGCTGGTAGCCGCGCGCCTCGGCACGAGCACGGCACCGACTCGGCACCCTCGGGCACACAGCCGTGACGATCTCGCGTGTAGCCTCGTAGGCGGGGGTCGAGGGGCCGAAGGCCCCGGGGGTAGAGTTTCTCGGGAATGACGGAGATGCTCCGGATCGGCGTCCTGGCGGTGCAGGGGAACTTCCGCGAGCACGCTGCCGTGCTCCGGCGGCTGGGCGCCGACGTCGTCGAGGTGCGCAAGCCCGAGGAGCTCGAGGGCCTCGACGGACTCGTCATCCCGGGTGGGGAGTCGACCGCGATTCAGCGACTGATCGACGTCTACGGGCTCGACGAGCCGCTCACGCGGTTCCAGGGGCCGCTCTTCGGCACGTGCGCCGGGATGATCCTCCTCGACCGCGACCACCTGGGGCTCCTCGACGTCGCCCTCGCGCGGAACGCGTTCGGCCGCCAGGTGGCGAGCTTCGAGGCGGACGTGGAGCTCGAAGGCGACGACGTGCCGCTGACCGGGGTCTTCATCCGGGCGCCGCGCGTCGCGGAGGCGGGCCCCGACGTGGAGGTCCTCGCCCGGCTCGGCGGTGAGCCCGTGCTCGTCCGGCAGGGACGCATCCTCGCGGCCTCGTTCCATCCGGAGCTGACGGCCGACACGCGCGTCCACGAGCGGTTCCTGCAGCTCGTCAGGGAGGAGGGACATGTCCGGGCATAGCAAGTGGTCGAGCATCAAGCACAAGAAGGGCGCCGCCGACGCGAAGCGCGGCAAGCTCTTCTCGAAGCTCTCGCGCGCGATCATCGTCGCGGCGCGGGAGGGCGGGTCCGACCCCGACGCGAACGCCACCCTCGCGGCCGCCATCCAGAAGGCGCGCGACGCCTCGATGCCCAAGGACAACATCGAGCGGGCGGTCGCCCGGGGGGCCGGGGCCGGCACGGACGGGGACGCCGCGTACGAGACCGTCGCCTACGAGGGGTACGGGCCCGGAGGCGTCGCCGTCTTCGTCGAGGCGCTCACGGACAACCGCAACCGCACCGCCGCGGAGGTGCGGCACCTCTTCGCCAAGCACGACGGCAACCTCGGCACGAGCGGCGCGGTCGCCTGGCTCTTCGAGCGCAAGGGCGTCGTCATGGTGGCCGCGGACGGGGCCGACGAGGACGAGGTCATGCTCGCGGCGGCCGATGCGGGGGCGGAGGACGTCGAGCTCGACGGCTCCAGCTTCCAGGTGACCGCCGCGCCGGACGACCTCGCCGCCGTGCGCGCCGCCCTCGACACCGCCGGAATCGCCTACGAGTCGGCCGAGCTGACCATGCTGCCCAAGACGACGGTCGCGATCGGCGACGAGAGCACCGCCAAGAAGCTCCTCCGGCTCATGGACGCGCTCGAGGAGAACGACGACGTCCAGGCGGTGTACGCGAACTTCGACATCCCGGAGGGGATCCTGGAGGCGGTCGCGGCCTGACGGCTGTCAGCGCCTGGAAGGGTGATTTCGCTCAGCGGGGCGCCGCGCTGCGCCGATAGTCCCGACGGCGGCATGCTCATCGAGATCAGCGACCCCTCGGCGATGGACGCCCTGCGCAGGCACCTGCAGCGGCACGGCTGCCCGAGCGAGGTGCGGGGCGAGGACACCTTCGAGGTGCGCGCCCTCTGGTCGCCCGAGGCGCCGCTGACGGAGGAGCAGATCCGCGCGAAGGTGTTCGCCCACGTCCGCGACTGGTGCGCGGGCAACCGGGGCGTGAAGGCGAACCTTCTCTCCTGAGCCTCCCCGCGGGCCGCGGCAGGAACGTCCGGGCCGGCGCCTAACCTCCAGCCGTGAAGGTTCTCGGCATCGACCCGGGCACGGCAGCATGCGGCTTCGGAATCGTCCACGAACGCGACGGCCGCCTCAGGGCAGTCGAGTACGGCTGGTGGCGGACCTCGCCGCGGGACGCGCCCGAGGCTCGCTTGAAGCGGATCCACGACGAGGTGGCCGACCTCATCGCCCGCCACGCGCCGGCTGCGGTCGCCCTCGAAGAGTCCTTCGTCGGCGCCGACGCCCGCATCGCGCTCTCCGTCGGTCAGGCGCGCGGCGCCGCTCTCGTGGCGTGCGCGGGCGCCGGAGTGCCGTGCGCCGAGTACCCGCCGGCCACCGTCAAGCAGGCCGTCTGCGGCTACGGCCGCGCCGAGAAGGAGCAGATGCAGCGCATGGTGCGGTCGCTCCTCGGGCTTGCCGAGCTCCCGAAGCCGCACCACGCGGCCGACGCCCTCGCGGTCGCCGTCTGCCACGCGCTGGCGCCCCCGCTGGCCGCCCTCGCGGGAGCGCGGCGGTGATCGCACGTCTCCGCGGCCGGCCCGTCGTACACGACGCCGAAGGGCTCGTCCTCGACGTCGGCGGCGTCGGCTACCGCGTCCACGCGACGCCCTCGGCGATCAGGAAAGCCGACGGCGCCGAGGAGGCGATCGTCGAGACCCACCTCCACGTGCGCGAGGACGCGCTACAGCTCTACGGCTTCGCGGACGCCGCCGAGCGCGAGCTCTTCGAGCAGCTCCTCGCGGTCTCCGGCGTCGGGCCGAAGGTCGCGCTCGCGATCCTATCCGGCTACTCGCCCGGCGAGCTTCGGCGCGCGATCGTCCGCGAAGACGCGGCCCTCTTCCAGACGATCCCGGGGATCGGTAAGAAGACGGCCCAGCGGGTCGTCCTCGAGCTGAAGGAGCGCATGGCGCCGCTCGCCGCCGTCGAGCAGGCGCCGCACCTCGGCGCGGGAGACGGGCACGTCGTCGCTCGCGACGCGCTCGTCGAGCTCGGCTACTCCGTCGCGGAGGCCGAGCAGCGCCTGGCCGCCACGGACCCGGATCTGTCCCCTGCCGAGCGGGTGCGGGAGGCGCTGAGGGCGGCGTGAACGAGCGCATCACGACCGCCGTGCTCGCGCCGGACGAGGAGGAGCTCGACCGGTCGCTCCGCCCCCGCTCGCTGGACGAGTTCGTGGGGCAGGAGCGCGTCAAGGAGCAGCTCGCCGTTGCGCTCGAGGCGGCGAAGGGAAGGGGGGAGGCGCTCGACCACGTCCTCCTCGCGGGGCCGCCCGGGCTCGGCAAGACGAGCCTCGCCTACATCGTCCGGGAGGAGCTCGGCGCCGGTCTGCGCACCGTGGCCGGTCCGGCGCTCGAGCGCAAGGGCGACATCGCCGCAATCCTGACGTCCCTCGAGGAGCGCGACGTCCTCTTCGTGGACGAGATCCACCGGCTCAACCGGGCCGTCGAGGAGATCCTCTACCCGGCGCTCGAGGACTTCCGGCTCGACATCGTCGTCGGCCAGGGGCCCGCCGCGAGGACCCTGACGCTCGACCTGCCGCCGTTCACGCTCGTCGGCGCGACCACCCGGACGGGGCTCCTGACCACGCCCCTCCGCGACCGGTTCGGCATGACC
>DASTBX010000148.1:0-4641 GCA_035711645.1 Gaiellaceae bacterium
AGCTCCAGGCGCCGCCGCTCGGCCGCCGCGAGCTCCTCCTCGACCTTCTGAAGCTCGGCCTTCACGCCCTTCAGGTCCTCGATCTGCTCGGGCGTCGGCTTCCCTTTCACCTTCGTCCGCGCGCGCAGCTCGTCCACCCGCGGGACGAGGGCGAGCCAGACGCGGTCGGCCTCCATGAGGGCGTCGAAGTCCTGCTCGGCGCCCTTGCGCGACAGCGCGGTGCGGTAGGCGTCCGTTTCGGCCCGGGCGGCCCGGATGTCGATCATGCCCGGGAGTGTAGAACCGCATTCGGCATGAAGACCTGGCCGCCGGGACGCGCTGGAACGGCGCGATTCTGCGTCCTCGGTCGCGCCGTAGCTCAACCGCTACGAGCGCTTTCTGCGTCCTGGCCTCGCGCCGCCCAGCGCACCCCGACGACGAGGCGTCATGCCGAGCGCAGTTCCAGGTAAGCCTCGATCGCCTGGGCGACGCCTTCTTCGGCCGCCGGCGGGCAGACCCAGTCGGCGACGCCGAGCACGCGCTCGTGCGCGTTGGCGACGGCGACGCCGAAGCCGGCCCACTCGAGGAGCTCGACGTCGTTCTCGCCGTCGCCGAACGCCACCGTCCGCTCGGGCACGAAGCCGAGGTGCTCCGCGAGGAAGGCGAGGCCCGAGCCCTTCGTGACGTCCGGGCTCGCGAACTCGAGGAAGAAGGGGAGGGACTTGGAGATGTAGAGCCGTCCGTCGAAGCGCGCCTTCATGCGCGCCTCGAGGCCGTCGAGCACCTCCGGCTCGTCGATGGCGACGAGCTTCGTCGGCGGCCGGGAGAGCCACGCGCCCAGGTCCCCGACCGCGTGGATGGGGAGCCGCTGGAACGACGCGTAGCGCTCGGCCTCGGGCGTCACCTCGGCGACGAAGAGCTCGTCGTCGACGTAGCAGTTGACGGGGAACCCCTCCTCCTCGAGCGCCGCGATCGTCTCGCGGCCGAGCTCGAGCGGGATCGGCTCGTGCCGGAGGAACCGCCCCGTCGCGGGCTCCGCGACGACGGCGCCCTGATAGCACACGACGGGGTCGTCGAGGCCAGCCTCCTCGAGGTAGGGCCGGATGGAGCGGAACATGCGCCCGGTCACGACGATCACCCGCAGCCCCGCTGCCCGCGCACACTCGATCGCGACACGGGTGCGCGGTCGCAGGAGGCCGTCCTCCCAGACGAGCGTGCGGTCGAAATCGCACGCGAGCACGTCGACGTCGCGCGGGAACTCCGGTGGCAGGCTCAGCGCTGTTCGCCGGCTCAGCGCGACTGCGTTACGTAGGCGGCCACGTCGGCGATCTCCTGCTCGGAGAGCTGGCCCTCGAAGGGCGGCATGCCGCCGCCGCCGTTGGCGATCTGCGCGACCGCGGCCTCGAAGTCGATGCTCGACTCGTCGAGGTTCGGGCCGACCGTCCCGGTGGAGCCCGCGTCCTCGAACACGTGACAGCTGCCGCAGCCGGCCGAGGCGTAGATCTCCGCGCCGGCTTCCGGATCGCCCTCGGCTTCGCCCCCTCCGCCGCCGTCCTCGTCGCCGCCTGTCTCGGCCGGCACGGTGCCCTCTACCGTCTCGGGGTCGGGGGAGGCTGCCTCCTCGCCGCCGCAGCCGGCCGCCACGAAGAGGGCCAGGACGGCGAAGGCGAGGACGAGAAGACGCGCCATCGGGTCGGAAGCATACCCGCCTCCACGGCGACGTAACACGTCACGCCCACGAGGAGGACGTCGACCGGCGAGTCGTTGACGACGAGCGACGCGAGGAGCGCGGCGGCGAGCGCGAGCGGGACCGCGCGCTCGCCGAGCGGGCCCGGGCGGCGCAGCGTGCGGACGGCGAGGGCGACGAAGACGGCCAGCAACGCCGCGACGGCGAGCGCCGCGCCCCACGACGAGGTGGCGCGCTGCCAGGAGAGCTCGATGCGCCCGGCGAGGTCGCCGGCTAGGCCCGCCGGCCCGTCCTCGAGCGCCCGGGTCACGTGGCTCGAGCCGCCCGTCGCGGCGTCGATCGCCGCGAGCCCGAACGTGAGCGCGAGCGCGGCCGCGACGGCGACGGCGAGCGCCCGCCGGCTCCCTCCCGCGAGCAGGACGGCGAGGACGGCGAAGCCGGTCGCCAGCACGACGGCGCCGCCGCCGTCGGCGCCGAAACGGTTGCCCGCGACGGTGACGAAGGCGAGCAGGGCGGCCACGGCGAACGCGACCCAGCCGAGGCTGAGGCGGAGGAGCGCAGCGCCCGCGAGCGCCGGCACGAGCAGCAGCGTCTCGAGCAGGTTCGAGAGGCCGTAGTAGCGCGAGTTCTGCGTCGGCCCGAACGGCGAGAGGGCGACCGCGGCCCCGTCGAGGGCCAGCGCCAGGAGATAGGCGCCGACGACGGCGGTGAGGGCGAGGCCGAGCGCGAGCGGCGTCCGCAGGAGGCGCGCGAGCAGCGGGCCGCCCAGCACGGTCGCAGCGCCGAGGACGACCAGGACGGTCCAGAGGCCCGAGACGCCCGCGAGCCCGAGCGCCACGTTGGCGGCCAGCGCCGCGGCGAGCCCGGGGACGGCGGCGGCCGGCAGCACGAGGGCGAGGAGGAGGACGAGGGCGCAGACGAGGACGGTCGCCGGCAGACGGGCCTCGTTGTTCTCGTCGATGCGCTCGTCGAGCGCGCGCAGCTCCCCTGCCGCGTCGTCCGCCGGGTCCGAGCCGAGCGCGCCGTCGCGGTCGAGCGCCGTGGGGGCGACGTCCGCGATCGAGACGAGCCCGGGGATGCGGGTCGACTCCGAGGTGAGCAGGCCCTCGTAGCCGGGCCCGACGACAAGGATCGGATAGCGGCGGTCGTTCGGCTGCAAACCGCCCTGGGGAAGGCCGACGTAGATCGCGGGCCCGCCGGCGCTTCCCAGCTCCCCGGTCTCGGGCGTGACGAGCGGCGGGCCGCCGGGCGCGCCGCCGCGGAGGGAGTTCCGCACCTCGCCGCGAACGAGCGACGCCTCGGCAAGCGCGGCGCTGGTCTCGGGTCCCGCGCCGGGGTTGAGGAGTCCCACGGCGCCCAGCCCGGCGGCGCGGTCGAGGTCGGCGAGCGTGAAGCCGGGCACCACGACGACGGCGAACGTCGTAGCCTGCGCCGGGCCCGCCATGAGCGCGAGGAACGCAAGAGCGAGCGCCGCCGTCCGGGCCATGCCGGGAACTGTAGGCGCGCTCGGGCGGGGCCAGGCGCTCACCGCCGCGCTCCTCTCGCTCGCCGTCGGGCTCCCGCTCGTCATCGCCGGCCCGCCGCCCGGCGACCTGCCGGCCCACCTCTACCGGACCGAGCTAGTGGAGGACGGCGTCCTCGTCTGGGACACCTTCTGGTACGCAGGCCATTACCCCCTCGCGGCCTACAGCCTCCTCTACTACTTCCCCGCCGCGCTCCTCGGGAACGACGTCGTCGCGCTCCTCTCCGTCGTCCTCGCGGCGGCGCTCTTCGCCTTGCTTGCCGAGCGGGAGTGGGGGGAGGACGCCCGCTGGCCGGTACGGGCTTTTGCCGTCGTCGCCTGCGGGCCGCTCTTCACGGGGACGTACCCCTACGCTGCCGGGCTCGCCGCGGGGCTCGGGGCGCTCGTCGCGCTCCAGCGCGGCAGGACGGCGACGGCCACGGTGCTCGCGGTCGTCACCGCCGGGCTCTCGCCACTCGCCTTCCTCTTCCTCTGCCTCGCCGCGACGGCCGCGTTCCTCGCCCGGGCGCGGCTCCCCGGCCGGCAGGCGCTCGCCTTCGGCGGCGCCCTGCTCGCGCTCGGCGTCCTCCAGGGCGGGATCCTCCTCGCCTACCAGCAGGAGGCCGAGTACCCGTTCTTCCGCGCCTCGGAGCTCGTCGCCCTGCTCGTCCTCGCCGGCATCTGCGCGACGCTCGCGCTCCGCTCCGACCGCGGCCGCGCCCTCGCCATCGTGTTCGTCCTCTGGGCGCTGGGCGCGCTCGTCGCCTTCGTCGTCCCGTCCCCGATCGGGGAGAACGTCACGCGCCTGCGGGGGATCGCGCTTCCGCTCGCCCTCCTCGCCGCCGCGCTCGCCTCGTACCGCCCGCGCCCGCTCGCCGCGGTCGCGATCGGAGGCGCCCTCGCCTTCACGCTCGTGCCCTACCTGGGCTCGGCGCTCCACCGCACCGACACCCGCTCGGCAGACGCGTCCTTCTGGGCGCCGGCGCTCGACTTCCTCGGCTCGCGCCTGACGCCCGACTACCGCGTCGAGGTCGTCCCCACCGGCGACCACTGGGAGGCGTACCGGGTTCCGCGCGCCGGCGTCCCCCTGGCGCGCGGGTGGTACCGGCAGGTGGACATCGCCGAGAATCCGCTCTTCTACGAGGAGCCACTCCGCGCGCAGGAGTACGAGGCCTGGTTGCGGGGCCTCGGCGTCCGCTACGTGCTCCTCCCCGACACGCAGCTCGGGCGCGTCGGGGAGGAGCGCGAGGCCGAGCTCCTGCGCTCGGGGGGCTCCGGCCTGCTCGAGCTCGTCCGGGCCGGCGACGTCACCGTCTACGAGCTGCCCGACCCCACACCGATCCTGACCGGCCCGGGCGAGGCGCGCCTCAGGGCCCTGGAGCACGACCGGGTCGACGGCGAGCTCGGCACACCGGGCGTCTACCGCCTCGCCGTCCGCTGGACGCCGACTTGGCGCGTTCGGGCGGGCGACGTC
>DASTBX010000149.1:0-7557 GCA_035711645.1 Gaiellaceae bacterium
GGCCCGCACCGGGGCGGCGCGGCGGAGCACGTCGGCGCGCTCGGCGTCTGCCGGGCAGTCCTCCGGGGGCCGCAGTGGAGGGATCATCGTCATTTGGAGTCCTCGGGCGCGGGCGCGCGCGATCTAGTCGCAGGAGTCGACCGTGGAAGTGGCCGCGGGGGCGCAAAACGGTATGAAAACGGGATGACGCGGCCAGAAATCCCCGGATCGGGTGAAGTCGAGCCACCCGTGCGGGAGAGCCCGCCCCTCGCCGCCGCCGTCCGGGGAGAACGTCGCGCGCGCATAGAATGAGTCGCACATGGCCACGACCGAGGACGGCCGGAGGCTCGACGGCACGGGGGAGTGGCGCCGCGAGCTCTACGAGGCGAAGCCCGAGCGCGACGTTCTCTTCACGACGCTGTCCGGGCTTCCGATCGAGCCGCTCTCCACGCCCGACACGGTCGAGATCGACTACGAGCGCGACCTCGGCTACCCCGGCGTCTATCCGTACACCCGCGGCGTCTACCCCTCGATGTACCGAGGGCGGCTCTGGACGATGCGCCAGTTCGCCGGGTTCGGCACCGCCGAGGAGACGAACGTCCGCTTCCGCTACCTCCTCGAGCACGGGCAGACGGGCCTCTCGACCGCGTTCGACATGCCCTCGCTCATGGGCTACGACTCCGACCATCCGAAGTCGCTCGGCGAGGTCGGGCGCGAGGGCGTCGCGGTCGACTCGCTCGAGGACATGGAGCACCTCTTCGCCGGGATCCCGCTCGACGAGGTCTCCACGTCGATGACGATCAACGCGCCCGCGGCGATCCTGCTCGCCTTCTACATCTGCGTCGGGGAGCAGCAGGGGGTCGCGCGCGACCGGCTGCGCGGGACGATCCAGACCGACATCCTCAAGGAGTACATCGCGCAGAAGGAGTGGATTTTCCCGCCGGAGCCGTCCATGCGGCTCTGCGTGGACATGATCGAGTTCTGCGCGCGGGAGGTGCCGCTCTGGCACCCCGTGTCGATCTCGGGCTACCACATCCGCGAGGCCGGCTCGACGGCGGCGCAGGAGCTCGCCTTCACCCTCGCCGACGGGTTCGCCTACGTCGAGGCGGCGACGGCTCGCGGTCTCGACGTCGACGAGTTCGCGCCGCGCCTCTCCTTCTTCTTCAACGCGCACATCGACTTCTTCGAGGAGATCGCCAAGTACCGGGCGGCGCGACGGATCTGGGCGCGCGAGCTACGGGAGCGCTACGGGGCGAAAAACCCCCGCTCGTGGCTCATGCGCTTCCACGCGCAGACGGCCGGCGTCTCGCTGACCGCGCAGCAGCCCGAGGTGAACATCGTCCGCACCGCCGTCGAGGCGCTGGCCGCGGTCCTCGGCGGCTGCCAGTCGCTCCACACGAACTCGTTCGACGAGGCGCTCGCGCTCCCGACGGAGCACGCGGTGAAGATCGCCCTTCGCACGCAACAGGTGCTCGCGCACGAGACGGGCGTCGCGAGCACGATCGACCCGCTCGGCGGCTCCTTCTTCCTCGAGGAGCTGACGAACCGGCTCGAGGTGGAGGCGTACGACTACTTCGAGCGCATCCGCCGGCTCGGCGGCGTCATCCCGGCGATCAAGGAGAACTTCTTCCAGCGCGAGATCGCGGAGGCGTCCTTCCGCTTTCAGAGCGAGGTCGAGGCGGGGCAGCGGGTCATCGTCGGCGTGAACCGGTACGAGGAGCCCGAGGAGCGGCCGATCGAGATCCTCTCGATCGACCAGGCGCTCGAGGACAAGCAGGTGGAGCGCGTCCGCTCCCTGCGGTCCGGCCGCGACGCCTCGGCCGTGGAGGCGGCGCTCGCCAGGCTCGAGCGCGACGCCGCTCGCGAGGACGTCAACCTGATGCCTGCGATCGTCGACGCCGCGCGGGCGTACGTCACGATGGGCGAGATGTGCGACGCGCTCAGGAAGGTCTGGGGCACCTGGCGCGAGACGCCTGTCTTCTGAGCGTCCGCGCCGGTTCGGTCTCGCCGAACGGCCAGTAGCTCGGTTCGCGCAGGTCCAGTACGCTCGCGGGGATGCGGCAGTTGGCCGCAGCTGCCGCTCGTGGCGAGGTCGCGTCGTGAGCCTTCCCTCTGCGCGATGCTCGCCGTCGGGGGAGCGGGCACTCCCGGAGACCAAGCGGGAGGGCCCGCTTACCCCTTCCGGGGGATGACGCCGACGCCCGGAACGGGAATGGTTCCGGGGCGCTCGCCAGGGCGCGCGCGGCCGCCCCCGATTGGTCGGGGGGTGGCCGCGCTCAAAGGTCGGGCTAGGCCGCGGTGCCCTGCGCCGCCTGCAGCGGCAGGAGGCCGTTCACCTGCGCCCACCGGCTCGCCTCGGTTCGATTCGAGACGCCGAGCTTCCGGTAGATGTTCGACAGGTGGAACTTGACCGTCTGCTCTGTCACCCAGAGCATGCGGGCGAGCTGCGCGTTCGAGTGTCCCTCGGCCACGAGCGTCAGGATCTCGAGCTCGCGGCGCGTGAGGCCCCAGGCCTCGTCGACGGTCTCGCGCGTGTGCTCGCGCCGGCCGTTGTGGGCCCGGGCGAGGTAGATCGAGTGGTCGAACGCCTGGCGGATGGCCGAGGCCAGGTCGTCCGCGTGCGCCGTCTTGACGACGTAGGCATCGGCACCGGCGGCGATCGCGGCGTCGACGTACTGCGCCTCCGCGTACGCCGACAGCACGGTCACCTTCAGCTCGGGGACGCGCTCGCGTGCGAGCGTCAGGCACTCGATGCCGTCCATCTCTTCCTCGCTCGCCTCGATGCTCGTGACGAAGAGGCTGGGGCGGTGCTCCTCGATCAGGGCCAGCGCGTGGTCGGGCGAGGTCGCCTTCCCCTTGACCTCGATACCGATCCGGTGGAGGACGTTCTCCACC
Source organism: Gaiellaceae bacterium (assembly GCA_035711645.1). GTDB lineage: Bacteria > Actinomycetota > Thermoleophilia > Gaiellales > Gaiellaceae > JAIBJN01. The sequence continues at coordinate 2,875 of DASTBX010000149.1, forward strand.
GCCTCCAGCCACAGAGGGTGCTGGTCCAGAAGTACCGCAGTGCGATGCTCCGAAGGGCTCATCGAAAGGGCCGCCTTTCGATCGGACTACACGGAAGGTCTGACCATACCTGATCTTCCGTCGTGTGCATAGCCTGGGGGAGAACGTTGGTGGCGGAGTTTCCACGAAACGGTTCCCACACCTGTGGAGAACGGACCGTACCGGCCCCCTCGATCGTCTAGGGCGCGTGTCCGGGCTAGGGGCCGGCCCGCTCGAGCGGCGCCACGAGGAGCGGCGGCGCGTGCAGGTACTCGGCGGCGCGCCGCTTGCGGTCGATGTCGGCGTAGACCCGCTCGACGACGCCGGGCTCGAGGCCGGTCCCGGCCGCGGCCGCCTCGACGGACAGTCCCTCGTTGCGGGCGTACAGGCACAGGTCGAGCTTGTCGAAGGGGACCGAGAAGTAGAACTCCTCCTGGCTCTGCTCGAGCGCGTACGTGTCCGTGGTGGGGGGGCGCTCGCGGATCTCGGCCGGGACGCCGACGTGCTCGGCGAGCTGGTAGACCTGCGTCTTGTAGAGGTGGGCGATCGGCTTCACGTCGGCGGAGCCGTCGCCGTTCTTGACGAAGAAGCCCTGGTCGTACTCGAGCCGGTTCGGCGTGCCGACGACGGCGTAGTCGAGGCGGTCGGCGTGGTGGTACTCGAGCATCTTGCGGACGCGCTGCTTGAAGTTCGTGGCCGCCACCACCTCGCGGTACGCCGTCGCGGTCAGCCTCGCCTCGCGCCGCTCGCCGTCCGGGGACTCGGCGACGACCGAGAAGAGGCTGTAGCGGTCGCCGCCTAGGAGGCTCGGGAGCACGATCTTCGCCTTCCACCCCGCGCCGTACTCGGGCAGGACCGTCCGGATGGCCGCGTCACGCCGCTCGTAGCAGCCGGCCGCGGCGAGGATCGGCGTGATGTCCTCGAGCACGGTCTCGACGCCCGCGGCCTCGGCGGAGACGTGCGAGAGGTCGAGGGTGTCGGGCGCGGACTCGCCCTCGGGCATCAGGACTCCGAGGACGCGCTCCGGCCCGAACGCGCGGGCGCAGAGGAACGCCACGAGGCTCGAGTCGACGCCGCCCGAGAGCCCGACGACGGCGCCGCGGCGCCGGAGCTGCTTGTAGACGGACTCACGCAGGCTCTCCGCGATCTCGTCCACGGCCCGGGCCGGGTCGAGCCGGAGCGAGTCGGGGGTGAGTTCAGTCGCCGTGGGCGCCATTCGAGGACGCGGCCGCGCCCACCTTGCCGCCGACGAAGCGCGTGATGCTCGCGATCGAGTCGAGGTTCTCGGGGAGGACCTCCTCGTCCCGCACCTCGATCTCGTAGCGTTCCTCGATGAAGCCGATCAGCTCGAGGACGCCCGTCGAGTCGATGACGCCCACCTCGATGAGCGAGTCGTCGGGCGCCAACACGACCCCGTCGGCGCTGAGAGGGAAATTCTCCCTGAGGAATTCACGGACTTCCTGCTCGATGCTCTCGGAATTCGCCATGCTCGTCCACCCCGGATATTTCCCGGCCACAAACAGAAGTCGCCTCCGGCGAACTCACGGGGCGACTGGCGAAGTATACCAGCGCCCTCCGCTGCTTTCGACCAGTTCACGCTCGACTTAAGCCCCCTTGCCGCTCGAAGTGCCTGCCCGTATCGTCAGGAAGGCTCATGTGCGGCATCGCGGGCATCTACTCGCGCCCCGGGGTCGCGGCGCCGCCCGACCTCCTGCTCGAGATGGCCGGGGAGCTTCGCCACCGCGGGCCCGACGGCACCGGCCTCTACCTCGACGGCCGCTTCGGCATGGCGAACACGCGCCTGGCCATCGTCGATCTCGCCGGCGGCGACCAGCCGCTCGGGAGCGAGGACGGCCGCTACTGGGTCATGCAGAACGGCGAGGTCTACAACCACGTCGAGCTGCGCGAGGAGCTCGCGTCGCTCGGCCACCGCTTCGCCACCACGTGCGACACCGAAGTGATCGCCCACGCGTACGCGGAGTGGGGCCCCGCCTGCCTCGACCGCCTGAACGGCGACTTCGCGATCGCCGTCTGGGACAGGCTCGCCGAGGAGCTTTTCCTCGCCCGCGACCGCTTCGGCGTGCGGCCCCTCTTCGTGGCCGAGCTGGACGGCGACCTCGTCTTCGGCTCCGAGGCGAAGGCGATCCTCCGCCATCCGGCGGCGCGGCGCGAGCTGGATCCCGCCGGCCTCGTCGAGACGTTCACGACGTGGTGCATCTCGCCGGACGGCTCCGCTTTCGCGGGCATCCGCGAGCTCGCGCCGGCCCACTACCTCGTCGCCGGCCGCGACGGGATCCGCGAGGAGCGGCGCTGGTGGGACCTGCGCTTCTCGGCCGCGGGCGACGTCCCGGCCGCCGAGCGCGCTTCGCTCGCCGGCGAGCTCGACGCGCTCCTCGCCGACGCCACCCGCCTGCGCCTGCGCGCCGACGTCCCCGTTGCCGCGGACCTGAGCGGCGGCCTCGACTCGTCCGCCATCGTCGCGCTCGCGCTCGAGCAGATGGACGAGACGCTCTACTCCTTCGGCATCGGCTTCGAGGACCCGCGCTTCGACGAGAGTGAGTTCCAGGACCGGCTGGCGGGCGACCAGGGCACGAGCCTGACGCGCGCCGTCGTCGGGGCCCGCGACATCGCCGAGCTGCTCCCGCGGACGGTCGAGATGTCGGAGAAGCCGACGCTCCGTACGGCTCCGGCGCCCCTTCTGCGGCTCTCGCGCGCCGTGCGCGAGGCCGGCCTCAAGGTCGTGACGACGGGGGAGGGCGCCGACGAGCTCTTCGCCGGCTACGACCTCTTCCGCGAGAACAAGGTGCGCCACTTCTGGGCCCGCGAGCCCGAGTCCGAGCTGCGACCGCTCCTCCTGACGCGGCTGAACGCCTTCATCGGCAAGGACCTGAAGCGCTCGGGAGCGTTCCTCGCCGGCTTCTACAGGAAGGGCCTCACCGACACGGAGGACCCGCTCTACAGCCACCGCATCCGCTTCGCCAACACGGCGCGGATCCTCGCGCTCGTCGAGGGCGACGTGCTCGCGCTGGCGGCGGAGCGCGGCGATCCGGCCGAGCGGCTGGAGGCGCGGCTCCCCTCCTGGTTCGGGGAGCTGACGCCGCTCGGGCGGGCGCAGTACCTCGAGATCACGACGTTCCTGAACGGCTACCTGCTCCACTCGCAGGGCGACCGGATGTTGATGGGCAACTCCGTCGAGGGGCGCTTCCCGTTCCTCGACTACCGCGTGGCCGAGTTCGCCGCCGCGCTCCCCGATGCGCTCCGCCTCCGGGGGCTGCACGAGAAGTACCTCTTGCGGAAGGCGGTCGAGCACCGCCTTCCGGCCGAGATCGCCGCACGGAAGAAGCGGCCGTACCGGGCGCCCATCGTCGGCGCCTTCGTCGGCGACGGTGCACCCGAGTACGTGCGTGAGCTGCTCGAGCCGGCGCGGCTCGAGGCGGCCGGCATCTTCGCGCCGGAGCCAGTCGCCCGGGTCGTCCGCAAGTGCGAGGCCGGCGCGCCTCGCGACGCGGTCAGCGAGACCGACGAGATGGCGCTCGTGGGCGTCCTCTCGACCATGCTCCTCCACGACCGCTTCGTCGCCAATCCCAGCCTCGCCGACCCGCTCGTCCCCGACCGCGTCGTCGTCGGCGCCGAGGTGCGCGACTCCCGCACGGAAGCCGCGGTCGCCTGATGCAGGCCGCCGAGGTCCGCCTCCTCCACGAGACGCTGCTCGCGTCCGCCGAGCGCGTCCCCGAGCGCGAGGCCGTCGTGGCCGGCGCGGAGCGGCTCACGTACGCGGAGCTGCGCGAGCGTGCGCTCCGCCTCGCCGGGGCCCTCCAGGAGCTCGGCGTCGGGCGGGGCGACCGCGTCGCGATCTACATGGATAACTCGGCGGGCGCCGCGACGGCGATCTACGCGGCGATGCTCGCGGGCGGCGTCTTCGTCGTCGTCAACCCGCAGACGAAGGAGGACAAGCTCCTCTACGTCCTCGACGACTGCGAGGCGGCGGTGCTCCTCACCGAGGGAGCGCTCACGCGCACCGCCGTGGCGGCGGCCGCGGCCGCGCCGAGCGTGAAGGCCGTGATCGCTGCGGTCGCGCCGGAGGGCGTCGAGGGCGTGCTCGACTTCGAGGACGTCGTCGCCTCCGCCGCACCCGGGCCCCGTCCCGCGGGCACGATCCCGCTCGACCTCGCGGCACTCATCTACACCTCGGGCAGCACCGGCTTTCCCAAGGGCGTGATGATGACCCACGGGAACATGGTCTTCGCCGCGGGCTCGATCGCCCAGTACCTGCGGCTCGGAGCGGACGAGCGCATTCTCGGCGTCCTGCCGCTCGCGTTCGACTACGGCCTCTACCAGCTCCTCATGGCGGTGCTGCGCGGCGGCACGCTCGTGCTCGAGCGCTCCTTCGCCTTCCCCGCCCAGACCGTGAAGCGCGTGCAGGAAGAGGAGATCACCGTCTTCCCCGGCGTGCCGACGGTCTACGCGACGCTCCTCTCCATGCGCCGCGGGATGGACTTCGAGCTCGGAAGCGTCCGGCGCGTAACGAACACCGCCGCCGCGCTCCCGGCGACCTTCCACGCGGAGATGCGGCGTATCTTCCCGAACGCGCTCATCTTCGCCATGTACGGGCTGACCGAGTGCAAGCGCGTCTGCTACCTCGAGCCGGAGCTGCTCGAGCGCAAG
>DASTBX010000150.1:0-4117 GCA_035711645.1 Gaiellaceae bacterium
CATCCCGGCGCTCGCCGCCGTGACGGTGAGGTCGAACTCGTCGCCTCGCGCGACGGCGGCGACCGCTTCGATGATCTTCACGTAGCCGGTGCACCGGCAGACGTGGCCGGCGAGCGCCTCCTGGATCGCCTCCGGGTCGTCGGTCCCGCCGCTGCGGACGTACCCCTCGGCGGCGAGCATCATCCCGGAGGTGCAGAAGCCGCACTGCGCGGCGTAGTGGTGGGTGAACGCCTGCTGGATGGGGGAGAGCGCGTCGGGCGTGCCCAGCCCCTCCACGGTGGTCACCTCCGCGCCGTCGAGCATGCCGACGGCCGTCAGGCACGAGCGGCGCGGCTCGCCGTCGACGAGCACCGTGCAGGCGCCGCAGCCGCCCTGCTCGCAGCCCGCCTTCGGGCTCGTGATGCCGAGCTCCTCGCGCAGGACGTCGAGCAGCGTCTCGAGCGGCGGGCTCTGAACCTCGTGCGCGACGCCGTTGACGGTCAGGTTCATGAGGCCTCCTGGAGCTCGGTGAGAACGCGGCGGACGAGCACCGGCAGGGCGCGCGAGCGGTACCAACCCGAGGCGAGCGCGTCGTCGGCGAGCGAGACGTCCGCGAGTGCGGCGGCACCGGCGCTCTCCGGGACGTCCGCGGCAGCCTCGGCCGAGCGAAGACGCCGGCCGTGGTCGGCGAGGCCCGTCGCTGCGAGGCGCACCTCGCCGCCCTGGCTGCGCACGCCGGTCACGGCGAGCACGGTGTACTCGTGCGTATGTGGATAGTCGAGCGACGCGAACGCCGAGGCGGCGGGCTTCTCGAAGCGGAGGTCGAGGAGCAGCCGATCGTGTCTCGCGTCGAGAAACTCCTCGAGCGGCTCGGACCGCTCGCCGCCGGCGCCGGTCGACCGTACGGTCGCCTCGAGGGCGAGGAACGGGCCTTGCAGGTCGCCGCGTGGCGCATCGGGTCCCCGTCCTGCGCAGAGGTTTCCGCCCACGGTCGCCTGGCCGCGGATCTCCTTGTCGGCGACGTTCAGGGCGCAGCGCGCGAGCGCCGGCACGTCGGCGGCGAGCTCCGTGAGGCGCGCGACCGGGAGGCCCGCGCCGACGACGACCGATGCGCCGTCGACCTCGAGGTTGTCGAGGCCCGCCTGCGAGAGCATCAGCGCTCTCGTGGGTCGGAGCCGCCCGTACGTGATCTCCGGGACGGCAATCGTGCCGCCGGCGATCACGGTGACGCCCTTCCCGTCGCCGAACTGCGCGACCGCCTCGTCGACCGAGGAGGGGAACAGCACCTCAGTGGCTTGCGTCATCGATGACCCTTCTTTTCGTTGGTTCCGCCCGAGCGTCGGCTCTGGCGAAGATCACTGATAATCGATTATCGCGCGTTGTGGTCAGGACTGCTGCTTGCCCGCGATGCCCCAGTGCTTCGGATCGACGCCCTGGATGACGACCTGGATGTGCGACGGGTCGGCGCCGCTCGTCTCCGCGAGCGCGGTCGTGAGCGCCTCGATCATCTTCGGCACCGCCTCTTCGGTCACCCGCCGGTCGTACAGCTTCACCTCGATGAGCGGCATCGGTCCCTCCTCGTGAGTGGTCGCCCCTACATTACGGGCGCGTCGACTCCTGCCCGGATGGCCTCGGCGCCGCCCTCGTCGAGCGCGCGGCGGGCGGCTACCCGACCGGCGTCCACGGCGCGGTCGAGCGCCCGGAAGTCCCGTAGCGGGATGTCCTGCACGTCCGGCGTGACGACGAGCAGTGCGAGGTCGCGGTTCCGCTCGGCGCGCTCGACGCTACCGAGCACGGTCGCACGGGACAGCGTCTCCATGATCGAGGGCAGCGGCGCCGCCTCGGCGTCGCTGGGCTCGAGCCGGCGGACGACGTCGATCGCGACGATCGGTCCTTCGGCGACGTCGGCCATCGCGTCGACGGGCAGGTTGTTCAGCACGCCGCCGTCGACCAGCAGCTGGCCGCCCCGCGGCAGCGGCGGCACGAGACCGGGGATCGACATGCTCGCCCCGACCGCCTCGACGACGCTCCCGCGCCGGTGGACGACGAGCCTGCTCGAGAGCAGATCGGCGCTGACGGTGAAGAGGGGCCTGGGGAGCTCCTCGATCGTCAGCTCGCCGAAGAGCCGCTCGAGCATGCGGCCGGCCTTCCGCGAGCGGATCAGCGCGACCCGCGGGATCGTGTAGTCGTTGAACGGCGAACGGCGGACGAGCTCCTCGTGGCAGCGGTCGCGGATTTCCGAGGTGCGCCACCCGGCCGCGGCCATCGCGGCGATGAACGAGCCCATCGAGCAGCCGCCGTAGCGGTCGACCTCGATCCCTTCCTGCTCGAGCTCGGCGAGGGCGCCGATGTGCGCGAAGCCGCGGGCGCCTCCTCCGGAGAGCACGACGCCGAGCGCGCGGCCCACGAGGCGGCGTGCCAGCCGGCCGATGCCGGGATCGCTCGGCTCGGTCGTCGCGAGCCGGTGATGCGTCCTGGGGGCGACCGCGTCGAGCATGCCGCGGAGCGCCGTGCTGGAGCTCGGCCCGAGAAAGACGAGGTCCGCGGCGGGAAAGCTCCGCTCGGGCGGGCGGCTCTCCTCGGTCGCCACGAGCAGGAGACGGTCCGCCTGGCGCGCGCAGAGGTCGCTCCAGACGCCGCTCCCCGTCTCGTCGACGAGAACGACGTGCGCGTGCTCGTCTTCCGCACGCTCGACGGCGCCCGTCCCGGCCGCCGAGGCGTCGAGCACCTCGACGGTGCCGTACCGCTCGAGGGTGGCGGCGAGCGAGGCGGCGACAGCCCTGACGGGCACGTGGGCGCCGAGCCCACGAAGCGTGAACAACGCGGGCCGGGTCGGCGGCGCGGAGAGCCCTCCGCTCGCCTGGAGCTGGAGCGCCAGCTCGCGCGCAACGGCGGCGGCGAACGAGGGCTCGCTCTCGAGCAGCTCCTGGAACGGCCCCCGCGGCAGCCGCAGCAGCGTCGTGTCGCGCATCGCCTGCACCGACGCCGAGCGGGCCGCGCCGGTGAGGAGAGCAAGCTCGCCGATCGCGGCGCCCGGGCCGAGCACGCGGACCGTGCGCTCCTCGCCGTCGGCGTCGACGACGACGCGGAGCCGTCCGCGGAGCACGACGTAGAGGTCGTCCGCCTCCTCGCCCTCGCGCAGTACCCAGTCGCCGGCCAGCACCCGCAGTGGATGCGCGTCCGCTGCCAGCTCGGCCAGCGCGCCTTCGCCCGCGCCGGCGAGCAGCGGGACGCCCTGCAGCGTCGCGCCGGAGACGTGCGTCGCGCTCACCTTTCCCACCCTGCGATGGGGACGAGTGTACGCCGGTTCACGCTCGATTTGTGCGGGCGCCGCGGGTCGTCCGCCGGAGGCCGTCGTCTACGCTGCGTCGGATGGCGTTCGGGTCGATCGACGAGCTCGAGGTCGCGCTGCGCGAGGCGGACTACCTGCCCGACCGCGGTCTCTCGACGGCGCTCTACCTTTCCCTGGCGCTCTCCAAGCCCGTCCTGCTCGAGGGCGAGGCCGGGGTCGGCAAGACGGAGGCCGCGAAAGCGCTCGCGACCGTCCTCGACGCCCGGCTGATCCGGCTGCAGTGCTACGAGGGGCTCGACGTCAGCCACGCCGTGTACGAGTGGGACTACCAGCGGCAGCTGCTCGAAATCCGGCTGCTCGAGGCGTCGCACGCGCTTCAGCGACCTGCCGGCGAGGCAGCTCCGCCGGCCGCGGTCACGCGACACATCTTCAGCGAGGCGTTTCTCATCAAGCGGCCGCTGCTGCGCGCCCTCGAGTCGGCGGGCCGGCGCCCGACGGTGCTGCTCATCGACGAGGTCGATCGCGCCGACGAGGAGTTCGAAGGGTATCTGCTGGAGCTGCTCTCGGAGTTCCAGATCACCATCCCCGAGCTGGGCACCATTCGCGCCGAACGGCCGCCTTTCGTGGTCCTCACGTCGAACCGCACGCGGGAGGTCCACGACGCGCTGAAGCGGCGCTGCCTCTATCTCTGGATCGACTATCCGGATCTCGAGACGGAGCTCCGCATTCTCACAGACCGGCTGCCCGGCGTGAGCGCGCGGCTGGCCGGCCAGGTGGCCGCCTTCGTCCAGGAGCTGCGCCGCGTCGAGCTCTACAAGGTGCCCGGTGTGTCCGAGACGCTCGATT
>DASTBX010000151.1:0-13408 GCA_035711645.1 Gaiellaceae bacterium
GCGCCAGAAGAAGCCCTTGACGAGCAGCCAGGAGATCGTCGGCACCACCTTGCGGAGCCGGATGCCGCTCTGCTCGCCGACGCCGTAGATGGGCCGCGACGGGTAGTCCCGCACACGGCGGTTCCAGACGTTCAGGTGGACGAGGAGGTCGTTGGGGAAGCCGTAGCGCGCGTAGAGCCGGTCGAGGTCGAGCAGGCGTAGCGACTCGAGGTCGATCGCGGTGTAGCCGGACTGAGAGTCGGCCACGTGCCAGTAGCCGGAGGCGATCTTCGTGAGAAAGGAGAGGATGGCGTTGCCGACGTACCGCGTGCGCGGGATCAGCTCCCAGGCCTGGCCGGTGAAGAGGCGGTTGGCTTTCGCGTAGTCGCACTCGCCGGCGGCGACGGCGCGGACGAGCGTCTCGAGATCGGCGGGCTCCATCTGGTTGTCGGCCGCCATCACGCACGTCACGCCCACGGCCTCGTCGCGCGCCCGCTTGGAGCCGGTCACGATCGCCGCGCCCACCCCGAGGTTGCGCTCGTGGCGGATCACCTCGACGCGCGGGTCGGCCGCGGCGGCGCGCTCGGCGGTCGCGTCGCGCGAGGCGTCGTCGACCACGATGATGCGGTCGACGAAGGCGGGGATGCCGGCGACGGTCGCGGCGACGAGGCGCTCCTCGTCGTAGGCCGGCACGACGACGGCGACGGTCTTCCCCTGGTACATGCCTCACGTATCGGCGCCCTCCGAGGGGCGCTTGAGGCCGGTTAGCCGGGGGCGGGCTGCGTGCGGAGGAAGAGGACGACGGTCGGGACCACGGGGAGGAGCGCCCGCAGCGCGGGCTCCGGAATCCGGGCGGCGAGCCGTGGGAGCGTCCCGCCCTCGAGGTCGGCGAGGCCGGCGACCGCCTCGTGCTCGAGCTCCTCCGCGACGAAGCCGGCCTCGCGCACGAGCCGCAGCACCTCGCCCCGCGTCGGCAGGTCGCAGTCGTAGACGCGGCCCCGGCGGGCCAGCCGGACGTACGGGGTGCGCAGGCGGGGCGGCACCCAGCTCAGGAAGGGGAGGCGGAAGTGCGGCTCCACGAGAACCCAGCGGTTGGCGACGGCCAGGTAGCAGGCGCCCGTTGGGGCGAGCACGCGCCGAATCTCGGCGAGGTGGCGCCGCTTCTCGGCCTCACCGCCGACGTGGTCGAGGATGTGGTTCGAGACGACGAGGTCGAACGACGCGTCCTCGAAGGGCAGCTTCGTGTCCGTCACCTGCAGGAACTCGTAGCCCTCGGTCTCGACGCGCTGGTCGACGAGGTCGACGCCGACGACGCGGCCTTCCGGCCCAGCCCGCTCGGCGAGCGCGGAGGCGATGACGCCCGAGCCGGTGCCGACGTCGAGGACGCGCGCCCCGGAGAGGTCGAGGCGCCGCTCGAGCAGCCGCAGCATCTTGCCGGCCTTGGCGAGGCGGGAGCCGCGGTCGAGCACCGCGTGGGGCTGCGGCGCCGCGTCGGGAGCCGCGGGGCGCGCCGCGGCCTCGTAAACGGCGGCCGTCTCCTCGACGACCTTCTCCCACGAGTAGCCGGCGACGATCTTCTCGCGGCCCGCTCGGCCGAGCTCGAGGCGGAGGTCACGGTCGGCGAGCAGCCGCTCGAGCGCGGCCCGCAGCGCCGCGGGGTCGCCCGGCGGGACGAGGAGCCCGGTCCTCTCGTGCTCGACGAGGTTGACGAGGCCTCCGACCGCGCCCGCCACGACGGGCTTCCCGTGTGCCATCGCCTCGGCGCAGACGACGCCGAAGCCCTCGCTGCGCGAGGGGCAGACGACGATCGCGGCCCTGCGGTAGCGGCGCTCGAGCTCGTCCCGGGTAAGGAACCCGAGCGCCTGCGGCACGAGCCCGCGGAGCGGACCGTCGCCCGAGACGACGAGGTTGAGCCCCTCCGAGGCCGCGGCGAGGTCCTCGATCCCCTTCTCGGGCGCCAGCCGGCCGGTGTAGAGGATCTCGGGAGGGTCGGCCTCCTCCCCGACGTCCGTCGGGATCTCGATCCCGTTCGGGATGAAGACGGCACGCTCGACCCCGGCCGCCCGCGCGGCCTCGGTGAGGGCCTCGGAGACGCAGATGACTGCCCGTGCCCGGTCGAGTACGAGCCGGGCGAGGCGCGGCCGCTTCCGCAGCATCTCGAAATCGTCGAGCGCGCCGCCGGAGATCGTCCCGTGGAGGGTGACGACGAACGGCTTCCCGGCGAGGAGCGCCACCGCCCCGCCCGCCAGCCAGTGGGCGTGGACGAGGTCGGCGTCCCGCGCCGCACGCCTAAGAGTTCGGGCCATCGAGGCGAGGAGCGGCGGCGCCAGCCACGGCTTCCTCTTCACGGCCCGGACGATCCCGCCTCCGTCGGAGGAGAGGCCGAATGTGCGGAACGCGCCCGGCGCGACGACGTCCACGTGGACGCCTCGCTCGCGCAGCCGCTCGACGAGCCCCGACACGAAGCGCCCCGCGAAGTCGTCGGGGTGACGCGGGTACGACGTGGTGAAGACGGCGATCCTCATTGCGGCGTCGTCTGCGCGGGCGCGGCGGGCCGGAGGCTCCGCCAGAGGAGGATGAACCCGCCCGGGAGAGAGGCGGCGATCGAGACGGCGTAGAAGAGGACGCCGACCGCGAGCGCGGCGTCCGCGTCGACGCCGAAGCGGCCCAGGAAGACGACGAAGAACGCCTCGCGGACGCCGAGCCCGTTCAGGGTGAACGGCACCATCTGGACCAAGAAGAGGAGCGGGCCGAGGACGACGTAGATCCACGGCGACACGTCGATGCCGACGGCCTCGCCGCAGAGCCAGATCGCGACGACGCGGAGGGCCTGGGCGACCACGGTGACGCCGAGCACCTCCAGGAGGACCCGCGGCGCGTAGCGGTACTCGTGCATGGTCGCGTGCAGGCTCGTGAGCGGGCGCTCGAGCCCCACGCGGCGCCCGAGCGGGAAGAGCCGCTTGCGGAGCTCGTCGCCGAGACGGCGGGAGAAGAGGAGGAGGCCCAGGACGACGATCGCCGCCACGAAGATGACCTCGAAGAGGACGAGGACGCCGACGTCCTCGTAGCGGCCCGCGGCGACGGCGAGGCCGACCGCCACGAGCACGAGCGTCCCTGCCGAGCCGAGGATGCGCTCCATGACGACTGCTCCGGCCGCCGTCGCCCTGACGTCGGGACGGCGGCGGGCGTGCTCGATGATCCGCACCGCATCGCCCCCGACCGCCGTGGGGAGCACCTGTCCGGCCGCGTAGCTCACGAAGTACATCCGGACGAGGCGCCCGTACGGCTCGTCCACCCCGCGCACGCGCAGGAGCACCCACCAGCGCCAGGCCATCAGCCAGGTGGGCCCGATGAAGACGACGAAGGAGGCGACGACGTAGCGGTAGTCGCTCCGGCGCAGCGCCTCCCACGTCTCGGCGAGGTCGATCTGCCAGAGCAGGAAGGCGATCACCGCCCCGCTGACGAGGATCTGCAGCGTGACCTTGAGCGGGCGGCTCACCGGCTTACTGTCCGGTGAAGCGGGCGTGCACGCGGCGGAGCGCGTCGATCGCGTCCTCGACGTCGGCCGTCGAGTGCGCCGGAGAGAGCGGCAGCGAGAGCACCTCGGCGCCGGCCCGCTCCGCGACCGGGAGCGGCGGCTGGTCGGGGTAGTGCTCCCGGTAGTAGGTGAGCCGGTGGACGGGGAGGAAGTGGATGCTCGTGCCGATCATCTCCTCGCGCAGAGCGCGCTGGTAGTCGTCCCTATCGGCCCCGGCCGCGGCCGCCTTGACGCGGACGACGTAGAGGTGGAGCGCGTGGCCGTCGCGCGGGTCGCGCGCGAGCGGCTCGAGTCCGGGCAGCTCGGCAACGGCGGCGTCGTACGCGGCGACGTGGCGCCGCCGGATCTCCGCGTGCTCCTCGACCTTCTCGAGCTGGCAGAGCGCGACCGCGGCGAGGACGTCGGAGAGGTTCGCCTTGAAGCCGGCGACGGTGACGTCGTAGAGCGAGCCCTCGCCCCGGCGCATGAGGCGGAGGTTCCGGATCGCCGCCGCGAGGTCGTCGACGTCCGTCATCACCATGCCGCCCTCTCCGGCGGCGACGTTCTTCGTCGCATAGAGCGAGAAGCAGGTGGCGAGCGAGAGAGCGCCGATCTTCCGGCCACGGTAGGTGGACTCGGTCGCGTGCGCGGCGTCCTCGATCACGGGCAGCCCGAGGGCGTGGAGCGGGTCGAGGTCGCACGGCTGCCCCGCGAGGTGCACCGGGAGGATCGCCTTCGTCCGCGGCGTCACCGCCGCGGCGACCGCGTCGGGATCGATGTTGAGGTCGCTCTCGCGGACGTCGGCGAAGACGGGCGTGGCACCGGCGTGGACGACCACGTTCGCGCTCGCCGGCCAGGTGATCGGCGTCGTGATCACCTCGTCGCCCGGGCCGATGCCTGCGGCGACGAGCGAGAGGTGCAGCGCCGCGGTCCCCGACGCGAGCGCGACCGCGTGGCGGGCGCCGACGTACTCGGCGAAGCGCCGCTCCAGCTCCTCCGCCTTGGGGCCGGAGGTCAGCCAGCCGCTGCGGAGCGTCGCCGCGACGGCCGCGATCTCCTCCTCCCCGACCGCGGGCGGCTGGAAGGAGAGGAAGGTGCTACGCCTCGAGGAGAGCCTCGGCACCGGCGGTCCTGAAGCGGATGAGGTCGGCGGCGCGGTCGGCGCGCGCGAGCGCGTCGTCGCGCGAGGCGCCCCGGGCGAGGACGAAGCCGGCCCGGTCGTTCCCCCGGCGCAAGCGGCCGAAGCGCCAGCCGCGCGCCCGGTAGGCCCGCGCGTCGACGACGCCCTCGAGGGCGAGCGCCTCCTCGAGCCCCTCGACGTCCTCGAGCACGCCCGGAGGCGAGACGAGGAAGCGCACGCAGGCGCCGCCGGAGGGCCGCGGCTCCGGCACCTCGACCGGCTCGCCGAGTGCCGCCGCGAGGGCAAGTCCGTTCAGGTCGACGCCGAGCGCGACCTCGCAGAGCTCGGCGTCGTGACCGCCGCCGAGGCGCGCGGCGAGCTCGATGACCCGCGGGCCGTCCGGACCGAGGACGATCTGCGTGTAGGTGGGGCCGTCGGTGATCCCGATCGCCTCGGCCGCGCGACGTGCGACGTCGGCGGCCTCGTCGACCGGATGGGCGCTCGGCCAGGCGTGCGCGAGCGCGACGCCGAACGCGGGCGGGTCGGCCGTGAGGCGGTCCGTGACCGTGAGCGGGTGGAAGACCCCGTCGACGGAGAAGGCGTTCACGGTCACCTCGGGGCCCTCGACGAGCTCCTCGACCAGCGCGACGCCGGCGCGCGACGCGGCGACCGCCGCCGCCACCGCGTCCGGAAGGCCGGCCTGCTCGTGGACGACGCTGAGGCCCTTCTGGCCCTGCCGGTCGACCGGCTTCACGACGCACGGGACGGGGAGGTCGCTTCCGTCGGTCGTCGTGGCGTGGAAGCGCGGCTGCGGCACGCCGGCCTCGGCGAAGCGGGCCCGCTGGCGATGCTTGACGATGGCGAGCGAGGCCACTTCCGGAGTGATCGCATGCGGCAGCCCGGCGTGCGCTGCGACGCGCGCCGCCAGGGCCACGGGCCAGTCGACGCCGGGGGCGATGATCCCGTCGACCCGCTCGGCGCGGGCGAGCCGGCTGATCGCCGCCTCGTCCTCGACGGAGACGACCGCGCGCCTGTGCGCGTACTCGAAGCCGACCGCGGCCGGGTCCCGGTCGCACGCGATGACGAAGAGCCCTCGCTCCCGGGCGGCGCGGTGCAGCCCGAGCTGGGCCGGGCCCGCCCCCAGGACTAGGAGGCGCTTCGGCTCGCCGTCCGTTCGGCGCGAAGGGCTGTTTCCCACCAGAGACGATTCTGCTGATACCAGGCGATGGTGCGCTCCAGTCCGTCCTCGAAGGAGGTCCGGGCGCGCCACCCGAGCAGGCGCTCGGCCTTGTCGGTCGAGCCGATGTGCCGGTGCACCTGGCCGGGCCGCTCGGACACGTGCTCCTTGAGCGTGGCCGGCTTTCCGAGCACGTCGAGCACCATGCTCGCGATCTGGGACACCGAGATGTCGGCGCCCGTCGCGAGGTTGACGACCTCGCCCGCGATCGAGTCCATGTCGGTGCAGAGGACGGCGTCGATCGCCTCGGCGTGGTCCTCGACGTAGAGCCAGTCGCGCGAGGCGTGCCCGTCGCCGTGGATGGTGAGCGGCCGGTCGGCGAGCGCCTGGGTGATGAACCGGGGCACGACCTTCTCGGGATGCTGGAACGGGCCGTAGTTGTTGAACGGCCGCAGGATGACGATCGGGAGGCCGTAGGTGACGAAGTAGGCGTACGCGAGCCGGTCGGCCCCGGCCTTCGTCGCCGCGTACGGGCTCCGCGGGTTGAGGGCGTGCTCCTCGTCCATGGGATCGCGCTCCGCGGTCCCGTAGACCTCGCTCGAGGAGATGAGGACGAAGCGCTCCACCGGGTGCCGCCGCACGGCGTCGAGGAGGATCTGCGTCCCCTCGACGTTCGTGGTCACGAACTCGCGGGCGCCCTCGAGGATGGACTTCTCGACGTGCGACTCGGCGGCCGCGTTCACGATCACGTCGACCTGCCGGACGATGTCGCCGACGAGGTCGCGGTCGCGGACGTCGCCGTGCACGAACGAGAGCCGCTCGTGCCCGAGCACGTCGGTGAGGTTCTCCATGTTGCCCGCGTACGTGAGCGCGTCGAGCGAGACGACGTCGTGCGGCGTCTTCGTCAGGAGGTGCCGGACGAAGCTCGATGAGATGAACCCGGCACCGCCGGTCACGAGGATGCGTTTCTTCGTCACGTCAGTTCTCGATCGATGGTGTAGAGGGGGCGTCCTTCAACGTCGCGCTGGATCCGCCCCAGGTACTCCCCGACCAGCGCGAGCATGAATCCTTGCACCGCGAGCACGCCGAGCACGAGGCCGCCGAGGAAGAGGAGCCCGGGGAAGTCGTTGCGCACGATCCAGACGACGATGCCCCAGACGCCGACGACCGCGGTGAGGATGCCGCAGACCATGCCGAGGACGACTCCCGTCCACTGGATTGGCTGCGGCCAGAAGCCGGCGAGCACGTGCAGCGCGAGACGGACGAGGCGAAACGGCGAGTAGCGCGACCTGTCGCCGCGGGCCTGGTGCGAGAGCTCGACCTCGGCGACGCTGGCGCCCGCCGAGAGCACGAGCGCCTTCGTGAACTTCTGCTTGCCGACGATGCCGAGGACGGGCTCGAGCGCCGAGCGCGAGTAGGCGTTGAAGGCACAGCCGAAGTCCGAGATGTCCACCCGCGTGAAGCGGCGGAGCATGCCGTTCACGAGCCTGGAGGGAAGCGTGCGGCCCCACGAGTCGTCGCGGCCCTCGCGCCTGCCGCTCGCCACCTCGGCGCCGCCCTCGACGGCCGCGACGAGCCTCGGCAGGTCCTCGGGGACGTTCTGCAGGTCGGCGTCCATGGTGACGACGATGGCGCCCCGGGCCCGGACGAGGCCCGCATGCATGGCCGGGTGCTGGCCGAAGTTCCGCTTGAAGCGGACCGCACGGACGCGCGCGTCGGCAGCGGCCAGGCGCTCGACGATCGCCCACGTGCCGTCGCGGGAGCCGTCGTCCACGACGATGATCTCGAACGGCTTCCCGAGCGCCTCGAGCGTCGCGGTCGCGCGCCTGTGCACCTCCTCGAGCGTCCGCTCCTCGTTGAAGACGGGGACGACGAGGCTGATCTCCGGAAGGGGGGCATCCGCCAGTCGCGCCGCGGGCTGCGCCGCGGTCTCTGCCTCGGCCATCGGCCGCAGGCTACCAGCGGCACGACCGCTTCCGGGCCGATTCAGGCTACGCTGCGGCCCGTGAACGCCGAGCTGACCGAACGGGTCGAGGAGATCGCCGCGGACGAGGTCCACGGCGGGAGCTGGCTCGCCAAGCACGCCGTCGAGGCCGTCGTCGAGGCCGCGCGGCTCGGCGAGGATCCACTCTCCGTCGCCCGGGAGATCGTTCGCGCCCGCCCCGGCATCGGCGCGATCGCAGGAGCGCTCGGCCGCGTCCTGCTCGCCGGCCGGACCCCCGAGCAGCTCGTCGAGGAGGCGAACGCGGTGATCGGCTCGCGCGAGCGGGCAGCGGCCGCGATCGCCGTCCTGCTCTCGCAGGAGCTCGCCGGCAAGGTCGTCATGACGCACTCCGCGTCCCAGACCGCGCGCGAGGCGCTCCTGCACGCGCAGCCCTCGCGGGTCGTCTGCACCGTCTCCGAGCCGATCGGCGAGGGGCGGGCCTTTTCCGAGGAGCTGGCCGCGGCCGGCCTCGCGACCGAGGTCGTCGCAGACGCGGACGCGGAGCACGCGGTGGAGAGCGTCGACATCCTTCTGCTCGGCGCCGACACGGTCTTCCGTGACGGCTCGCTCGTGAACAAGGTGAACACGAACGGGCTCACGAAGGCGGCGAAGAAGGCGGGCGTGCCCGTGATCGTCGCGTGCGAGGTCCTGAAGCTCGCGCCGGACGACCCCTTCGACCCCGACGAGGGTCGGGTCGACCTGACGCCCGCCGACCAGATCGACCTGATCGCCACCGAGGAGGGCATCCTCCCCGCGGCCGAGATCTCGGTGCTCACGGACCGGACGCCCTTCCTCCGCGAGGGCTACGAGCTCCTGCGGTCCTAGACGCGGACGAGCGTGAGCTCCAGGCGCCGTCCCGGGATGACCCTGCTGGCGCTGGGGCTTCTGCTCGGGATGGTCGCCGCCTTCACGTACACGGAGGCGCTGAAGCTGGAGCGCTCGCCCGTGGGCGGCGCCCGCTTCGACCGTTGGCTCTCACCCGTGTGCGGCTGCCCGCACGAGTCCGCCGTCCTCAGCTTCGAGCTGCGCCAGACGGAGCGCATCGCCGTCGCCGTCGTGGACCGGGACGGGGAGCGCGTCCGGCTGCTCGTCTCCGGGATCAGGAGGCCGCCCGGACGGGTGACGCTGACCTGGGACGGCCGCGACGAGGAGGGCCGGGTCGTGCCGGACGGCGCCTACCGCCTGCGCATCCGCCTCCTCGACGAGCGGCGGCGGATCATCGTGCCCGAGGACGTGAGCGTCGACACGAAAGCTCCGCAGGTGCGCCTGCGCAGCGTCTCGCCGGCCGTCCTCTCCTCCGGGGAGGCGCTCGTCGTCCGCTACCGGTCGAGCGAGCGCGGCTCGCCCGTCCTCCTCGTCGACGAGCGCGAGGTTCGGCGGGGCCCGCCGCGGTCCCCGGGCACCCACCGGATCAGGTGGCCCGAGGCGGTCGACGAGGGCATGCTCGCCCCCGGAGCGCACGAGGTCGCGCTGGTCGTCGAGGACGCGGCGGGCAACCGCTCCGAGCCGACGGTCGCGGTCACGATCCTCGTCGTCGAGCCTGAGCCCAGCTGAGCGCACCGCGGGGCCGGGGGCGGGAGGCCGGTGCCTTCGCGGCCGGCGCGCGCGCGGGTGCCGGCACGGTGGCGAGGCAGGCGGCCGCCAGACCGACGAGGAGCCACGTGAACGGATCCTCGAAGAAGCCGCCGTAGGAGAGGGAATGGACGAAGAGGAGGGTGAGGACGGCTAGGAGCGAGAGGCCGATGGCCTCGTCGCGCCGCAGCGCGAGGAAGGAGCCGTAGGCCATGCCCGCCAGGAAGGCGGCGTACGCAGCCAGCCCGAGCAGGCCGAGCTCGGCGGCGACGGTGAGCGGGGTCGTGTGCGAGACGTTGCGGCTCTCGCGTTCCCGCGCGTCCTCGAGGCGACTGCTCGCCAGCGGCTGCGCGCCGATCCCCACACCGACCACCGGGTGGTCGACGAAAACAGGGAGCGTGAGCGAGACGAGCGTCGTGCGGCCGCTCGTCGCCCGGCGGCCGGACTCGTCCCAGACGGTCGTGGCGAAGAGACCCGCTCCGGCGAGGACGAGCACCACGACGGCCACGCCGACGACGCGCCGCGTCCGGCGGTCGCCAGCGAGCAGCGCGACGAGGACGACCGCGGCGAAGAGGGCGACGAAGGTCGTCTGCGAGTAGGAGAAGTAGAGCCCCGCGAGCAGGAGGGCCATGAGCGGCAACCCGACGGCGGGACGGATACGGTCGAGCCAGAGCAGCACGAGGAGTACGGCGATCCCGAGGCCGACGTAGCGGGCGTAGACGTTCGGGTCGCCGAACGTCGAGGTGACGCGGAAGAACGAGGTATACGCGTTGGCCGACTGCTGGTCGTCGGCGAAGAAGAGCGTGTGTGTCCACTGCTGCCAGAGCCCGACCGCGGCCACGGCGCCGGCCGTGGCAAGCAGCACGGCGGCGAGGCTGCGGGGAACGAAGCCGACGAGCGGCATCTGGGCGACGAGGACGACGAGGACGACGCCCGGGAAGAGGAAGAAGAAGAGGTCGATCGTCCCCTCGCGCGGGTCCTGCGACCAGAGCAGGGAGAGGCCCGAGGCGGCGACGTACGCGGCGGCCGGAGCCGCCAGGAAGAGCGGCAGCGGACGCAGGAGGGCGCCACGGACGAGGCGGAAGGCGAGCGCCAGGACGGCCGCGGCCAGGACGCCGTAGAGCGGCACGAGCAGGAAGGCCTCCTCCCCGTCGACGCCGATCGGAACTCGCACGGGCGCGGCGGCGAGCAGCGCCGCCGGGACGACCGCCGGGAAGCGCGCGAAAAGCGCTGCGAGCCCGGCGAGGACGAGGAGGCCGACGGCGAGGAGCCCGAGGCGGGCCGCCGAGCGGGTGAGCGCCTCGATCTGGTCGGGAACGAGGGCGAAAGCCAGCCCCGCCTCTGCGACGGCGACGAGGACGAGCCCGGCGGCGAAGACGAGCCGGATGCGCGCGAGGAGGACGAGCGGTGCCGCGACCGCACCCGCGATTGCAGCCGCCTGGGCGAGTTCGACGCGCTCCATCCGCTTCGGCGGCGAAGCCTAGTCGGTCACGGCTGCTAACGGCAGTCGGCGCAGACGCCGGAGACCTCGAGGCGATGTCCCGTCGTCACGAAGCCGTGCTCTCGGGAGACGCGCTCCAGCCAGGGGTCGAGCTCGCAGTCGACCAGCTCGACGACGCGATGGCATTCGGAGCAGAGCAGGTGGTGGTGGTGCTCGTCGCCGCACCAGCGGTAGCAGAGCTCGCCGGCGTGGTGCGAGAGGGCGTCGACGACGCCCGCCCCGGCGAGCAGCCGGAGCGTCCGGTAGACGGTGGCGAGGCCGAGACGCTCGCCGCGGGCGCGGAGCCGCTCGTGGAGCTCCTGTGCCGTGACGTCGTCGCGCTCGGCCGCGAGCTCGGCGAGAACGGTCGCGCGCTGCGCGGTGGCGCGCACGCCCGCCCCGGCGAGGATCTCTCCGGCCCGCCTCAGTTGCTCGGCCGTGGCCATGCGACTACCCTAGCAGCGAGTGATAACGAGAATCGTTCTCATCAGCACCCTCTCGGCCGTCGTGGTGGCGGCCGCCGCCGGCTGCGGAGGCGAGGCGGACGCGGGCGGCGGCGAGAAGGAGGTCGTCGCCGGTTTCTACCCGTTGGCCTTCGCGGCCGAGCGGATCGGCGGCCCCGGCGTCGACGTGACGAACGTGACGCCCGCCGGCGCGGAGCCGCACGACTTCGAGCTGTCCGTCCGCGACGTCGAGCGCGTTCGCTCCGCCGATCTCGTCTTCTACGCCGGCGGCGACTTCCAGCCGGCCCTCGAGGACGCCGCCGGCTCGGCGGAGGGGCAGGCGGTGGACGTGCTCGAAGGGCTCGACCTCCGCGAGGGCGACCCGCACGTGTGGCTCGACCCGCTTCGGTTCGCCCAGGTCGCGAGGCGGATCGGCGCGGCGCTCGAGGGCCCCGAGGGCGCGACGGAGCTCGTCTCCGAGCTGGTCGAGCTCGACAACGACTACCGGGCCGGCCTCGCCGACTGCGCGCGCCGCGAGCTCGTCACGGGCCACGACGCGTTCGGCTACCTGGCGGAGCGCTACCGCCTCGACGTGATCCCGATCGCCGGCATCTCGCCGGAGGCGGAGCCGAGCCCGCGCGACCTGGAGCGGATCGCCGCGCTCGTCCGCGACCGGGGCGTGACGACCGTCTTCGTCGAGCCGCTCCTCTCGCCCGAGGTCGCCGAGACCGTCGCGCGCGAGGCGGGCGCGGAGACCGCCGTCCTGAACCCGCTCGAGGGTCTCACGGAGGAGCAGCTCGACCGGGGCGAGGACTACCTCTCCGTCATGAGGGCGAATCTCGAGGCGCTGCGGGCGGGGCTCGAATGCCGCTAGCGGTCGAGCTCGCCGACGTCTCCTTCGCCTACCGCCCCGGTGCGCCGGTGCTGCGCGGCGTCGACCTGCGTGTGGAGGAGGGCGAGTTCGTCGCGGTCGCGGGGCCGAACGGCGGCGGCAAGACGACGCTCGTCCGGCTCGCGCTCGGCCTTGCCCGCCCGCAGGCGGGCTCGGTCCTGATTTTCGGCGAGCCGGCCCACCGCTTCTCGCGCCGCTCCACGCTGGGCTACGTGGCACAGCGGGCCCAGGTGGGCGCGCCCGGCCCCGTGACCGTGCGCGAGCTCGTGGCGACGGGCAGACTGGCCCAGGGCGGCCTACTCGGGCCGCTCCGCCGCCGCGACCGGGCGATCGTCGCCGAGGCGATCGCGGACGTGGGGCTCACGGAGCTTGCCGACGCCCCGCTCGCGAGCCTTTCGGGCGGGCAGCAGCAGCGGGCGTTCATCGCCAAGGCCTTCGCGGGCGAGCCCTCCCTCCTCGTCCTCGACGAGCCGACGGCCGGCGTCGACGCCGAGTCCCAGGAGGCGCTCGCGCGCCTGCTAGGCCGCCTGCACGCCGACCGCCGCGTCACGACGCTCTACGTCTCGCACGAATTCGGGGCGGTCGAGGGCATCGTCGAGCGGCTCGTCCTCGTCCGCGGCGCCATCGTCTTCGACGGCCCGCCGCGCGACCTGCCCGCGGAGTGGCACGACCCCTCGCACTCGCATGCTCGAGTCTGAGTTCATGCGGCTCGCCTTCGCGACGGGGGCCGTCGTCGGCCTCCTCGCGCCCGCGGTCGGCTTCTTCCTCGTCCAGCGGAACATGAGCCTGATCGGGGACGGCATCGGGCACACCGCGTTCGCCGGGGTCGCGGCCGGCTACCTGCTCGGCGTCTCCCCCGTGCTGGCGGCGCTGGTCGCCTCCGTCGCCGGGGCGGTCGGGGTGGAGTGGCTGCGCTCCCGCCGCCAGGCGGCGGGCGACCAGGCTCTCGCGCTGCTCTTCTACACCGGGATCGCGGCCGGCGTCGTGCTCGCCTCCTCGGCCGGGGCGCTCGACGTCGACCTCTTTGCGTTCCTCTTCGGCTCGATCCTCACCGTGACGCGCGGCGACCTCGTGCTCGTCGCCGTCCTCGGCGTCGCCGGCCTAGCCGCCGTCGCGCTCCTCTATCGCGCGCTTGCGGCGGTCGTCGTCGACGAGGAGGGCGCGCGTGTCGCCGGCGTGCCGGTCGCGGCGCTGAACGTCCTGGTCGCAGGCCTCGCGGGCGTCACGATCGCGCTCTCGATGCG
>DASTBX010000152.1:0-9085 GCA_035711645.1 Gaiellaceae bacterium
CGCGCCGGAGGACGACGCGCCAGCGGTGGCCGCTCCGGTTCTGGTCGACCTCGAACTCGACCTCGATCCGCCCGTCGTCGTTCTTCGCCTTCAGCTTCCAGTCGCTTGCACCCGAGCAGCCGCCCCGGCGGATGACCTCGCGGTCGTCGTCCTTGGCCGCCGCGGGCGCTGCCGCCGCCAGCAGCACCGTCGCGGTGAGAAGTGCCAGCCCGAGCGCTACGAAGATTCGCATTCCTTCCTCCTTTGCCGTCGCTCGACGCGTCACCCTCGACCGTACGCAGCCCTCGCCCAGAGGCGGTCCGGGCCGCGGCAAAGAGTCCGGCTGCCTTCGGTAAAGACTTGGAAGACGCGGGGCTCCGGTAAGGATGCGGGCGTGGAGATCGGCGTCTACACGTTCGCCGAGCTGCGCCGTGACCCCGGTGGCGGCCGGACGGTCGACCCCGCGCGCCGCCTGCGCGAGGTGCTCGAGGAGGCCGAGCTCGCCGAGCGGGTCGGGCTGGACGTCTTCGGCGTCGGAGAGCACCACCGCCCCGACTTCGCCGTCTCGGCGCCGGCGGTCGTGCTCGCGGCCGTCGCCGCCCGAACCGAGCGCATCCGGCTGACGAGCGCCGTCTCGGTCCTCAGCTCCGACGACCCCGTCCGCGTCTTCGAGGAGTTCGCCACCGTCGACCTGCTCTCGGGAGGCCGGGCCGAGATCATGGCGGGCCGCGGGTCGTTCGTGGAGTCCTTCCCGCTCTTCGGCTACGACCTCGCCGACTACGACGAGCTCTTCGCCGAGAAGCTCGGCCTCCTCCTCGCGCTACGCGAGTCCGAGCGCGTCACGTGGGCCGGCCGCCACCGCGCCCCGCTCGACGGCCTCGGCATCTACCCGCGGCCCCTCCAGGAGCCGCTCCCCGTCTGGGTGGCCGTCGGCGGCGCACCCGAGTCGGCGGCCCGCGCCGGCGCCCTGGGGCTCCCCATGGCGCTCGCCGTCATCGGCGGGGAGCCGGCGCGCTTCACGCCCTTCGCCGAGCTGCACCGGCGGGCGGCGGTCGACGCCGGCAACGATCCGCCGCCGGCCCTCAGCATCAACTCGCACGCCTACGTCGCCGAGACGGGAGAAAGGGCCGCGGACGAGTTCTTTCCGGCGTACGCCACGATGATGAACGCGATCGGCCGCGAGCGCGGCTGGTCGCCGATCGACCGGCGGGCGTTCGACGCGCTGCGCTCGCCCCGGGGGGCGCTCGTCGTCGGTAGCCCGGAGGACGTCGTCGAGAAGATCCTCTTCGAGCACGAGCTCTTCGGACACGATCGGTTCCTCGCCCAGGTCAGCGTCGGCAACCTGCCGCACGCGCAGGTGCTGCGCGCGATCGAGCTGCTCGGGACGGAGGTCGCGCCCGCCGTGCGACGCGAGATGCGGCGCCGGGCCCGCGAGGGGTCTGCGGCTTTCTCCGGAGCCGGGGAGCGAGACGGCCCCGACGACGCCGGCGGCCCGGCCGGGCAGACTCCGGGTGAGAACCTCGATCGAGCGAAGGAGCAGCCATGACCCTCGTCTGGTTCGTCGTGTGGCTCATCTTCAACTTCGTGGGCGACCGCGAGGCGCTGACGTTCGACCCGGTGAACGTCTGGACGGGGACGCTGATCCTCGCGATCGCGCTCGATCTCGGCCGCCAGCACGCGCCCGAGCTCGCCAGGCCCCGCGAGCGGGGCGGCTGAGCCTGCGGACGAGCTTCAGTCGCAGGCGGTCGCCGCGGCCGGCTCGGCCGCGGAGCCGTGCTCGTGCTCGCGCTGTGCGGCCGGGCGCAGGAGGGCCGCGGCGAGCGCGGAGGCGAGCACGAGGAAGATCGCGCCGACGAGGAAGGCGACGTGGTAGCCCGCGTTGACGGAGGCCAGGCGGCCGTCGCCCGAGGCGAGCAGCGTGTCGGTGCGGGCTGCGGCGAGGCTGGCCAGGATCGCGAGCCCGACCGCGCCGCCCATCATGAACGACGTGTTCACGACCCCGGACGCGAGGCCCGACTCCTCCGGCCCCACGTCGCTCATGGCGGCGAGCAGGATCGGGTTGAAGGCGATCCCGGCCCCGAGGCCGATCGCGATCGTGGCGGGAAGGACGTCGAGCGCGAAGCTGCCGTCAACCGGCGTCCGCGCGAAGAGGATGAGCGAGAGCGTCATCAGCCCGAGCCCGGCGAGCAGCGGCTTCTTGATGCCGAACCGCATGACGAGCCGGTCGGAGAAGAGCGAGGCCGTCCCCCAGATCACCATGGAGGGCAGGTAGGCGAGCCCCACCTCGAGCGGCGTGTACCCGAGGACCTGCTGCAGGTAGAGCGCCGAGAAGAAGAAGTAGGCGAACATGCCGGCGGCCATGAGGATGCCGACGGCGTTGGCGGAGGAGACGTTGCGGTTCCGGAAGAGGCCGAGGGGCACGAGCGGCGAGGAGATCCGCGCTTCGAGCGCGAGGAAGAGCGCGAGCAGGGAGGCGGCGCCGCCGAGCAGGCCGAGCGTCTCGGCGGAGGTCCAGCCCGTCTCGTTGCCGTTCACGATCGCATAGACGGCGAGCATCAGCGCCGCCGTGACCGTGACGGCGCCGGCCACGTCCAGGCGGCCGCCGGCGGCCGTCCCGCGCCCGGCGGGGAGCAGCCGCAGGGAGAGCGCGTAGACGAGCACGCCGACCGGGAGGTTGACGAGGAAGATCCAGTGCCAGTCGAGCACGTCCGTGAGGACGCCGCCGAGGAGCACGCCGGCCGTCCCGCCGCCCGAGAGCACGAACCCGAAGATGCCCATCGCCTTGGCCCGGTCGGCCTGCTCGGTGAAGAGCGTCATGAGGAGCGAGAGCGCCACCGCGGAGACGAGGGCGCCGCCCAGTCCCTGCACGGCGCGGGCGGCGACGAGCGCGCCCTGCGAGGCGGCGAGGCCGCAGGCGAGCGAGGCGAGCGTGAAGACCGAGATGCCGATCAGGAAGAGCCGGCGGTGCCCGAAGAGGTCGCCGAGCCTTCCGCCGAGCAGCAGGAACCCGCCGAACGTGAGCAGGTAGGCGTTCACGACCCACGCGAGCGAGGTCTCCGAGAAGCCGAGGTCCTCGCGGATCGAGGGCAGGGCGACGTTCACGATCGTGCCGTCGAGCACGATCATCAGGTCGCCGAGGCAGAGGACGATGAGCGCCAGCCAGCGCGCGCGGCCGTCGAGGCTCATCGGGTCTCCCTTCCAGATGCGAGTGCGTGGAGCATTCGGTTCACGCTGTTGAGACTTCCGGCCGCGCGAAAACTCATCGCGGCGTTGGAGGGGCGCAACGAGGCGAGTCGCCGCGCAATTCCCGAGGCGCGCTACGAGGCCTCGAGGATCCGCTTCAGGCGCTCGAGGTCCTTCCGGTTCGCCCGCCGCATCGCGGCCGCCAGCGCCGGGGCGGCGATCTTCGAGAAGCCGGACGGCTCGCCGCGATTCCGCAGTGTCATGGTCGTGCCGCCGCCGGCTGCGTCCGCCCACGTGTAGGTCGTCTCCATCGGGAAGGGCCCGTCCGCGGCGCTCATCACGAGCCGCTCGCCCGGGACGAGCTCTCGAATCTCGTAGGTGTAGGAGAGTCGCCGCCCCAGGAAGCGCGCGAGGAACGCGACCCGGGAGGCGACGGCGAGCGGCGGCTCGGTCTCCCACTCGACGCCCTCGATGTTCTCGTACCAGACGGTCGCGTTGGCCGGATCCGAGGCGTAGGCGGCCACGTGCTCGCGCGGGCGGTCGATCTCGATCCGGGTCTCGACGTCGACAGGCATCACGGAAAGAGGCCCCGCAGGCGGGGCCTCTCAGTAGCGGGGGCAGGATTTGAACCTGCGACCTCCGGGTTATGAGCCCGGCGAGCTACCTGACTGCTCCACCCCGCGTCGCGGGCCCAAGGATAGCATCAGTCCGATGCCCTGGTGGACGTGGGCCGCGCTCGGCGTGTTCGTGCTCGCGCTCGTCGCGACGGTTGCCGTCGCGGGCTTCGCGTTCGGGCGGCTGCGCGGAGCGCGGGCGCTTGCCGAGGAGCTGCAGGCGCGGCTCGACGAGCTCGCCCGGAGCGCCGCGGAGCTCGAGCGCAGGATGGAGCACGCCCAGGTCCGCGCCGAGAACGTCCAGCGGAGCCGCGCGCGGCTGCAGGGGTCGCTCGACCGCCTCTCCGTGCTCACCTGGGCGCTCTCGGACGCGAGGAAGAGCGTCACGCACGTGCGCGAGGCGTACCTGCGCAAGTGACCCGGGTCGGAGTCGTCGACCTGGGGACGAACTCGACGCGCCTGCTCGTGGCGAACGTCGACGACGGCGCCGTGAGCGAGGTCGAGCGGCGCCTCGTGATCACGCGCCTCGGCGAGGGTGTGGACGAGCGCGGCATCCTCCTGCCCACCGCCCTCGCGCGCGTCCGCAACGTCCTCGGCGACTTCCGCCGCGCGCTCGAGGAGCGGGGCGCCGAGCGGACGCTCGCCGTGGCGACGAGCGCCGTCCGCGACGCGGAGAACGGCGAGGCCTTCCTCGGCGAGATCGAGTGGAGCTACGGGTTCGAGACCCGGCTCCTCACCGGGCACGACGAGGCGCTCCTGACCTTTCGCGGCGTCTCGGCGGGGCGGGAGCTCCGGGAGGACACGCTCCTCGTCGACGTCGGCGGCGGCTCGACGGAGCTCGTCCTCGGGGGGCCGGCCGGCGTCGCGTGGCACGACAGCCTCGACCTCGGCTGCGTGCGCCTGACCGAGCGCTTCCTCCGCTCCGACCCGCCCACGTCCGAACAGCTCGACGGCTGTGCCGCCCACGTCCGCGCACTGCTCGCGGAGCGCGTCCCGGCGGAGGCGCGGCCCGTCCAGGCGATCGGCGTCGCGGGCACGGTGACGACGCTCGCCGTCCTCTCCCTCGGCCTCGAGCAGGAGGACCCCGACGTCGTGCACGGCCACGTGCTCGCCGCCGACTGGATCGCCGGCCGGGTCGCGCGGCTCGCCTCTCTCTCCGTCGCAGAGATCCGCGCGCTCCGGGGGATGCACCCCGACCGCGCCCCGGTCATCCTCGCGGGCGCGGTCGTCGTCGCCGGCGTGCTCGAGCACTTCGGCCTCGAGGCGCTCGAGACGAGCGAGCGGGACATCATGCACGGCGCCGCGCTCGCAGCCGCCGAGCTCCCCGAGCGGCCCGAGGGGAACGCGCCGCCGGGCGCCTACACCTGCTGCTGATCCTCGGGCGGCTCGTCCTCGGCGAGCCGGCGGAGCACCGGCTCCCGCGCGAGCACGCCGAGCAGCCTGCCGTCCTCCGTCACGGCGAGACGCTCCAGGCCGCGTTCGACCATGAGGTGGAGCGCCTCGTCGAGCAGGTCGTCGGGGCCGACGGTCGTCACCTCCGGATCGGCGAGATCGGCCGCGGTCAGCGAGCGCAGGTCGTGACCGGCGGCGACGGCCGCCACGATCCGATCCGTCGTCACGCAGCCGACCAGGCGCTCGCCGTCGGCGACGAGCACGCTCTCGACGTTGGGCTTGGCGAGGAGCTCCGCGGCTTCGCGCGCCGGCGCGCCGGGCGCGAGCACGCGCGGGTCCGCGACCAGGGCCTCGCGCACCCTCACGGGTGGATCCCCCGCGCCCGCAGGGCCGCCGCCACCTCGCGGATCGAGAGGACGAGCGCCGCGCGCCGCAGCGGCAGGTCCTCCGCCTCGGCCAGCCGCCACACCCGGTCGAGCGCGCCGGTCATGAGCTCGCCGAGACGCGCCCGGATCTCGGCGGCGTCCCAGAAGAGCCGCTGGATGTCCTGCACCCACTCGAAGTAGGAGACGGCCACGCCGCCGGCGTTCGTGAGGATGTCCGGCAGGACCGGGATGCCGCGTTCGGCGAGGATCTCGTCGGCGGCGAGCGTCGTGGGGCCGTTCGCGCCCTCGGCGACCAGGCGGGCTCGGACGCGACCGGCGTTCTCGCGAGTGAGCTGCTCCTCGGTCGCGGCGAGCACGAGCACGTCGCAGGGCAGCTCGAGCAGCTCCGCGTTCGTGACGTCGTCCGCGCCCGGAAAGCCGGCGACGGCGCCCTGCTCGCGGCGCCAGGCGTCGAGGGCGGCCACGACCAGGCCGTCCGGAGCGTGGATGCCGCCGCCGATGTCGGACACGCCCACGACGCGCGCGCCGCGCTCGGCCAGCTCGCGGCACGCGACGCCGCCCACCTTCCCGCAGCCCTGGACGACGAACGTCAGGTCGGAGAGCGTCCAGCCGAGGCGCCGCACCGCCTCCTCGACGACCATGACGACCCCGATCCCGGTCGCCTCCGGGCGCAGCACGGAGCCGCCCACCGAGAGGGGCTTGCCGGTGACGATCTCCGGGACGGCGTACCCGACCTGCATGGAGTAGGTGTCCATCATCCACGCCATCGTCTGCTCGTCTGTAGCCATGTCGGGAGCCGGGATGTCGCGCTGCGGCCCGATGACGGGCAGGAGCTCGGCGGTGAAGCGGCGGGTGAGCCGCTCCAGCTCGCCGTCGGAGAGCGAGCGCGGGTCGCAGCGGACTCCTCCCTTGGCGCCGCCGTAGGGCAGCCGCAGGAGCGCGCACTTCCAGGACATCCACATGGCGAGCGCGGCGCACTCGCCGAGCGTCACCTGCGTGTCGAAGCGGATGCCGCCCTTCGTCGGCCCGAGCACGCTCGAGTGCTGGACGCGGTAGCCCGGGAAGACCGCGACCGACCCGCCGTCGAGCTCCACCGGCACCGCGACGGCCAGGGCGCGTTCGGGGAAGCGCAGCACCTCGGCCTCGCCCGCGGAGACGCCCGCGCGCTGGACAACGCCGTCGAGCTGGCCCAGCGCCTGGTGGTAGAGCGGGTCGTCGAGCTCCGGCGGCAGCTCCTCCGCGGGCCTCGCCACGGCGTCTGCCCCGGCCATCCCGCCCCAGTCTACGCCGCCCTCTCGACCACGAGCGTCAGGCCCTCCAGCGCGACGACGCGGACGGTCTCCCCCGCCGCCGCGCCCTCCTCGCAGCGCGCCCCCCAGAGCTCCCCGCCGACCCGAACCTGGCCGAGCGGCGCGCAGGCCGTCACGACCTGCCCCGTCGCTCCGACGAGCGTCTCCGGGCCCATCTGCACCGTTCGCCGACGCGAGAGCCAGAGCCAAAACGCCGTCTCCGCCACCTCGACGACCGCCGCGCCGGCGACCACCGCGATGCCCCACGGCGCGGGGACCACGAAGACGGCCAGGAGAATCGCGCCGATGAGGAGCACCGGCGCGATTCTCCATGGTGCGCGGTCGTCGCCGCGCCGTCGAGGTCACCGCACGAGCAGGAAGCCGAGGACGACCCGGCCGCCCACCACCGCGTCCAGCCTCGCAGTCTTCTCGGCGCGGACGGCTCCCGAGCGGCCGAGCCGCAGCCGGCCGACGAGCGCGTCGCCGCGCGGCTGCTTCTCGAACGCCGCGAGGAGCTGGTCGAAGGTCAGGCCGCCGTCCGGCTCGCCACAGTCTCCCCCCTCGTCCTCGAACTCGCCGAAGAAGCCCCCGAAGAAGCACGGGATCTCGGGCGTCGCCCAGGCGCCGCCGATCACGTCGATGCGGCCGCTCCGCCGCGCGTTCGCCGGCACCCGCAGCCTGAAGTCGACGGTCTCCGTGCCCGCCCGGTGGGCCGGCTTCAGCACCGCGCGCAGGCGCACGAGCCTGCCGGGCCGCCCGCGCACGAAGTCGCGGTTCACGTACTTCTTCCCGTTCCAGACGAGCACCCGCCGGAGGTCGTACGCCTCGTAGTCCTGCTCCACTTCAAGCACGGGCACGTCCATGCTCGTGACCTCGATGTCCTCGCTCTCGAACGCCTGCAGGAGCTCGGCGGTGAACGACGGCTCCCAGACGGAGTCGAACGAGATGTCCCACGGCGAGGCGTAGTGCGAGCTGCGCGTCAGCTCCCACGTCCTGCCGCCGTCGCGCGTGCCGCGGATCGCGTAGCCGATCTCGGCGTTGCCGGGGCCGATGCGGTCGATGGTCACGTCCACGTTCAGGAACAGGTGCGAGAAGGCGAGGAAGGGCAGGAAGTCGGGCATGATCGCCTGGCTGGAGCCGGTGCGCGTGCGCCCGGTGTCGAGGTCGGTGACCGTCGACGTGATGGGCGAGACGTCTGGCCCGACGCCGATCCGTCCCGCGATCCCGGCCAGCCGGTCCTGCGTGATCGTGCCGACGCTCTCCCCGATGTTCGCGAGCTTGTAGGAGCCCCAGACGGCATCCTGCACGATCGTGATCGTGTCGGCAGTGCGAGCGCCGATCGTCGTCTCGCCCGTCCAGCTCATCGGGTGCCCGAAGGCGACGACCCGCCCATCGCAGACGAACGTCGTCGTCCCGACCCCCGCCACCGTGACGTCGCCGACCGAGAGCGCCGCGGCGAACGAGTCGCCGGCGCGCAGCGTCCCGGTCGGGTTCGGCGGGTTGCCCGACGCGGACGACCCCATGTAAGCGAAGAAGGGCAGGTCCTGGCGGTCGATCGCCTGCTGCATCCGCTTCAGGCCGCGCTCCGTGAGGCCGGAGGCCGAGAGCGGCGTCCGCAGCCGTGTCAGCGACCCGAGCGCGGCCACCGAGAGCCCGGTCGCCTCCGACATGCGTGTTGCGAGCCCGCGCGGGACGGCGACGGTGCTCGGCGCAGCCGCCTCGTCCGGGACGCCGTCCAGCAGCGAGGCCATGTCCTCGGCCGGCGTCAGCCCGGCCAGCGTCGAGCCGCCGCCGGCGAGCCCGTAGGCGATGGCGCCGCCCAGCTCGTACCGGCCCGTCGCCGGGTCGCGGAAGAACACCGGCGAGCCGGAGGCACCGGCCCAGAGGCCGCCTGCCTCGGTGACGGCGCCGCCGCTCAGGTCGGCGATGATGACGTGGCGGCCGGGGCCGACGCCGTCGCGCAGGATCCCGAGCACCTCCGCGTCGAAGGTGACGGGATTCCGCCCGCTCGTCACGGAGAGCGCGGTGCCCCGGAGCCCCGTCGTCACGTCGGCCAGGGGCATGACGGCCGGGCACTCCCCCTGGAGATCCTGGGGCGGGACGGCCGCGGCCTCCGAGACGCCTGTTGCCGCTACCGCGGCCGCGGCGACGAGGACGCCCACGAAGCTCCTCGCTGCGCGCCGAACGCTCATGGTGTCATCTCCTCCATCTCGCTCCCCGTACGGCTACGGGACGCTGGCGA
>DASTBX010000153.1:0-13521 GCA_035711645.1 Gaiellaceae bacterium
ACGGCAGCAGCCGCCTCGCGGTCGGTCTCGTGCCGCTCGAGGATCCGCGCGAGACCTGTGCGGGCGCCGAGCCCGAGCCGCTGTCCGAAGCTCGTCTGGCCGAAGGCGCCTCCGAGCCGCCGGACGGCGGCCGCGAGCTCCCCGGTGTCGCTCCCGGCGACCTCGGCCGGATCCACGGGGTAGCGCCACTCGTAGCGCAGGGGCATGGGCCCGACGCCCTCGAGCAGGTCGCCGTAGGCCCGGCGCGGGAAGAGGCCGTACGCGTAGACGAGGCGCGCCGTCTCGGTGTCGCGGATCACGGCCCGCCGGAGGCGCGACTCGCGCAGCCAGGCCGGATCGGCCGCCTCCGTGTCGAGGATCCCGGTCACGTCGGCGGCGAGGTAGCGGCGCTCCGAGACGGCGACGTCGCGGGCGAGCGGGTCGTCCTCCGCGGGGAGCAGGTAGACGCGGTCGCCGACAGCGAGCGAGAGCTGGCGGGCCGTCGCGGGCGCGAGCGCGATCTCGACGAGCGTCCCCTCGGGCTGCTCGGTGAAGGGGAGCTCGGCCCGGCCGGGGGCGGCCGGCAGGCGCCCTTCCGCGGCCGTGAGCCCGCCCGCCGCGCCGCCGAGGTGGCGGAGCGTCAGGTAGCGGATCGTGCCGGGAGGCCCGCTCTCGCCGGCCGGGAGGACGATCGTGTAGCGCACCGTCTCGGCTAGGGCCCTGCGCCCGGCGACGACGTCGCGAAGCGAGCCCGGGAGGCGCCGCTGGTACTCCTCTCCGCGCGCCGCGACGCTCGCGAACGGGTCGCTGCCCCTCGCCGCCGGGATGCGGCCCGCCGCCGTGATGCTCACGTCGCGCTCCAACGGGTTGGCGCGGGCCGCGGTCTGCTCGAGGCTCTCGGCCGCCAGGCGGTCGAACTCCTGCGGGACGAGGGCGAAGAGGAACGTCGTGGCGGCCACGGCGGCGAAGAGAGCTCCCGCGAAGAGCCCATCCGAGCGCAGACGCCGCCTGGCAACGACCACGGGAGACGCGACCGCCCGCAGCAGGCGTGGAGCGTTCATCGGGTCTCTCCCGCACGGAGGGCCGGCGCGAGGGCCAGGCGCCGGAGGAAGACGATCTGCACGGCGAGGACGACGGCCAGCGCCGCGAGCAGGCTTCCGGTGAGCACGGCGACCGCCTGCCAGGGCAGCTCGACGACGACCTCGGGGAACGGCCGACCGCCCTCGCCGGCGAGGGAGACGAAGGGCAGGACGAGCCACGCGACCAGCGCTCCGAGGGCGATCCCGCCGGCCAGCGCGAGGAACGCCGTGATCCCGCCCTCGACGGCAAGCCAGGCGGAGAGCTGGCGGTCGGAGAGGCCGAGCGAGCGCAGGACGGCGAACTCGGTCGTCCGCTCCGCCGTGGAGACGGCCGCGCTCACCGCGAAGCCGACGACGGCGAACACGGCCGCCGCCACGAACCCGAGCGAGAGCGCGCCGCTGATCCCCAACGCGACCGGATCGTGGGTCAGACGCTCGGCCAGCCCCGCGCGGTCGGCCACCTCCGCGCTCGAGTAGGGCGCCGCGCGCAGGGTCCGGGCGACGGCCCGCTCCCGCCCCGGGGCAGCGTCCACGAGCCACTCGGCCGGCGCCGCGACCTCTCCGGCCCCGAGGTAGAGCACGGACGAGTAGGCGGCGAGGTCGACGACAACGCCGCCCGAGTCGGGAGGAAGCGTGGGGAAGTCGCGCACCGAGCCCGCGATCCTGAGGCCCGGGCCCTCGGCGCCGAGCGCCACGGTCGCCCCGACCTCCGTGCCCGTGTCCTCGAGGAAACGGTCGGTCACGAGGGCCGGGATCGCCTCCAGGGGCTCGCTCCGTCCGGGCGTCGCGGTGAAGGTGACCGGAGCCGCGCTGCAGAAAGGCGGGCACGCGCCGACCCTGGCACCGGTGGCGAAGTCGAGGGCGAAAAGGGTGTCCGGGCCCGGGCGGACGCTCTCGACCTCGGGCGGGGAGAGCGCGTCCTGGAGCTCGCCCGGGACGACGGTCCAGACCGCGTCGGGCGCCTCCACCGGCGCCCCGTCGGCCGTGAGGCGCCCGAGGACGAGCGTCGCCCGCCGCGAGATGCCGAAGCCGGCGTTGACGCGCAGCTCGAGGGCGACGAGCGCGAGCGGGAACCCGGGGCGCCCAGCGCTGCCGTCCGCGAGCCGGTCCTCGAGCTCGAAGACGACCTCTCGCGTCGCCCGGTTCGACCGGTTCGAGGTGAGCTCGCCTCCCGAGAGGCGGTGGAGGAGTCCGTCGGCATCCCGGAGGACGAGGGACAACGAGAGGCCGACGTCCGCGACCAGGAGCTCGTCGGGGAACCCGGGAGGGTCGTCCGACGAAGGGTAGACCGTAAGGCCCACGGCGATCGCGAGCCGGCGCGGCTCGCCCGGGAGCTCGACCGCGGCGAGCTCCGGCCGCTCGGAGGCGAGCGGCGCGAAGAGCTCGGAGAGCGGCCGCTCGGCGAGGTCGGGGCGGATGTCCACGACTTCGGCTGCTCGCGAGGCGTCGAGCGCGAGGAGGTTGGCGGGCTCAGCCGACTCCGGCACGTCGACCGGGCGCTGGACGACCGGCAGCGCCGCCTCGACGCCGTCGAGCCGCGCGTACGCGGTCGCCAGGTGAAGGGATCGGATCGAGCCGGTGCGCTCGTCGGGGACGACGCGCGCGTCGGCGCCCGCCTCGTACGCGGCCCGGTCTTCCTGCGAGCGGAGCCACGTACTGCCGTAGGCCGCCGCGAAGAGGCCGATGGCGAGTGCGAGCGTGACGAGGACGGCCGCCCGCGCGTAGCGCCCGGGCCGGCGCGCGAGCTGCCGCGTCCCCAGCGGGGCGACCAGGCCGCGTGCCCCGGCGGCCAGCCGCTCGGCGAGGGCGGCGAGCGCCGGGACGACGCGGAGCGCGAGGAGCGCGCCGGCGAGCAGCCCGAGCGCCGGCGCGACGACGAGGAGCGGGTCGATTCCGAGGCGGCCGCGCAGCGACTCGACGACGGGACCCTGGTAGCGGCGCAGCTGCCAGTAGCCGAGCGCCGCGAGCGCGACGAGGACGAGATCGAGTCCCGCGCGCCGGACGATCCCGCGCTCGGCCGGCCGGCCCTGCTCGCGCACCGTCGCGGCCACCGCCGCCGAGCGGAGCGCCGGCGCGGCGAGACCGGCGGCGCAGAGGGCCCCGGCCACCAGCGCGAGCACGTACGAGAGTAGGCCAACGCGCGGCTCGAGCTCGAGCCCGATCTCGGCGAGCGGGCCGACGTGGTTCAGGGCTTGGAGGGAGAGGGCCGCGAGCCAGGGGCCGGCCACCACGGCGGGGACGGCGAGGAGGGCTCCCTCGGCGAGGGCGAGCAGGCCGACCTCCCCGGCGCTCGCCCCGCGGGAGCGGAGGATCGCCGACTCGACGCCGCGCCGCTCGGCGAGGAGCCCGGCCAGGAAGAGGAGCGCCGCTCCGGCGAGGACTGCGAGCTGGACCGACGAGACGAGGACGCCCGCCCGGGAGACGAGGAGCGAGCGGTCGGCGCGGGCGAGAACGCCCTCCAGGCCCGTCTGCACCGCGAGGCTGGGCCCGTCGTCGAGCTGGAGCCGTTCCTCGAGCTCGTCGACCGCCACGCGGAGGCGGTCGAGGTCATCCACCGCGATCGCCTCGCTTGCGGGGGCGGCCCGCCAGCGGATGTCGGCGCCTTCCGTCGCGAGCGCCCCGAACGCGTCGTCGGAGACGACGAGCGGGCCGAATGTCGTGAACCGAAGCTCTTCGCGGCCCTCGGTCTCGAGCGGGCTGCCCCACCAGAACGGGTCGTCGACGTCGTTCACGCGGTACACGCCCGAGACCCGGACCGTGACGGCCTCGTCGTCGCCCTGGGCCGGCACGAGCTCGACCGACTCGCCGGCGTCGAGGCCGAGCGACCGGGCGGCCGGCTCCGGCAGGGCCGCCTCGACGCCGCCGGGGCCGAGCCCGCCGGCGGGCCAGCTCCCGGCGACGAGTCGGGCGTGGCCGGGCAGGCCCTCGTAGGAGCCGAAGACCGTCAGCGCCGCTTTCGGCACGCCCTCGGCGTCCGGAAGCGCGTAGGAGTCGGTGAGCGCGCTCCGGTAGACGGTGACGCCGTCCGCCCCGAACACGTCCTCGAGGACGCGCGTGACGTGCTCGTCCGCCCGGGAGCGCTCCGCGGCCGCCAGCCGGCCGGACACGGCCACGGTCACCTCCCGCACCGGCGCGTCCTCGAGCGTGCGCCTGAGCCCGCTGAGCGCCACCGCCTCCGCGTAGACGGGCCCGGAGGCGAGCAGCGTCACCGCGAGCAGGATCGTGAGGAAGGCGGCCGCCACGACGAGCCGGTCGTGGGCGGCCCGTTTCAGCACGAGGCGCCACGCCCCGGCCGGGAGCGGGCTCACACTGCGATCGCCGGTGCCTGCACGGCTCGTTAAGACGGCGCCGGGAAGCCGTGGTTAGGCGGACTCGACACCGGTCAGTCGAGCCGGTCGGGCAGCCGGAAGCGCTCGAAGACGACGTTCAGGCGCCGCGGGTCGGCCGGCTGCTCCGGCCAGCGCTCGTAGACCTCCCGCTCGGGCAGCTCCGTCGAGCGCGCCACGAACGCCGTCACGTCGCCGATCTTGTCGCCGCGGAGGGTGATGACGTTGAGCGCGAACGGCAGGTAGCTCTCCTCGTCGTCGTCCCAGCAGTAGAACGCGAGGGCGGGCTGCCCGTTCGCCTGCGTGGTGACGTGGCGCCAGCGCCACGCGCCGGACAACGGCCAGCCGGCGAGGAAGAGGGCGATCTCGTCGCGACCGCCGTACCACGTCCGCAGCGGCGGCATCGAGAAGGTGGCGTCCTCGGCGAGCATCGCCACGACCGCCTCGACGTCGCCGCGCTCCCACGCCTCCACGTACTCGTGCACCACCTCGCGGGCGCGCTCGTCGCCGAGCGAGCGCACGTTCGCCTGCTGGCTTTGCTCGGGCAGGCGCTCGTCGACGGCCGCGCGGGCGCGCTGAAGCGCGCTGTTCACGGAGGCGGTCGTCGTCTCGAGCGTCTCCGCGACCTCCTTCGCGGAGAAGCCGAGCACCTCGCGCAGGATCAGCACGGCGCGCTGGTTGGCGGGGAGGTGCTGGAGCGCGGCGATGAAGGCCAGCTCGATGCCCTCGCGCTGCTCGTAGCGGGCCTCCGGAGCGGCGAGCCCGTCCTCGACGCCGAGCGTCTCGTCGGGATAGGGCTCCACCCACACGGACTCGACGAGCGGCTCGCCCGGGCCCACGTGGGGGTCCGTGGCGGGGCCGTAGTCGACCGGAAGCACGCGCTTGGGCCGCCGCGCGATGACGTCCAGGCACGTGTTCGTCGTGATCTTGTAGAGCCAGGAGCGCAGCGAGCTGCGCCCCTCGAAGCGCGG
Source organism: Gaiellaceae bacterium (assembly GCA_035711645.1). GTDB lineage: Bacteria > Actinomycetota > Thermoleophilia > Gaiellales > Gaiellaceae > JAIBJN01. The sequence continues at coordinate 5,356 of DASTBX010000153.1, forward strand.
CAGGCCTCGCCAGGCCCGGAGGAACGCGTCCTGGAGCGCGTCCTCGGCGTCGTGGACGGAGCCGAGCATCCGGTAGGCGTGGGCGTGCAGCTCTCCGCGGAAGGGCTCAACGAGGCGGGCGAACGCGTTCTCGTCTCCGCTGCGGGCGGCGGCTAGGTGCTCGCGTTCCTGAGCGGTCGTCCCCGAGGAGCTGACCCCCATCGCCGCCAGCCTAGACGAACGGCGCGGCGCCAAGCGGGCGGCCGATGAGAATCGGAGCCCGGCTCGGTCACAGGGTGGAGACGTGATCCCCGGGGCCTCGCAGCGGATCGTCCACCTGGAGCTGCACACCGGCGAGCCGCAGCGCGCGGTCGCGTTCTACGCGGCGCTCTGCGGCTGGCGCGCCGAGCGGCTGCAGGCCGGCGGCCGGTCGTACCAGGCGCTCGAGCTGGGCGGCGGGCTCGGCGGCGGCGCCGTCGAGTGCGACACCGAGCGCGCGCTCTGGCTTCCCTACGTCGAGGTCGACGACGTGGTCGAGGCGACCCGGCGGGCACGGGCGCTCGGGGCCTCGTTGCGGCTCGAGCCCCGCGAGGGCCCGGCCGGGTGGCGGAGCGTCGTCGCGACTCCTGCGGGCGACGAGATGGCGCTCTGGCAGGCGAAGCACTGAGTCACGCCGCCGCGACGACGTAGGCGACGAAGCTCGCGTAGAGGGCCGCCCAGATGACGATCGCACGGCCGCTGAAACGGCGACGGATCTGAAGCGTGAGGATCGCGATCAGCCCGCCGCCGAGGGCGAGGCCGCCCGCGAGCACCGAGTACGTGTCCAGCTCCCAGTCCGTGAACACGAGCCCGATCGACACCGGGAGCGTCGACTGGAACACCATGGCGCCGGTGATGTTCCCGAGCGCGAGCGCGTCCTTGCCCTCCCGGACCCAGAAGAAGCTGTTCGCCTTCTCGGGCAGCTCCGTGGCGAAGGGCGCGAGGACGAGGGAGAGGACGAGCGGCTCGAGCCCGGCGCTCTCCGCCACGTGGAGCACCTGCTCGACGAAGATGTGCGCGCCGCCCACGATCGCACCCAGCGCGACGAGCAGCTGGACGACGACCGTCGCCATCGTGGGCGGATCGCTCCGCGTCGTGTCCATGATCAGCGGCTTGAGCTCCTCCTCCGCCTCGACGGGGCCGCCGTGGCGGAGCGTCCAGCGGACGTAGCCGCTGTACGCCAGGACGAGGGCGACGGCGCCTGCGACCTGCAGCGGCGTCGGCGCACCCAGCCCGAGGAGCAGGGCGACGAGGAAGCAGCCGATGAAGAAGGCGAGGTCGCGCTGCAGCGTGGGGAAGTGCGCGTCGAGCGCGAGCCCCTGCGGCCGCCGTTGCCGGTAGAGGAACGCCGAGACGCCCACGAGGGCCATCGCGATGGTCGCGAGCAGGAGCGGCGCGCCGATGATCGCACCCACGGCCACGTCCTCCGAGCCCTCGCCGCCCTCGACGATCGCGACGATCGGGATCAGCGACTCCGGGAGCGCGGTCGCGACCGCGGCGAGCAGGCTGCCGACCGCGCTCTGGCCGAGCCCGAGCATGGCCCCGAACCACTCGATCGCGTTCGTGAAGAGGAGGGCGCCGGCGAGCAGGATCGCGAAGCTCGCCGGCAGCAGCACCGCTGAGCTCATGACGTTCCTCCGCTACTGCTCGTAGCGCTCGATCACGTCCGCCGGGCGCGTCCGCGCCGCGTCGGCGTCCAGGCCGTACTCCTCGAGCGCACGGCGCTGGCGCAGGAGGTCCCAGCACTGGTCGAGGGTCAGCCTCACCTCGCGGAGGCGGCTGCGCGCGTCGTCGTCCGCCTCGCCGCGCGACTCCGCTTCCCAGAGCCGATGCTCCTCTCCGACGAGCTCCTCGATCCGGTTCCTGATCTCTTCCGAGGCCATCTCACTCTCCCTCCGTTCGCGTGTCCGGCTGCCGCTCGAGGTCGCCGTGCTCGGGGTGGCGCTCGAGGTACGAGGTGACGAACGGGCACACGGGAACGAGGCGGAGGCCACGGGAGCGTATGTCCTCGAGGGCGCCCGCCACCAGCCGTCCGCCGAGCCCCCGGCCCGCGAGCTCCGGCGCGACCTCGGTGTGGACGAGGACCATGGCTCCGCGCATGGGCATGTAGTGGACGACGCCGGCCCGGGTGCCGTCGAGCAAGAGCTCGTAGACGTTCTCGGCCTGGTTGTCCCGGACGGTGACGTCGCTCGCTTCGGCCACGGTACGAGCGTACAGCCGCGCGGCCGGAGAAGAGCCGGTTCCGCGAGCGACGTTCCCGGGCAGTGAGAACGCCATGAGGTCGAGGTACGGCCGCGCGCTCGAGTTCGGGATCAGCATCGTCCCGGCGAGCGCCGACGTCGAGCTCCTCCGCGCGCTCGCAAGCCGCGCAGACGAGCTCGGTCTCGACCTTGTCGGGATCCAGGATCACCCCTACCAGTGGCGCTTCCTGGAGACGTGGTCGCTGCTCGCCGACCTGGTCGCCCGAACCGAGCGCGTGCGGTACTTCCCGGACGTCGCGAACCTGCCGCTCCGCCTTCCAGCGATGATCGCGAAGCAGGCGGCCACGCTCGACGCGCTCTCGGGTGGCCGCTTCGAGCTCGGGCTCGGCGCGGGCGCCTTCTGGGAGGCGATCGGGGCGATGGGCGGGCCCGTCCGCTCCGGCGGCGAGGCGCTGCGCGCCCTGGAGGAGGCGATCCGGATCATCCGGGCGTTCTGGAGCGGCGAGCGCACGATCGCGTTCGACGGCGAGCACTACTCCGTGCGCGGCCTCCACCCGGGGCCGGCGCCCGTCCACCCGATCGGCATCTGGCTCGGGGTCGGCAAGCCGCGTGCGCTCGCTCTGACCGGGCGGCTCGCGGACGGCTGGGTGCCCTCGCTCTTCTGGGCGACGCCCGAGCGGGTACCCGAGATGCAGCGGCGCATCGACGCCGGCGCGGCTGCCGCGGGCCGCGACCCCTCCGAGATCCGCCGCGTCTACAACGTGGGCGGCACGATCGTGGACGGGCCGGCGCGCGGACTCGTGACGGGGCCGCCGCAGCACTGGGTCGAGACCCTGACCGGCTTCGCGACGGGGCTCGGCTTCGACACGTTCGTGTTCTGGCCCGACGAGGAGCCGCTGCGGCAGGTCGAGCTCTTCGCCACGGAGGTCGTCCCGGCTCTCCGTGACGCGCCCTCGCCGGGGTAGGTTTCGCGGGCGCGAGCGACACGACGGAGGAGAGGCACTGGCAGCGGGCGGCGGCACGAAGGCGGTCATCACCGCGCTCGGCGCGAACATCGGAATCGCGATCGCGAAGTTCGCGGGCTTCCTGCTCACCGGCTCGAGCTCCATGCTCGCCGAGGCGGTGCACTCGGTTGCCGACAGCTCCAACCAGGCACTGCTGCTGCTCGGGGGGAAGGGCGCGGCGCGGCAGGCCTCCGAAGTGCACCAGTTCGGGTACGGGCGCGTCCGCTACATCGCCGCGTTCGTCGTCTCGATCGTGCTCTTCACGCTCGGAGGGCTCTTCGCGCTCTACGAGGGCTGGCACAAGTTCGCCGACCCGCACCCGATCGACTCGTGGCAGTGGGTCCCGGTCGCCGTGCTGCTCGTCGCCGTCGTGCTGGAGGCATACGCGCTGCGGATTGCGCTCCAGGAGGCGAACCACGTCCGGGGCGACCTCTCGCTCCCCGAGTACGTCAGGGCGTCGCGCTCCCCGGAGATCCCGGTCATCCTGCTCGAGGACACGGGCGCCCTGCTCGGCCTGCTCTTCGGCCTCTTCGGCGTCGGCATGACGCTCGCCACGGGCGACGGCCGCTGGGACGCCGTCGGGTCTGCTGCGATCGGGCTCCTGCTCGTCGTCATCGCCGTGTTCCTCGCCTGGGAGATGAGGTCGATGCTGATCGGCGAGTCGGCCCTGCCGCACCAGCAGGCGGCGATCGAGCGCGCGCTCACGGGAAACGGCATCGACCGCGTCGTCCACATGCGCACCCTCCACCTGGGCCCCGACGACCTGCTCGTCGCCGCGAAGGTGGAGGTGACTCCCACTGACTCGGCCGCCGCGGTCGCCGCCGCGATCGACGAGGCCGAGGGGCGCGTGCGGGCCTCCGTGCCGCTCCGCCTCCAGATCTACATCGAGCCCGACCTGCCCGGGCGGGACGGCCGGGCGCCCGCAGGCGAGTAAGGTGCGCTCGATGACGCGGGCGAGGAGCGGCTCTGGCTCGTGACCGGCTCGTCACGACGGTCGTCGGGAGCTATCCGCAGCCCGGCTGGCTGATCGACCGCGAGCGGCTCGGCGAACGGCTGCCGCCGCGGGTGCGGGCCCGCGAGCTCTGGCGCGTTCCGGAGCCGTTCCTGGAGGAGGCGCAGGACGACGCGACCCGGCTCGCCGTCCAGGACATGGAGCGGGCCGGCGTCGACGTCATCACCGACGGGGAGATGCGGCGCGAGAGCTACTCCAACCGCTTCGCGACGGCGCTCGAGGGCGTCGACCTGGACGAGCCCGGCGTGGCGCTCGACCGCACCGGCCACGAGAACCCCGTCCCCCGGGTCGTGGGCCCGGTCCGCCGGACGCGGCCCGTCGAGGTGCGTGACGTCGAGCTCCTCCGCTCGCTCACGGAGCGCCGCGTCAAGATCACCGTGCCGGGCCCGTTCACGATGACCCAGCAGGCCCAGAACGACCACTATCCCGACGAGCGGAGCCTCGCCCTCGCCTACGCCGAGGCGGTCAACGAGGAGCTGCACGACCTGAAGGCGGCGGGAGCGGACGTCGTCCAGATCGACGAGCCCTACCTGCAGGCCCGCCCTGGGGCGGCTCGGGAGTACGCCGTCGAGGTGATCGACCGCGCGCTCGACGGAATCGAGGGCGAGACGGTGCTCCACACGTGCTTCGGGTACGCGCACATCGTCAAGGACCGGCTCACCGGCTACCCGTTCCTGGCCGAGCTCGGCGGGTGCCGCGCCACGCATCTGTCGCTCGAGGCGGCGCAGCCGGGCCTCGACCCGGAGGTGCTCCGCGCCGTGCCCGGGAAGACGATCGTCCTCGGCGTGCTCGACCTCGGTGCGGAGGAGGTCGAGACGCCGGAGGACGTGGCGGCGAGGATCCGCCGGGCGCTCGAGGTGCTGCCGCCGGAGAGGCTCGTCGTCGCGCCGGACTGCGGGATGAAGTACCTGCCCCGCGAGCGGGCCTTCCGCAAGCTCGAGGCGATGGTCGCCGGAGCCGGCATCGTCCGGCAGGATCTGGGCCTGTGAAGCCCGTCAGCCGAATCGCGCAGGCGTATCCAGACCGGGTCGAGGTACGCGGGCGCGACCTCGCCGGCGAGCTCATGGGCCGGCTCACGTTCACGGAGCACTTCCACCTCTTGCTCAGCGGCGAGGAGCCGACCGAGGAGCAGCGCTTCTTCCTCGACCTGCTGCTCGTCTCCATCGCCGAGCACGGGATGATGCCGACGAACGTCGCCGCGCGGATGACGCTCGCCGCCGACCCCCACTCGCTCCAGGGCGCGGTGGCGGCGGGGATCCTGGGCGCCGGCCCGGTCGTGCTCGGGACGTCCGAGGAGTGCGCCCGGCTGCTCGCCGCGGGCGGGGAGCCGGCTGAGATCGTACGCCGCTACCGCGACGCCGGCGAGCGCGTGCCCGGCTTCGGCCACCCGGTGCACAAGCCCGTCGACCCGCGCGCCGAGCGGATCCTCACGCTCGCCGACGAGCGGGGCGCGAGCGGCGAGCACGTCGCGCGGGCCCGGGCGCTGCACGCGGAGCTGGGGCTCACGATGAACGTCTCCATGCCGATCGCGGCCGTCATGCTCGACCTCGGCTTTCCGCCGGCGGCGGTCAAGGCGGTGCCGATCCTCGCGCGCACGGCGAGCCTCCTCGCGCACCTGGCCGAGGAGCGCGATGCGCCGACCGGCTTCGCGCTCGCTCGCGCCGCGGAGGAGGCGGTCGACTACGAGCCCGATGCTCGAGCCTGACGTCGAGAGTCGCAAGTGGGAGGAACAGCTTGCGCTCGACGACGCGGAGTTCCGTGCCCAGCTCGCATACCTGCGCGAGCGCTCCCCCTTCTACCGCGAGAAGCTCGCCGGGCACGACGACGTCGGGCTCGCTGAGATCGCCCGGCTGCCGCTGACGGAGAAGGACGAGCTGCGGGCCGCGCGCACGCCCGAGAACCCGATCGGCGCGCACCTCTGCGCGACGGCCTCTGAGATCGTCCGGATCTACTCCACGAGCGGCACGACGGGCACGCCGAGCTACGTGCCGCTGACGGCGGACGATCTCGAGAACTGGATCGCCGGCTCGGCGCGGAGCTACGCTGCATCGGGCGTCGCCGCCGGGCAGCGCATCGTCTCCACCTACAACGCCGGGCCGTTCGTCGCCGGGGCGGCGCTCGCCGCCTTCGACCGCATGGGCCTCTGCCACATTCCCGTCGGCACGGGGAACACCGAGCGCCTCGTGCGGGCCGTCGAGCTCCTGCGGCCCGAGGCCGTCGTGCTGACGCCGTCCTACGCCGCCCACCTCGTCGAGTGGGCCGCGGAGCGGGATCTCGACCTGCGGGGCACCAGCGTCGAGCGTGTGCTCGTGGCCGGAGAGCCCGGCGGCGGCGAGCCGGCCTTTCGCGCCAGGCTCGAGGAGGGCTGGGGCGCACGGGTCACCGAGGCGATGGGCGTCGGCGACATCGGCGTGTCGCTCTGGGGCGAGTGCGAGGAGCAGGACGGCATGCACCTGGGTGCGCGCGGCTTCGTCCACGCCGAACTGATCGAACCCGAGACCGGCTCAGCGCTCGGACTGGGGGACGGCGCCGTTGGCGAGCTCGTGCTGACGCACCTCCTGCATCGCGCGGCGCCGCTCCTGCGCTTCCGGACGCGCGACCACGTCCAGGTGCGGACGAGCCCGTGCCCGTGCGGCCGCACGAGCCCGCGCGTCCGGTGCATCGGACGCACCGACGACATGCTCATCGTCCGCGGCGTCAACGTCTTCCCCTCGGCCGTGCGCGAGGTGGTGAGCGGCTTCTCTCCGGAGGTCAGCGGCCACATCCTCGTCAGGCCGAAGGCGCCGGACGTGAAGCAGGAGCCGCCGCTTCCGGTGTGCGTCGAGCTGGCGCAGGGAGCGACGGACGACCCTTTGCTCGCGCAAGCAATCCGTGAGAGGATCCGCGACGTGCTGGTCGTCCAGACGCGCGTGGAGCTCGTGCCGTGGGGGAGCCTGCGGCGGAGCGAGTACAAGTCGACGCTCGTCGAGCGCTAGAGCCGGTGCGGAAGCTTCAGACTCAGGGCGTCCACCACATCACGATCGTCGGGGCCGACCGGCAGACGTCGATCGACTTCTGGGAGGGCGTGCTCGGCATGCCCTTCGTCTTCGAGCAGCCGAACCTCGACAACGAGTCGGAGAGCCACCTCTACTTCGACCCGGGCGACGGGCGCCTCATCACGGTCTTCACGAACGAGGAGCGCGAGCGCGATCCGAGCCGCACCGCGACGGACATCGGTTGCGTGCACCACGTCGCCCTCTCGGTCTCGCAGGCGACGTTCGCGCAGGTCGTGGAGCGACTGGAGGAGCGCGAGGTCCGCCACAGCGGCGTCAAGGACCGCGGCTTCATGGACTCGATCTACTTCGAGGACCCGCTCGGCCTCCTGATCGAGCTCGCCTCCTACCGCTTCGAGCCGCCGTTCGGCCACACGCACGCGGACGTGCTCCTCGAGGCGCACAAGCTGCGGGTGGAGCAGGGCGATTACAACATCGACCGGCAGCACCTGGCCGACGCAATCGAGGCGCTCGTCGGGCGATCGCGAGCGTCGCTGTCGGAAAACCGATCGCCGCGGGACCCGTACCACTAGCGAAAGGAGGAGCACATGGCTGCCAACACGCTGAGCATCCTGAAGCCGAGCGTCAACAACCTCACCGTCAGGATCTTCCTGCGGGCCGCCGGGCTGGACTTCGAGGAACTGGACGTCTGGGGGAAGAAGGGCACGCCGGAGTTCCTGGCGAAGGACCCGGCGGATCTCACGCCCCTGCTCGAGGAAGCGGGGCTCCCGAAGGGCGCGCTCTGGGAGAGCTGCGCGATCATGCAGTACCTCTGCAACAAGCACGGCCTGGACCGCTTCTATCCGCGCGACCCCGGCGAACGGGCGATGGTGGACAGCGCGATGTTCTATCTGATCGGCACGCTCTATCCGCTGCTCGCCCGAGCGACGTACCCGACG
>DASTBX010000154.1:0-11997 GCA_035711645.1 Gaiellaceae bacterium
GCGCGACCCCGCACCCGGCCCGCGAAGGGCACAATCCGCGCGAGCGTGTCGAAGGTTCTCATCATCGAGGACGACGACGTCATCGCCCAGGGGATGGCGCGGCACCTGAGCACGGCGGGCTTCGATCCGCTCTGGGTGGACAAGGGCGAGTCGGGTCTCGCGCGCCTTCGCTACGAGCGGCCCGACGTCTGCGTGCTCGACCTGATGCTGCCCGGCGTCGACGGGTGGAAGCTGATCGAGACGGCGCGGGCGGAGGGGATCGGGACGCCGATCGTCGTCGTGAGCGCGCGGGGGACGGAGCACGACCGGGTGCACGCGCTCGAGATCGGGGCGGACGACTACCTCGTGAAGCCCTTCTCGATGAAGGAGCTCGTCGCGCGCGTGCGCGCGGCGGCCCGCCGGGGCGTCCGCATCCAGGACGAGCGCCGGGGCGCGCCGATCGAGGTCGAGGAGCTGACGGTCGATCCGCTCAACGTGCAGGCGTACGTGAACGGGCGAAGCGCCGAGCTGACGCCGACCGAGTTCCGCCTGCTCTACGCGCTGGCGCTGGAGCAGGGGCGGGTCGTGACCCGAGACGAGCTCCTGCAGAAGGTCTGGGGCCGCCGGCAGACGCACCGCGACCGCACGGTGGACGTGTTCGTGCGCAAGATCCGGGACAAGCTCGAGGCTCAGGGTCCTGCGCATACGTTCGTCCAGACGCGCTACGGCGTCGGCTACAAGCTCGAGGCCGTCGCGAAGTAGCCGTCTCGGGCTCGCACCTTCGTCTCACGGCCTTTAGGATCGCCACGGTGCCCGTGATCGGGAACCACATGTCGCGCGATCTACTCACCGCCGCCGCAGAGGACGCGCTGGCGGAGGCGGCCCGCCGGATGGTCGCCCGCGGGGTCGGCGCCGTGGTCGTGATGGACGCGGGCGGCCTCGCCGGGATCCTGACGGAGCGGGACGTCCTCAAGGCGGTTGCCGACGGGAGCGTCGCCGAGGACCGCGTCGGCGACCGCATGACCCGCCACCCGGACACGATCGACGCCGGAGACGCGACCGGGCAGGCGGCGGCCCTCATGATCCACGGCGGCTTCCGGCACCTGCCCGTCTGCGAGGGCGGCGAGGTGGTCGGGATCGTCTCGATCCGGGACCTCATGCGCGTCGTGCTCGAAGACTCGGCGCCGCGCGGCGCGTAGCCGCTCCAGATACCCCTTTTTGGGGGCATCGAAGAGTGTGGATAGCCGTATTACGGGGCGTTCACCGCTCTGCCACCATTCGTCGCACATGGTGCCCCGGGTCCTCATCGTCGACGACCATCCGAGCTTCAGGGCGACGGCGAAGGCGGTGCTCGCCGCTGACGGGTTCGAGGTCGTCGGCGAGGCCCAGGACGGATGCTCCGCTCTCGAAGCGGTGAGGCAACTCGGGCCGGACGTCGTGCTCCTGGACGTCCAGCTCCCCGACACCGACGGCTTCACCGTCGCCTTGGAGCTCTGCAGGCGGAACGGCGACGGCCCCGTGGTCGTCCTCACCTCGAGCCGCGACGCGGCGGACTTCGGGCCGATCGTCGACCGGTGCGGCGCCGCCGCCTTCGTTCCGAAGGCCGAGCTCTCGGGCGCTGCCCTTCGCGCTGTGCTTCGATAGACGCATGCGACGAGCGATCCCCGTGGCCGTCGTCGGCCTCGGACTCCTGCTGAGCGCGGGCGCGCTCCTCCTCGTCTTCGGGAGCGAGCACGAGGAGAACCAGGCGTTCGTGGCCACGGCGGCGCTCGTCATCAGCTGGTCGTTCATCCTCGGCGGGCTCGTCGCGTGGGCCCGCCGTCCGGACAACGGCTTCGGGTTCCTGATGTGCGCCGTGGGGCTCACCTCGTTCCTGGGCGTCCTCGCGCAGGCCAACGAGCCGGTTCCCTTCACCATCGGCTACGTGTACGGCGGGCTCTTCCTCGCCGTGTTCGTGCACGCGCTCCTCGCGTTCCCGCGCGGGTACCTGGAGACGAGGCTCGTGTACGCGATCGTGGGCGTCGCCTACGGAGTGGCGATCGTCGGGTCGACCCTGACCTACCTCTTCAGATCCCGGCCGGAGGATTGCCCGGAGTGCCCCGACATCGCCATCGCCGTCACGGACGCCCCCTTGGTCGCGGACGTCATCTGGGGCGTCTCGATCGCGTTCGTCCTGCCGGCGCTCGGCACCCTCCTCTACCTCTTCTACCGCCGCTGGCACGCGGCCTCCGTGCCGCTTCGCCGCGTCCTCTTCCCGGTCTACCTCACGGCCGGGGCCTCGCTCCTGCTCCTCGGCGTCACGATCCTCGTCGACTCGTTCGACCCCGATACGGCGCAGGCGCTCTGGTGGATCCTCACCTTCACCTTCGCCTCCGTGCCGCCTGCTTTCATCCTCGGGCTCCTGAGCGGCCAGCTCGCGCGTGCGGGAGTCGGCAAGCTGCTGCTGGAGATCGGCCAGGGACACGCCCCGGGCGAGCTGCGCGACTCGCTCGCCAGGGCGCTCGGGGACCCCACGCTCCGTCTCGCGTACTGGATCCCGGAGACCGGCTCCTTCGCGGACATCGAAGGCAATCCCGTCGAGCTCCCCGAACCCGGCGGAGAGGAGCTGGCGACGATGGTGGAGCGCGACGGCGAGCCGGTCGCCGCCCTCATCCACCACCGCTCGCTCGAGGAGGATCCCTTGCTCGTCGAGGCGGCGGCGACGGCCGCCGCCCTCTCGCTCGAGAACGAGCGCCGGCACGCCGCCCTCGCGAAGGCGCAGGCGCGCAGCGAGGCGCTCCTGAACGCGGTGCCCGACCTCATGTTCCGGATGGACCGGGACGGCACGTACCTCGAGTACAAGGGCGCGGCGGAGGACTTGGTCGTGCCGCCCGACCAGCTGATCGGCGCGCGGGCGCACGACATCCTCCCGGCAGACGTCGCGGACTCGCTCGTCGCGGCGATCGAGTGCGCCATCGACACGGGAGAGAGCGTCACGAACGAGTACACGATCGAGATCAACGGTGCCTCGCGCGACTTCGAGGCGCGTATCGTCAAGGCCCGCGACGAGGCGGTGCTCATCGTCCGCGAGTTCACGCAGCGCAACCGGGCCCAGGCCGAGCTCGAGCGCCTCCACGCCGAGCTGCAGCAGCGCCACCGCGACCTCGAGAACGAGCGCGACTTCATCCGCACCGTCGTCGACTCGACCCCGAGCCTCCTCTGTCTCCTGACGCCCGGCGGCTACGTCGTCCGCTTCAACAACTCGCTCGAGCGGCTTTCGGGGAGGCAGGACGACGACCTCCACGCGGGCAGCGCTTTCTGGGATCTCTTCATCGCTCCGGAGGAGCGCGACGCCGTCCGCGACGAGCTGCTCGAGATCGTCAGCGAGGGCGGCCGCGGCGAGTACGAGAACGCGTGGATCACGAGCTCCGGCGAGCGCCGGCGCGTCGCCTGGTCGACGACGCCTCTGCGCGACCACCGCGGGCACCCGCGCCTGCTCGTCTCCGGCATCGACATCACCGAGCGGAAGGAGCAGGAGGAGGAGCTGCGCCGCTCGCGCGCGAGGCTCGTGGAGACGAGTGACATCGAGCGCCGCCGGCTGGAGCGGAACCTCCACGACGGCGCCCAGCAGCGGCTCGTGTCGCTCTCCCTGGTCCTCCGGCTGGCCCAGGCCAAGGTGGAGAGCGACCCCGAAGCGGCCAACCGCCTCCTCGTGCAGGCGGCGGAGGAGCTGGCCGCCGCGCTCGAGGAGCTCCGCGAGCTCGCCAGGGGCATCCATCCGGCGGTGCTCTCGGACCGCGGCCTCTATGCGGCGCTCGAGGCGCTCGCCGCGCGCTCGCCGCTGCCCGTCGACCTGGAGCTCGAGGACGAGCGGCTGCCGGAGCCGGTCGAGGCAGCCGCCTACTACGTCGTCTCCGAGGCGCTCGCCAACGTCGTCAAGTACGCCGGGGCCTCCTCGGTCGCGGTTAGCATCGCGCGCGTGAACGGACGAGCGGTGGTCGAGATCGCCGACGACGGGATCGGCGGAGCGGATCCGGCGCAGGGATCCGGTCTCCGCGGCCTCGTCGACCGCGTCGAGGCGCTCGACGGGCTCCTCCGCGTCGAGAGCCCGCGCGGCTCGGGGACGCGCATCCGCGCGGAGATCCCGTGCGGGTAGTCCTCGCCGAAGACTCGGTCCTGCTGCGCGAGGGCGTCGCCAGGCTCCTCGAGGACCAGGGCTTCGACGTCGTCGGCCAGACGGGCACCGCCGAGGACCTGATGCTGAAGGTGCGGAGCTACTCGCCGAACGTCGTCATCGTCGACATCCGCATGCCGCCGACGCACACCGACGAGGGGCTGAGGGCCGCCCAGGAGATCCGCGAGGCGTATCCCGAGGTCGGCGTCCTCGTCCTCTCGCAGTACGTCGAGCCGACGTACGCGATGGAGCTCCTCGCCGAGAGCGCCGAGGGCGTCGGCTACTTGCTCAAGGACCGTGTCTCCGACGTGGGCGAGTTCGCCGCCGCAGTGCGGCGGGTGGGGGAGGGTGGCTCCGCCCTCGACCCGGCGATCGTCTCACAGCTCGTCGGCCGCCGTCGCCGCGACGACCCGATCGACACGCTCACGCCCCGCGAGCGCGAGGTGCTCGAGCACATGGCTCAGGGTCGCTCCAACCAGGGGATCGCGGAGGCGCTCGTCGTCACCGAGCGCGCCGTCGAGAAGCACGTGACGAGCATCTTCGGGAAGCTGAGGCTCCCGCACGCCGCCGAGGACCATCGGCGCGTGCTCGCGGTGCTCACCTTTCTCCGCTCGTAGCGGCTTTTCCCAGGTGCGGAAAACCGCACCGACGGAAGCTGGTTGGCCCCATTCCCGTCCAGTAGCAGAGGAGGGAGGGTGTCGGCATGAAGCGGAACTTGTTCATCGGCGCGATCCTCGTCGCGATTCTCGTCCTCGCTTTGGGCGGATGGACGGTGCGCGGCGCTCGCTGGGCTCTGGCGGGATAGGCCGTGGCCCCGGCGCCCCGCACCGCAAGGATGCTCGGGGCGCTCGCGCTGCCCACGTTCGCGCTCGCCCTCGGGATCAGCGTCCTCACGACGTACGCGCCGCTGCTCCTCGGCGAGGCGACCTCGTCGGCCGGGGCGATCGGGCTGGCGATCGGCGCGGAAGGCGCGTTCGCGCTCTTCCTGCCGCTCGTCGTCGGCTCCCTCTCCGACCGGACGCGGACGCGCCTCGGCCGGCGTATCCCGTACGCGCTGGTCGGCGCCCCGCTCCTCGTCGCGCCGCTCGTCATCCTTCCCTTCGCGCACGGGTACGCGGAGACGGTCGCCCTCGTCTCGCTCTTCTTCGTCGGCTACTTCGTCTACTACCCGCCCTACCAGGCGCTCTTCGCGGAGCTCGTGCCCTCGTCCCACCTCGGCCGGGCGCAGGGCTGGCAGGGCGTCATGCGCGGGCTCGGGCTCGGCGCCGCCCTCGTCGGCGGCGGCCTGCTGCTCACCGTCTGGACGCCGCTCCCGTTCGTCCTCGCCGCCGGCGCCGTGGTGCTCGCCACGGTCGTGCTCGTGCGCGAGGTACGGGGGCGCGAGCGCCGGCTCGCCGTCGCGGAGGCGCCGCCGCTCCCCGGGCCGGGCGTCTTCAGCCTCCTCCGCGAGCGCTCCGACGTGCGCGCCTTCGTCGCGGCGAACGCGCTCTGGGAGCTCTCGTTCATGGGCCTCAAGACGTTCATCGTGCTCTTCGTCGTCAAGGGCCTCGGCGAGTCGGTCGGGACCGCGTCGGCCGTGATCGGCGTCGTCGCCGGCGCCTACGTCGTCGCCTCCTTCGGCGCCGGACGGCTGGCCGACTCGGTCGGGCTCCACCGCCTCATGCGCGCCTCGCTCTGGGTCTACGGGATCGGCCTCCTGATCGGGGCAGGCTTCTCCTCCCTCGGGCCGCTCCTCGTCGGCCTCCCGCTCGTCGCGCTCGCCGGCGCGGTCGTGATGACGCTGCCCTACGGGATGCTCGTGCAGCTGACGCCGCCGGGCGCCGAGGGCGCGCTCTCCGGCCTTTTCGGCTTCTCCCGGGCGCTCGGTGCCATCCTCGGCCCCATCGTCGTCGGTGTGAGCATCGACGTTCTCCAGCCGCTCTTCCCGGCCACGAACGGCTACGGCGCGATGTGGATCGCGATCGGTGTCCCGATCCTCCTCTCGCTGCCCTTCCTCGCCGCCCTGCGCCGCGAGGAGTCGGTGGCCGAGCCGCGCCCGCTCGCTCCGGTCGCCGCCCGCGACGAGCTCGCGCTGGCCGCCTGAGCCGTCTGCGGCTAGCCCCACCGCAAGACGCAGGGTGGCCACATTCCCGCTCGGGCCGGCGCCTGGGAGCCTGAGGGCACGCACTCAGGAATCACGAAAGGAACCCGATGACCCCCCTCGCCAAGTCCCAGAACCTCGCAGCCCGCATGGGCCGCTGGAGCGCCGCCCACCGGAAGACCGCGATCCTCGGGTGGCTCGCCTTCGTGTTCGTCGCCGTCGCGCTCGGCAGCGTGATCGGCACCAAGTCCCTCGACCCCGCCGACGCCGAGGCCGGCGATTCCGGCCGCGCGCTGCAGATCGTCGACGACGGCGGCTTCGGCGACAGGGTCGACGAGTCCGTGTTCATAGAGAGCGAATCGCTCGCGGCGTCGAGCCCGAAGTTCCAGGCCGTCGTCGACGACGTCGTCGCCCGCCTCGCCGCCGCCGGCGGCGTCTCCGACGTCCGCTCCCCGCTCGACGATCCCACGCTCGTCTCCCCTGACGGCCATGCCGTGCTCGTCCAGTACGAACTGTCCGACGAGGGCACCGCGGCCGTCGACAGGATCGAGCCCATCCTGAAGTCCGTCGCCGCCGTCGAGGCCGATCACCCCGGCTTCATCGTCGACGGGTTCGGCTCCGCGAGCGGCGAGAAGTCCGTGGACGACACCATCGCCTCCGACTTCCAGCGGGCGGAGTACACCGCGGTGCCGCTGACGCTCGGCATCCTGCTGCTCGTCTTCGGCGCGGCCGTCGCCGCGGCGATTCCGCTGCTGCTCGGCCTCTCGGCCGTCGTCGCGGCGCTCGGGCTCCTCGCGATCCCGAGCCAGATCGCTCCGATGGACGAGGCCTCCGCCTCGATCATCCTCCTGATCGGCCTCGCGGTCGGCGTCGACTACTCGCTCTTCTACCTCAAGCGCGAGCGTGAGGAGCGGGCGGCCGGCAGGGGCCCCGCGGCCGCGCTCGAGGCCGCCGCGGCCACCTCCGGCCGGGCAGTCCTCATCTCGGGCCTGACCGTCATCATCGCCCTCGCCGGGCTCTTCTTCGGCGGGACGGCGATCTGGACCTCGATCGCGATCGGCACGATCATGGTCGTCGCCATCGCCGTGGCGGGCTCGCTGACCGTGCTGCCGGCGCTTCTCTCGTGGCTGGGCGACCGGGTCGAGAAGGGGAAGATCCCGTTCCTCCACCGGCTGCGCCGGAAGGACGGCGACTCCCGCTTCTGGGGCGCCATCCTCGATCGCGTGCTTCGGCGCCCGCTCGTCTCGGCCGTCGCTTCGGCGGGAGTGCTGGTCGTCCTCGCGCTGCCGGCGTTCGGGATGCACACCGCCTTCCCGGGCATCTCCAGCCTGCCCCGCGACATCCCGATCATGCAGACCTACGACCGGATCCAGGCCTCCTTCCCGGGCGGCCCGCTGCCCGCCGTGGTCGCCGTGGAGGCCGACGACGTCACTTCGCCCCGCTTCGAGGCAGCACTCGCCGACTTCCGGGAACAGGCCCTCGCCACGGGCCAGATGCAGGATCCGATCCAGGTGCAGGCGAACGACGACGCGACGGTCGCGGTCATCTCCGTGCCGCTTGCCGGCACGGGCACCGACGACGCCTCGACCGAGGCGCTCCTCACCCTCCGCGAGGACGTCATCCCCGCCACGATCGGCGCCGTCGACGGAACCGAGGTCGCGGTCGCGGGCGAGGCGGCATCCTCGTACGACTTCAGCCAGCTGACCAAGGATCGGGCGCCGTACGTCTTCGCGTTCGTCCTGCTCCTCGCGTTCGGGCTCCTGCTCGTCGCCTTCCGCTCGATCGTCATCGCGGCGAAGGCGGTCGTCCTCAACCTGCTGTCGGTGGCGGCAGCCTACGGGCTCCTCGTCATCGTCTTCCAGTGGGGCTGGGGCGAGTCGCTCCTCGGCTTCGAGTCGACCGGCGCGATCACGGCCTGGCTTCCGCTCTTCATGTTCGTGATCCTCTTCGGCCTGTCGATGGACTACCACGTGTTCATCCTCAGCCGGATCCGGGAGGCATTCGACCGCGGGCTCGACACCGAGGCGGCCGTCACTCACGGGATCAAGTCGACCGCCGGCGTCGTCACCGCCGCGGCGATCGTGATGGTCGCGGTCTTCTCGATCTTCGCGACCCTCTCGACGATCGACATGAAGCAGGCGGGCGTCGGCCTCGCGGCTGCGATCCTGATCGACGCGACGATCGTCCGCGCCGTGCTCCTGCCGTCGGCCATGAAGCTCCTCGGCGACTGGAACTGGTACCTGCCGCGGTGGCTCGAGTGGCTGCCGCAGGTCTCCCACGAAACCGAGGCGGCTCCGCGGAAGGTGCCCGCGCCCGCCCCGGCCGGCCGCTAGCCGGAAGCCTCTCCCGCGGGCCCGCGTCCTCTCCGGGGGGCGCGGGCCCGCCTCTTGAACGTGCGCCCGGGGTATGCAATCGTCCGGGTTGCCATGAGGCACCTGTTACGAGCGCGCCACGCTCTCGCGGCGGCTCTCGCTGTCTTCATCGCTCTGGCGCTGTGGCCCGCTGCGGCGGCGGGCCACGGCCGCCAGGTGACGGTGATGACGCGGAACGTCTTCATCGGCACCGATCTCGGGCCGGTCTTCGCCGCGCAGAGCTTCCCGGAGCTCGTCGGCGCGACGACGACGGCCTTCCTCGAGGTGCAGGCGACGAGGTTCCCCGAGCGCGCCCAGGCCCTCGCGGACGAGATCGCGGTCGCCCGGCCCGACGTGGTCGGCCTCCAGGAGGCGATGCTCATCCGCACGGACGCTCCCGCCGACGGAGCGGCGACGCCGGCCGAGGCCGTCGCGTGGGATTACCTCGAGATCCTGCTCGCCGCGCTCGCCGACCGCGGCCTCGACTACGAGCCCGCCGCCGTGGTCGTGAACGCGGACGGGCCGGAGCTCCCGACCGCGCTCGGCTTCGACGTCCGGCCCACCGACCGGGACGTCATCCTCGTGAACCGGGATCGCCGTCCGCGCGTCAAGGTCTCGAACTCCCAGGCCGCCAACTTCGCGGCCCGGGTCACGCTGCCGACGTTCGCCGGGCCCGTGCAGCTGCCGCGCGGCTGGGCGGCCGTCGACCTGAAGCTGCGGGGGCAGCGCTTCCGCGTCGTCAACACGCACCTGGAGGGGTTCAGCGCCGCGGTGCAGGTCGCGCAGGCCTCGGAGCTCCTCGCCGGGGCGGCCGCGACGACCCTCCCCACTCTCCTGATCGGCGACTTCAACTCGCGGGCCGACGGCACCGGGACGCCCACCTACGCACTGCTGCGCGGCGCTGGCTTCGACGACGCGTGGGCCGCCCTGCACCCCGGCGACGCCGGGCTGACGTGCTGCTGGGAGACGCATCTGCTGAGCCCCGTGCCGCCCTTCGACGAGCGCATCGACTTCGTTCTCTTCCGCGGCCGTTTGCGGGCGCTCGCCGCCGAGATCGTCGGCGAGGATCCCGTCGCCGACCGCACCCCCTCCGGGCTCTTCCACTCGGATCACGCGGGCGTCGTGGCGAGGCTCCGGCTCGGCCGCTGAGCCGGCGAAATGATCTTCTCGCGCGGTTAGACTACGCGCTCGAGGCGGAGCCCGTTGCGGCGGGGCTCCGCCTCGGCGTCCGTGGGCTACGAGCCGGGAGAAGAGATCCGGGAGCCTGCGGCCAGCTCCAGGATTCCGGCTCGCATGCCCGAGGAGGGTACGCCTCGGGAAGGGGAAGTGCCGGAAAGTGCTGGAAGTTTTGCAGAATCCTCACAAATTTATCGCTGCGCTCCAGGGCGATAGGCTGCGCTCGTGCCCGACCTGGCCGATCTGGCGGAGCGCCTGCGGAAGCTGGCGCTCTCCCTGCCGGAGACCTACGAGGACGAGCCCTGGGGGCACCCGGTCTTCAAGGTCGCGGAGAACCGGATGTTCGCCTCGATGTCGGTCGCGGAGGAGTGCGTCCGCCTGACCGTGAAGCTGACGCCCGAGGAGCGCGAGATGGCGCACCTGCTCCCGTTCGTGAGCACGGCCCGCTACGTCGGCCGCTACGGCTGGGTGACGGCCGAGGTCGCCGACGAGGAGTCGCTGGAAGCGGCGCTCGAGTGGCTGCGCGAGAGCTACTGGCTGAAAGCGCCGCCTCACCTCCGCGCCGCGGTCGAGGAGCGGTGAGCGCGCTCGTCGAGCTCGCGCCGGGCCTCCACCGCTGGACGGCCCGGCACCCCGACGCGGACCCGAACGCGGCTCCGGGGAGCGCGGCGGACTGGGGTCCGGACGTGGGCTGCATCGCTTACGAGGCGACGGACGCGCTCCTGCTCGTCGACCCGCTCGTTCCCGAGGACCGCGGCGACCTGGAGGACGAGCTCGACGCGCTGGTGCGCCGGCACGGGCGTCGGGTCGCGATCGTCACGACGCTCCAGTTCCATCGGCGGAGCAGAGAACGGCTGGCCGAGCGCTACGTCGCCTCGACGTCCCGCGCCCGCACGACGCTTCCAGAGGGCGTGGAGACCGTGCGGATCGAGGGCGGCGGCGAGACCATGGTCTGGCTGCCGCGGCCGCGGGCGCTCGTGCCGGGCGACCGCCTCCTCGGCGACGACGCGGGCGGCCTGCGCCTTTGCCCGGAGTCGTGGCTCCGCTACCTACCGAGCGGCATGCGCCATCCCGCGCTGCGCGAGGCGCTGCGGCCGCTCCTCGGCCTGCCGGTCGAGATGGTGCTCGTCTCCCACGGCGAGCCCGTGCTCGCGAACGGACGGGCGGCGATCGCCCGGGCGCTCGAAGCGGGCTAGCAGGGGCCGGGCCGGAGGTCGCCGGCCGGTCCCGGCCGGCTCACCGTGACGGAATCCGACGCTGCTCTCGGTGCAGTAGGTGACGCCGTCGGCGGCCGGAAAGACGTTCGCCCGAGCCCCGGTCACCTGCTAGTCGGCGGTCGGGACGTCCTCGGCGTCGTTCTCGTCCTCGTTTCGCTCCGGATCGGGGACGGGCGAGCCCTCCTCGGTCTCGTCGATGTCCTGGCCCGAAACGCGCTGAGTATCCTCTTCGTCCATGCGCGTCATCCTCCCAGATAGCACGGCGCTCGAGCTTCCCGAGGGCGCCACGGGCCTCGACGCGGCGCGTGCCATCGGGCCGAAGCTCGCCGAGCAGGCCGTCCTCGTGCGCGTCGACGGGAGCGTGCGGGACCTCCGGCTGCCGCTCGTAGAGGGCGAGCGCATCCAGATCCTGACGACGCGGGACCGCGACGATCCCGACGCGCTCCGGGTGCTGCGCCACTCGGCGGCCCACCTGCTCGCCGAGGCGGCGCGGCGGCTCTACCCGGGGACGAAGGTGGCGATCGGGCCGCCGATCGAGAACGGCTTCTACTACGACTTCGAGTTCCCCGAGCCCGTGTCCGAGGACGCGCTCGAGCGGCTCGAGGAAGAGATGCGCCGCGAGATCGCGGAGGGCCGCTCGTGGGAGCGCTGGGAGACCGGCCGCGACGAGGCGCGCCGCTACTTCGAGGAGGAGGGCGAGCCGTACAAGGCCGAGCTCGTCGACACCGCCGAGGGGGACATCTCCTTCTACCGGCAGGGCGACTTCGTCGACCTCTGCCGCGGGCCCCACCTGCAGGACTCCTCGCCGATCAAGGCCGTCAAGCTCCTCTCGCTCGCGGGCGCCTACTGGCGCGGTGACGAGACGCGGCCGCAGCTGACGCGCGTGTACGGAACCGCGTTCTACGACCGGGCCGACCTCGAGGCCTACCTCGAGCGGCTCGAGGAGGCGAAGCGCCGCGACCATCGCCGGCTGGGCAAGGAGCTCGGCCTCTTCGACTTCTCCGCGCTGGCGCCGGGCATGCCGTTCTGGTACCCGCGCGG
>DASTBX010000155.1:0-8708 GCA_035711645.1 Gaiellaceae bacterium
CGAGACGTCCAGCTCGTCGTGCGAGGCGCGCAGCGAGATCCGGCGCGCCGGGCTGCCTCCGCGCGGCGGCTCGCGGATCAGCGCCGCCATGTCGGCGCCCTCGACGGCGCGCAGGAAGTCGATGATCCCCTCCGCGAACGGCTCCTCCGCTCCCGCGTCGTGGAAGTCGGTGCGCTCGAGGTCGGAGACGATCACCCTTCCGCCCTCGATCACGCGCGCCTTGGCGAGCGCCCGGGCGAGCAGCTTGATCTTGGCGAAGGCGATGTTCTCGTAGACGTCCTGGAAGACGCGGTGGACGTTGGCGCCGGCCTCGACGAGCTCGGCCGCGAGGCGGAGGGCCTTCGGCGTCGTGTTCGCGTACTGGAAGCGGCCCGTGTCGGTGACGAGCGCGATGTAGAGCGCCTCGGCGATGTCAGGCGTGAGCGGGACGCCCAGCTCCTCGAAGAGGTCGCGAAGGATCTCGCCGGTCGAGGAGGCGTCCGGGACGACGAGGTTGACGTCCCCGAAGCGGCTGTTGTCATGGTGGTGGTCGACGTCGACGACGAGGGGCGCGCGCTCGAGCAGCCCCGGGTCGGGCCCGAGCCGGCGCTCGTTGGCGCAGTCGAGCGCGAGCACGACCCGCTCGGCGGCGTCCTCGGGCGGCGTCCGCCGCACGGCGTCGAGCTGCATGAACGCGTACTCGTGCGGGAACGGGATGACACCCGAGAGGTACATGACGCCGTCCTTGCCGAGCTGCTCGAGCGCGAGGGTCATTGCCAGGAGCGAGCCCAGGGCGTCCCCGTCCGGGTTCTCGTGCGTCGTGACGAGGAACCGGTCATGCCCCCGCACGGCGTCGGCGACGGCGATCAGGTCAGCGTTCTTTGTCGTGGTCTGGGGAGAGCTCATCGATGAGCCTGGAAAGCCGCACCCCCCTCTCTATCGTCGGATCGTACTCAAAGCTCAACTGCGGAGTCCGCTTCAGGTGGAGCTCCCTGTTGACGGCGGCCTGGAGGACGCCGTGCGAGGACTGGAGCCCGGCGAGGGAGGCCTTGCGCTTCCGCTCCGACCCGAGCACGCTGACGTAGACGGTCGCCTGCCGGAGGTCGGGGCTCGTCTTGACGCCCGTCACCGTGACGAAGCCGATGCGGGGGTCCTTGAGGGCGCCGATCTGCTCGGACAGCACCTCGCGGAGCGCCTCGTTGACGCGCCGCATCCTCTCAGTCAGCGAGGGTCACCACCTCACGCTCGACGCCGAGGAGCTCGAAGCCCTGCCCGGCGAGGTAGCGCTCGGCGCCGTCGAGGAGCGACGCAAGCTCGCCGTGCTCGCGCGCGACGCAGGCAAGCGTGAGGCGGGCGCGCTGCCAGACGTCGTGATGGTCGACCTCGGCCACCGACGCGCCGAAGCGGCGCTGCAGCTGGGCCTTCACGGAGAGCAGCTCCTTCCGCTTGCCCTTCAACGAGTGGTTCTCGGGGAAGTGGAGCTCGGCCGAGAGGATGCCGACGTAGCCGGAGCCCATCGCGGGCGTCGGGCTAACCCTCGGCTTCCGGCTCGGCCTCCGGCTCGCCGGGCGCGCCGCCGTTGCCGGCCACCGTGAGATCCGTGCGCTCGATCTGCCGCGTCTCGAAGGCCTCGAGGACGTCGCCCTCCTTCACGTCGTTGAAGCCGTCGAGGAGGATGCCGCACTCGAAGCCCTCCTGCACCTCGCGGACGTCGTCCTTGAAGCGCTTCAGGCTCGCGATCGTCGTCTCGTAGATCACCGTGCCCTCGCGCACGACGCGGACCTGCGCGTTGCGCCGGATCACGCCGCGCGTCACGTAGCAGCCGGCGATGACGCCGACGCGCGACGCGCGGAAGAGCGCCCGCACCTCCGCCTCGCCGAGGATCTCCTCGCGCTGCTCGGGAGCGAGCATGCCGACGAGGGCCTGGCGGATGTCGTCGGTCAGCTGGTAGATGACGCGGTACGTCCGCAGGTCGACGCCCTCGCGCTCGGCGAGCGCACGGGCCTCGGCGTTGGGGCGGACGTTGAAGCCGATCACGACGGCGTTCGACGCGGAGGCGAGCATGACGTCGCCCTCGGTGATCGCCCCGATGCCCGTGTGGATGACGTTGACGCCGACCTCGGGGTGGTCGATCTTGCCGAGCTCGCCCGCGACGGCCTCGATCGAGCCCTGGACGTCGGCCTTGACGATGATGTTGAGCTCGCGGAGGGCCCCCGTCTCCATGTGGGTGAAGAGGTCCTCGAGCGAGACGCCCTTCTTGGCGCTGCGGGCGAGCTGCTCGGTGCGGACGCGCTGGCCGCGCACCTGGGCGAGGTGACGCGCCTGGCGCTCGTTCTCGACGACGCGCGCGTGCTCACCGGCCGCCGGAGGCTTGTCGAAGCCGAGGATCTCGACGGGCGCCCCGGGCGTCGCCTCCTTTACCTTGTCGCCGCGGAAGTCGAGGAGCGCGCGCACCTTTCCCCAGGCGTCGCCGGCGACGATCGCGTCGCCGACCCTGAGCGTGCCGCGCGAGACGAGCATCGTCGCCACGGGCCCGCGACCCACGTCGAGGCGACTCTCGATGATCGGGCCGGAGGCCTCCGCCTTCGAGTTCGCGCTCAGCTCGAGCTCCGCGTCGGCGACGAGGAGGATCTTCTCGAGCAGGTCGTCGAGCCCCTGCCCCGACTTGGCCGAGACGTCGGCGAACTGCGTCGTGCCGCCCCACTCCTCGGGCTGGAGCCCGTGCGTCGTGAGGTCCTGCCGCACGCGCTGCGGGTTCGCGTCCTCCTTGTCGATCTTGTTGACGGCGACCACGATCGGCACCTCGGCCGCGCGGGCGTGGTTGATCGACTCGACCGTCTGCGGCATGACGCTGTCGTCGGCCGCGACGACCAGGACGGCGATGTCCGTCACCTTCGCGCCGCGGGCGCGGAGGGCGGTGAACGCCTCGTGGCCCGGCGTGTCGAGGAACGTGACGCGCCGGCCGTCGTGGTCGATCTGGTAGGCGCCGATGTGCTGCGTGATTCCGCCGGCCTCCGTCTCCACGACGGCGCTCTCGCGAATCGCGTCGAGCAGCGTCGTCTTCCCGTGGTCGACGTGACCCATGATCGTGACGACGGGCGGGCGCGCGGACAGGTCGTCCGGGTCGTCCTCGTACGCCTCCGGCTCGAGCTCCTCCTCGTCGGCGTGCTTGATCTCGACCTCGCGCGGCGGCTTCAGCTCGGCCGCGACGAGCTCGATCGCCTCGTCGGAGAGCGACTGCGTGATCGTGACCATCTCGCCGACGCCCATCATGATCTTGATGATCTCGGGCACCGGCACGCCGAGCGCGGCCGAGAGCTCCTTCACCGTGGCGCCGGAGTTCACCTTGACGGGGCCGGTTGGCTGGACCGGCTGCTGCTGCGCCTCGCGCGGGGCCTGCTTGACGCCGTCGCGCTGGGGCCGTTCGGGCCGCGGCCGGGCGGCCTGGGTGTCGATGACGACGCGGCGCTTGCGGCGCCCGCCGGAGCCACCGCCGCGAGGTCGCATGGGTCGCCGATCAGCCACGGCTTGAGACTAGCCCCCCTCCAGGGATGCTTTCAAACCCGAGGGAACCTCGACCGTGCGCCGCAGCGCGCGCGCGAACGCGCGCCGCGAGGCCGCGCGCTCGAAGCAGGAGAGCCTCGGGCACGTGTACGCGCCTCGCCCGGGAAGCCCTCGGCTGGGGTCCCTCTGGAGCACACCGGCCGGCGCCGCGAAGCGCACCAGCTCCTGCTGCGGCGCCTTGCGCCCGCAGCCCACGCACGTCCGCGTCGGCCCGCTCACGACGCACGCTGCTCTTCCTCCTCGGCCGCCGGCTGGCTCGATCCGTCCGCCTCGGCCGTCGCCTCCGCGGGCGCCTCTCCCTCGGGCGCCTCCTCACCGGCCTCGGCCTCCTCCGCGGGCTCCTCGACGCCGCCGACGGGCACCGCCTGGGAGGGATCGAGCTCCTCGCCCGCCTCCTCGCGGGCGGCCAGCTCCCGGTGCGCCGGGATGCCGCAGTAGCGGGAGCCGGGGATGGACGTGTTGGGGCAGCGCTTCCCCGTGGAGAGGATCGCAGCGCAGCGTCCCGAGAACTCCTCGTCCGCGCCGCCGCCGAAGGCCGCCTCGGCCTCGCTGCGCGCGAACTCCGTCTCCGACGTGATGTCGATCTTCCAGCCGGTCAGCCGCGCGGCGAGGCGGGCGTTCAGCCCCTCCTTGCCGATCGCGAGCGAAAGCTGGTCGTCCGGGACGACGACGGTCGCCTCCATCGTCTCGTCGTCGACGAGCACCTCGCGGACGCGCGCGGGCGAGAGCGCCTTGGCGACGAAGCGCGCCGGCTCCGGGTTCCACGGAATGATGTCGATCTTCTCGCCGCGGAGCTCGGAGACGACCATGCGTACGCGCGACCCGCGCGGGCCGACGCAGGCGCCGACCGGGTCGACGCCCTGGACGTGCGACTCGACGGCGATCTTCGAGCGGTAGCCGGGCTCGCGCGCGACGCCGCGGATCTCGACGAGACCGTCGGCGATCTCGGGCACCTCGAGCTCGAAGAGCGTCTTGATCAGCTCCGGGTCGCGGCGCGAGAGGATGACCTGGGGGCCCTTCGTGCCGGAGCGGACCTCGGTGATGACCGCCTTGATGCGGCTGCCCTGCTCGTAGCGCTCGCCATCCACCTGCTCGGAGCGCGGCAGGAGCGCCTCGACCTTGCCGAGGTCGACGAGGACGTTGTTGCGGTCGCCGGCCTGCTGGACGATGCCGGTCACGACCTCGCTCACGCGGTCGACGTACTCGTCGTACATCATCTCGCGCTCGGCCTCCCGGATCCGCTGCAGGATCACCTGCTTGGCGGTCTGGGCGGCGATGCGGCCGAAGTTCTCGGGCGTGACGTCGGAACGCTTCACCTGCTCGTCCGGGATGTCCGACCAGTCGATCGTCAGGTCGTCGTCGGAGATGAGCGTGTGCGAGCGCTCGCCGTTCTCGGCCTCGGCGGCCTCCAGCTCGACGATGGCGCGCTCGCGCGCCTCGTCCATGAGCCGCTCCTCCACGTCCGCGGGGAGCTCGATCGACCACACGCGGAAGTCGCCGCTGACACGGTCGAGCTCGACCTGCGCGTGCCGGGCGGCGCCCGGCGTCTTCTTGTAGGCGGCCAGGAGGGCGTCCTCGAGGGCGCCGACGAGCATGTCGTCCTCGATGCCCTTCTCCTTCTCGATCTGCCTGACTGCCTCCAGGATCTCCCGGCTCATGAATCCTCTCTATCCCTCGTCGATGAGATTGCCGCGCGCGATCGCCTCGTACGGGATCTCCACGCGCTCGCCGCCCGTCGCCAGCACGAGCTCGCGCTCGGAGGCGCCCAGGACCTCGCCGCGGAAGCGCTTGCGCCCGCCGAGCTCGCGCGCCGTGCGGATGGCGACCCGCCGCCCGACCACGCCTGCGAAGTGGCGTGCCTCGCGGAGCGGGCGCTCGAGCCCCGGCGAGGAGACCTCGAGCGTGTAGTGCTCGAGGTAGTGCCGCAGCACGTCGGTCACCCGCTCGCAGAGGGCGTGGTCGACGCCCCCGGGGTGGTCGATGTAGACGGTGAGCTTGTCCGGCCCGCCGAGCTCGACGGCGAGCACGTCGACGTCCGGCAGCCGGCTCTCGACCGACGCCGTGACCTCGCGATGAAGCTGTCGTTCCTTCTCATGGATTTGCAAAACCGTTCCTCTCGCAAAAAATGGGCGCCGCGCGCCCACCTCTCCGAACACTGGGAAATGTGGTGCGGTCAGGATAGCAGCGGAGCTTCCGGATCCGCGGGTCGCGCGCCGTGGGAGCAGAGTCCGGCTCGAGCCCGTAGGAGGCCCGGTAAATGAGCTATACTTACTCGGTCGGGACCGCCCTTACTGGCGCTTCTTCTCCCTCCGCCGCTCACTAGCTCAGGCCTAAGCGGCGCTCTTGAGGTCTTCGTTCCCCGGCGAAAGGCCAACCACCGAGGGAGGGGACGATCGTGGCGCAATCGACCGATGGAGCTGCCCGCAACCACGCGCTCTTTCGCGAGGTGAACGAGCGTCTCAACGAGACGAGGTCGCCTCGTTTCAGTTTCCGAGAGTTCATCTGCGAGTGCAGCGATCCGAGCTGTACGGCTTCCTTGGCCGTGGCGGCCGGAGAGTACGAGACAGTGCGTTCGAACGCGAAGCGTTTCCTGGTCGCTCGCGGCCATGAGCAAGCCGAGGTCGAACAGGTGGTGGAGGACAACGGGCGGTTCCTGATCGTCGAAGCGACCGTGGAGACCGCTCTCATGGCCCACGTCGACCGCCGGGCAGGTGGTTGACCGTCATGGCCGCGCACGACGCCAAGCGGGCCGAAAACCAGGACATGGCGCGCAGCGCCAACAGACGGTTGCAGGACGTTGCCGGCCGAACCGCAGAGGACGGGGAAGTCATCCCCTTCCTCTGCGAATGTGCCGGGGGCGCTTGCATGGGTCGCGTCGAGATCACGATCGACGACTACTTCATCGCCCATCTCGACCCCGACTACTACGTCATCGTCCCGGGTCATCCGCGCATCGATGGCGAGGTGCTCGTCGGCGACCACGGGCACTACGAGCTCGTGAACAAGGCCGCCGCTTAGTCCCTCACCCGGACCGGTGCGGTGTGGCACAGCGGCGAGCAGCGGCTCGTCGCCGGCCCCTGGCTCATGCGTCCAGCACGATCGTGACGGGGCCGTCGTTGGCGATCTCGACGAGCATGGCGGCGCCGAAGAGGCCGCGGGCGACCTCGATCCCCTCGCTTTCGAGCGCGGCGCAGAACGTCCCGTAGAGCGGCTCGGCGCGCTCGGGCGGCGCCGCCTCCGTGAAGCTCGGCCTGTTGCCCTTCGCCGTGCCGGCGATCAGCGTGAACTGGCTGACGACGAGGGCGCCGCCTTCGGTGTCGAG
Organism: Gaiellaceae bacterium; assembly: GCA_035711645.1. GTDB lineage: Bacteria > Actinomycetota > Thermoleophilia > Gaiellales > Gaiellaceae > JAIBJN01. Next base: position 6,866 of record DASTBX010000155.1, read on the forward strand.
GAGGCTGCGGTCGAACCTGCCCTCCTCGTTCGCGAAGATCCGCAGGCGGGCCACCTTGCCTGCCAGGCGCTCCGCCGTCGCCTCGTCGTCGTCCGCCGCGACCCCGAGGAGCACGCAGAGGCCGGCGCCGATCGCGCCGACGCTCTCCCCGCCGACGAGGACGCACGCCTCTCGCACCCGCTGCACGACGGCCCGCACGGCCCGATCTTCCCACGTGCGCGGGCAGGCGGGTCAGTGCTCGAGCGCCTCGAGGGCCCTGCGGTAGTCCCGGCTCTGGGGACGGAAGAAGGTCGCCAGCCGGTAGTGGCCGACCGCCTCCTGAGGGCGGCCCTGCTTCTCGAGGCAGCGCCCCAGCGCGAAGTGGGCGTAGTGGTCGACCGGGGCGAGCTCGAGGATGGTGCGGAACTCCTGCTCGGCCTCGGCGAAGCGGCGGATGCGGAAGTACGCGATGCCGAGCGCCTCGCGGATGGATGCCTTCGCCGGCTCGCGCCGCTTCGCCTTCTCGAGCGGGACCGTCGCCTGCGCGGCGTGTCCGGCGGCGAGGTGCTCGCGGCCCTGGCGGTAGAGGTCGTAGGTCTCGCTCATGTCCTCCTCCAACCATACGGAATGCGGGGAGGTCTGCCGCGCGCTGTCAGAACGCGAGCGAACGGAGGCTCGCGGCGCCGCGCAGCCGGCTCAGAACGCCCAGCCGGCGGCGCAGCACGCTGCGGACGTCGCGGAGCTCGCGGCGGGCCTCCCGCAGCGCCGGGCCGGCGTCGGCGGGCGGCCCGAAGCGCGCGATCGAGAGGCTGCGGACAAACGGCTCCGCGTTGACGGCGTAGTAGCGGTCGAGCGCGGCGCCGATCTCGGCGACGGTCGCGCTCGGAGCCAGCTCGACGCCCTGATCGGCCAGGAAGCCGACGAGGTCGCGCCGGCAGGCCCCGGCGAGCGAGCGCGTGTCGCGCGTCGCGAAGCGGAGGCTCCGGCGGACGGCCTTCAGCAGGACGAGCGCCGTATAGGCGCCGGCCAGGACGAGGACGAGCAGAAGCACGATGCTCGGGCCGCGGTCGCGCACGGTCGAGGTCGCGCCGGCGCCCCCGCTCCCGATGCCCGCGCCCTCGAGGCCGGGGCGCTGGTTCGCGGAGCGGATGCGCTCCGCGAGCGCCGGCGAGATGCCCTGAAGGCGGTCGGCGAGGCCGAGGTCGGCGGCGTCGCCCGCGTTGAACGACCCCGAGTAGACGGAATACGTGGCCGCCAGCTGGCCGCGGCCGGGCGTCGGGTCGAACGGGATCCAGCCGAAGCGCGGGAACCAGACCTCCACCCAGGCGTGCGCGTTCGTGTCGGAGACGACCCACTCCTGCTCGTCGTCGTCGTAGGAGCCGCTCGTGAAGCCGACCGCGACGCGCGCGGGCACGCCGAGGAGCCTCAGCATCAGCGCCATCGCGCCCGCGTAGTGCTGGCAGTAGCCGCGCTTCGCCCCGTTGACGAAGTCGACGAGCGCGGGCTCGCCGCCGAGCGGGGCCGGGGGCTGCTCGTCGTAGGTGAAGCCGCCCGCCTCGCGGAACCAGGTCTCCAGGAGCACCGCAGCCTCGTACGGCGACTCGGCCTCGCTCGTCACCCCCCTCCCCGCCTCGTAGAGAGACTCGAGGGTCGCGATCTCGAACTCGTCGGCGTGCTCGGCCCCGAAGAAGACGGCCATCAGCGTGTCGCGGCCACGCACGCTCCACTCCGGCACGGGCTGGTAGACGACCTCGAGGTACCGGGCGAGCTCGTCGGGGTAGTCGCCCTCGAAGGAGGCCAGCTGGCTCGGGTTCGGACGTGGCACGTAGCTCCACACCGTGTAGCTCTGGTCGCGGCGGAGCGT
>DASTBX010000156.1:0-11052 GCA_035711645.1 Gaiellaceae bacterium
GCAGCTCGCGATCGGCGAGCGCGCGACGACCGTGTACGCGAACCCGAAGCACATCGCCGACCCGAGGAAGACGGCCCTCGCCGTCGGCGCAGCCCTCGACCTCGATCCCGGCAAGCTCTACCCGCTGCTCGCCGACCGCTCGCGCGGCTTCGTCTACGTCGCCCGCAAGGCGGACGTCGCGAAGGCCGAGGCCCTCGAGGCTCAGGGCCTCCCCGGCATCGGCTTCTACCCAGAGGAACGACGCGTGTATCCGCAACGGACCGTCGCCTCGGAGCTCGTCGGGTTCGCCGGCACCGAGAACAGCGGGCTCTCCGGCCTCGAGCTCGAGCTCGACGCCGTCCTCGCCGGCGAGGACGGCTCGAAGACGATCGTGCGCGACCCGTTCGGGCGGACGATCGACGTCCTCGAGTCGAAGCCGGTCCGCGACGGCCGCGACGTCTACCTGACCGTCGACAACTCCCTCCAGGGGCAGCTCGAGCGCGTGTTGCGCGAGACGCGGTCGAAGTGGAGCGCCGAGGCCGCCACGGCCGTTGTCCTCGACGCGCAGACCGGCGGCATCCTCGCGCTCGGCGTCGAGCCGGGCTTCGACGCGAACGACTACTCGCAGGTCTCGCGCCGAAGCGAGGACCGGCTCCGCAACCGAGCCGTCACGGACACCTACGAGCCGGGCTCGACGTTCAAGGTCGTCACCCTCGGCGGCGTGCTCGAGTCGGGCGTCGTCTCACCCGAGACGAAGTTCCGGCTGCCGTACTCGATCCAGGTCGCCGACCGCGTCATCCACGACGCGCTGCCCCGTGGCACCGAGACGCTGAGCGTTGCGCAGATCCTCTCGCGCTCGTCGAACGTCGGCGTCATCACTCTCGCCATCCAGCTCCAGCGGCAGAAGCTCTCGGAGTGGATCCGCCGCTTCGGCTTCGGCCGCAAGACCGGCGTCGAGTACCCGGGCGAGACGCGCGGCATCGTATTGCCGCCCGACGAGTGGTCCGGCTCGACGATCGGCAACGTGCCGATCGGCCAGGGGATCGCGGTCACGCCGCTGCAGATGGCCGCCGCCTACGGCGCGATCGCGAACGAGGGCGTCTGGCTGCAGCCGCACCTCGTCGAGCGCGTCGAGGGCGGCAAGCGGGCCGAGCCCGAGCGGCGGCGCGTTCTCTCGGAGCGGACCGCCGAGCAGATCACCCGCATGCTGCGCGGAGTCGTCGAGGAGGGGTCGGGGCTCACGGCGCGCGTCCCGGGCTACCGCGTGGCGGGCAAGACCGGGACGGCGGCGAAGCCGGAGCCGACCGGCGGCTACTCGACCTCGCGCTACGTCGCCTCGTTCGTCGGCTTCGTCCCGGCCAGCCGGCCCCGCCTCGTCGTCCTCGTCACGGTCGACGAGCCGAAGGGCGTCATCTGGGGAGGCACGGTCGCGGGCCCCGCCTTCGCGGAGATCGCGCAGTTCGCGCTGCAGTACCTCGAGATCCCGCCGGACGCACCCGGCAGCGCGGACGACTCGTAGCCCGGGCAAGCTACGCGCTCGGGGCGCGAACCGCGCCAGAATGCAGGCGAAACGGAGGAAGAACGGCGCCTGCCGCGCCGAAAGCACAACGCACGCAGATGCCCGACCCGCTCGTCACCGACCTGGAGACGCTCGGCCGCGCCGCCGGCGCGACCGCCGTGCTCCGGGCGGCACCCGCGGTCGTCACCGACCTCGTCTACGACGCGCGCGCCGTGACGCCGGGGGCGCTCTTCGTCTGCGTTCCGGGGAGCCGCGCGGACGGGCACGACTTCGCGCCCACGGCGGTCGAGCGCGGCGCCGTCGCGCTGCTCGTCGAGCGACCGCTCGACCTCCCGGTTCCGCAGCTGCTCGTCCCGGATGCCCGCACCGCCATGGCCCTCGCCGCCGACGCGTTCTTCGGACGGCCGACGCGCGAGCTCGAGGTCGCGGGCGTCACCGGCACGAACGGGAAGACGACGACCGCCTTCCTCCTCTACTCGATCCTCGCCGCGGCCGGCCGGCGGCCCGGCCTGCTCGGAACCGTCGAGATGCGCGTCGGCGGCGAGCGGCGCGCCGTCACGCGGACGACACCGGAGGCGATCGACCTCCAGCGCACGTTCAGGGAGATGCTCGACGCGGGCGACCGGAGCTGCGCGATGGAGGCCTCCTCGCACGGGTCGGAGCTCAAGCGGCTTCTCGGCACCCGCTTCAGCGCCCTCGTCTTCACGAACCTGTCGCAGGACCACCTCGACCTCCACGGGACGATGGAGGCGTACTACGACGCGAAGCGCCGGCTCTTCACCGAGCCCGCCGACGGCGCGCGACCGCCGGCGGCCGTCAACCTCGACGACGAGCACGGCCGGCGGCTGGCCGACGAGCTCCGCGGACTGGGCGGGCGCCTGCTCACCTTCGGCGTCTCCGGCGAGGCCGACGTCCGTCCGGACGAGCTCGAGCTGACGCCGGCCCGCACGAGCTTCCGGATCGGCGGGCTCCACGTGCGCCCGCGCCTCCGCGGCCGCTTCAACGTCGAGAACGCCCTCGGCGCGATCGCCGCCGCGCGCCTGCTCGGGATCGAGGACGAGGCGATCGCCCGCGGCGTCGAGCACGTCGCCGGGGTGCCCGGTCGCTTCGAGGCCGTCGACGAGGGCCAGCCCTTCGGCGTCCTCGTCGACTACGCACACACGCCCGAGGCGCTCGAGAACGTCCTCGAGGAGGCGCGCCGACTGGCGACGGGCCGGGTGCTCTGCGTCTTCGGCTGCGGGGGCGACCGCGACCGCGCCAAGCGACCGCTCATGGGCGAGGTCGTGTCCCGTCTCGCCGACCGCGCGTTCGTCACCTCTGACAACCCGCGGAGCGAGGATCCCCTCGCGATCGTCGGGGAGGTCGTCGCGGGCATGGGGGGCGACTACGAGGTGGAGCCCGACCGCGCGGCCGCGATCGCGCGCGCCGTCGACGAGGCCGCCGACGGCGACGTGGTCGTCATCGCCGGCAAGGGGCACGAGCAAGGGCAGGAGTTCGCGGACCGGACGATCCCCTTCGACGACCGTGACGTCGCCCGCGACGCCCTCCGGCGCCTCGGCGCCGCCGCATGATCCCGCTCGCCCTGGACGAGGTCGAGCGGCTCGCCCCCGGGCGGCTGCAGCGGGCGGAGGGCGCCCTCGAGGCGACCGGCGTCACGATCGACTCCCGCCGTACCGCGCCCGGCGACCTGTTCGTCGCCGTCGGCCGCGGCGCCGAGTTCGCCGACGAGGCGCTCGCGGCAGGCGCGGCGGCCGCGCTCGTCCCGGAGGACGCGTTCGGAGCGCTCGGCGCCCTCGCCCGCGCCGTCCGGGAGCGGTCGCAGGCTCGCGTGGTCGCCGTCACGGGGGCGACGGCGAAGACGTCCACGAAGGACATCCTCGGAGCCCTCTGTGCGCCGCACGCCCGCACCGTGATCGCCGAGGGGAGCCAGAACAACGAGATCGGGCTGCCGCTGACCCTCTGCCGCCTCGAGCCCGACACGGAGGTCGCGATCGTCGAGATGGGGATGCGCGGCCTGGGGCAGATCGCGGAGCTCTGCGACATCGCGCTTCCGGACGTCGGGATCGTCACGAGCGTCGGCCCGGTCCACCTCGAGCTGCTCGGCACCGTCGAGCGCGTCGCGCAGGCGAAGGCAGAGCTGATCGAGAGCCTGCCCGCGGGCGGGACCGCCGTCGTGCCGGCCGGCGAGGTTTACCTCGATCCCTACCTCGAGCGCGACGACATCCGGATCTTCCGCTTCGGCGACGGCGGCGACGTGACGCTGAGCTACTTCGCGGCGCGCGGCGAGAGCGCACGGCTACGCGTCGAGGCCTTCGGCCGCCCGCTGACGCTCGATTTCAGCTTCTCGTCGCGCTACAACGCGACCAACGCGCTCGCCGCCCTCGCCGCCTTCCACGCCCTCGGGCTCCCGCTCGGGAAGGTTCAGAAGGGAGCGCGGCAGGTGCGGCTTTCGCGCCTCCGCGGGGAGGAGCTCGAGCTTCCGGGCGGGGGGACGCTGATCAACGACTGCTACAACGCGAACCCGCTCTCGATGGCCGCGGCGCTCGACCATCTGCGCGAGCGGTGCCGAGGCGCGCGGAAGGTGGCGGTGCTCGGCGACATGGCGGAGCTCGGCGCCGGCGGCCCCTCGTACCACCGGGAGGTCGGCGCCGCGGCGGCCCGCGCCGGCGTCGACGTGCTCGTCGCCGTCGGGCCGCTCGCGCGCGGGTACGTCCAGGGCGCCCGCGGCGTGCCGCTCACCCGCTGGGCGCCGACGGTGGAACAGGGCCTGGCCGCGCTGCGCTCGGTCCTGCGGCCGGGCGACTGCGTCCTCGTCAAGGGCTCGCGCGCGATGGGGCTCGAGGTGATCGGCGAGGCGATCGCCGCCGTCCCAGCGGGGGCTTAGGGTCCAGCCGTGGTCGAGGTCCTGCTCGCGGGCGTCCTGGCGATGGTCATCTCCATCGTCTCCGGGCCCAAGTTCATCGACTTCCTGCGCAAGAACGAGTTCGGGCAGCAGATCCGCGAAGAGGGCCCGAAGGGCCATGTCGTCAAGCAGGGGACGCCGGCGATGGGCGGCCTCCTGATCATGATCGCCATGTCCGTGCCGTTCCTCGTCTTCTCGCAGCGGACGGTTCCCGCCGTGACCGCATTCTTCGTCACGCTCGGCTGCGCGGCGATCGGCTTCGTCGACGACTGGACGAAGGTGTCGCGGCGCCGCTCCCTGGGGCTCTCCGGGCGCTGGAAGCTCATCTGGCTCGCCGGGATCACGGTCGTCGTCGGCCTCGTCGCCTCGCGCGGGCTCGAGGACCCGCTCACGACCGACGTCTACGTCCCGCTGGTCGACGCCGACCTGCCCCTCTCGTGGGGCTGGTACCTGCTCCTCTTCGTCATCATCGCCGGGGCCTCGAACGGGGTGAACCTGACGGACGGGATCGACGGCCTCGCCGCGGGCACGACGACGATCGCCATCCTCACCTACACGGCCATGAGCCTCGTCGCGGCGCTTGCCTCGATCCGCGCCGTGGGCGCCGCCGACCAGGTCGACCTCGACCTCGCGATCCTCGGGGCGAGCCTGATCGGGGCCTCGATCGGGTTCCTCTGGTACAACGCCTTCCCCGCGCAGGTCTTCATGGGCGACACGGGCTCGATGGGCCTCGGCGGCGCGCTCGCCGCGTTCGCGATCATGACGAAGACCGAGCTGCTGCTGATCCTGATCGGCGGCATCTTCCTGATCGAGGCGCTCTCGGTCATCGTCCAGGTCGTGAGCTTCAAGTGGTTCGGCCGGCGCGTTCTCCTGATGGCGCCGCTGCACCACCACTTCGAGATGAAGGCGTGGTCGGAGACGCGCATCACGGTTCGCTTCTGGATCGTGACGGCGATTCTCTGCGCCTGCGGCTTCGTCCTGTACTACCGGTACGCCTCTGAGTTCGCTTCCTGAGTCGGCGCTCGTCCTCGGCCTGGCGCGGTCGGGCGAGGCGGCGGCGCTCGCCCTCGCCCGGCGGGGCGTGAGGGTGCGCGGCGTCGACCGGAACGCGGCGCTGGAGGCGGGCAGGCTTCGCGCGGCGGGCGTCGAAGTCGTGCTGGGCGCGGAGGACCCCGCGCTCGTCGACGACGTGGACCTGCTTGTGAAGAGCCCGGGAGTTCCGAGTGAGGCCCCCCTCGCCGCCGCAGCGCGCGGCCGCGGCCTCGCCGTCTGGAGCGAGGTCGAGCTGGGCGCACGCCTGCTTCCCAATCCGATTCTCGGCGTCACGGGGACGAACGGGAAGACGACCACGAGCGAGCTGCTCGGAGCGATCTTCCGGGCAGCCGGGCGGCCTGTGGCCGTCGCGGGCAACGTAGGGCGGCCGCTCACCGCGCTCGACGGTGCGCTCGCCGCGGACGCCTGGATCGTCTGCGAGCTCTCGAGCTTCCAGCTCGAGGACGTCGAGCGCTTCCACCCCCGCGTCGCCGTGCTCCTCAACGTCACGCCGGACCACCTCGACCGCTACCCCGACCTGGACGCCTACCGGGCGGCGAAGCTCCGGATGTTCGAGAACCAGCGGGAGGACGACGTCGCCGTCGTCCCGCGCGGCTTCGAGGCTGTCCCCGGAGGCGCACGGCGGATGGAGTTCTCCGCCGACGATCCGCTTCCCGCCGAGCCACGCATCCCCGGCGCGCACAACCGCGAGAACGCCGCCGCCGCCACCGCGGCGGCCAGGGCCGCCGGCGTGCCCGACAAGGCGATCGGCGAGGGGCTCCGGACTTTCCAGGGCGTCCCGCACCGCCTGGAGCTCGTCCGCGAGCTCGACGGCGTGCGCTGGATCAACGACTCGAAGGCGACGAACCCGGAGGCCGCCGAGCGGGCGCTCGGCGCCTACCCGCCCGGGCTCCGCGTGATCCTCGGCGGCAGCCGCAAGGGGACGCCGTTCGCGGCTCTCGCCCGGCGCGCCGCCCAGTCCGGCGTGGCCTGCGCGTACCTGATCGGCGAGTCGGCCGACGAGATCGCCGAGGCCCTGGCCGCCGCGGGCGTCCGCTTTCGCCATTCGCGCCACCTCGAGCGGGCGGTCGCGGAGGCGCACGAGGACGCAGAGCGCGGCGAGGTCGTCCTCCTGTCGCCCGCGTGCGCGAGCTACGACCAGTTCCGGGACTTCGAGGAGCGCGGCGCGCGCTTCCGCGAGCTCGTGGAGTCGCTGTGACCGTCGCTCGACTTCGGCTCGCTCCCGACGCTCACGGGCCGGAGGTCGGCCTGTGAGCCGGCGGCGCAGCGCTCTCGACTACCACCTGCTCGTCCTCGTCACGCTGGGGCTCGTCGCGTTCGGCCTCGTCATGGTCTACAGCGCCAGCTCTGCCCGCGCCGCTCTCGCCGCCGACGATCCGGCGTACTACCTGAAGCGCCAGGCGCTCTACGCACTCGTCGGGATCGCGGCCCTCGTACTCTTCTCGCGGACGGACTACCGCCGGCTCCGCTTCGCGATCCTGCCGCTCCTCCTCACGAGCTTCGCGTTCCTAGTCGCCGTCCTCGTCGTGGGCACCCCGGTGAACGGGGCCAGGCGCTGGCTCGCGCTCGGACCCTTCACGCTGCAGCCGTCCGAGCTCGCGAAGCTCGCTCTCGCCCTCTGGATCGCGGCGCTTCTCGCGCGGCGCCCGGCGCCGCAGTCGCTCGGCGAGCTCCTCCGGCCGATCGGCGTCGTGGTCGGGACCGCGTTCGCGCTCGTCCTCGTCGAGCCCGACCTCGGCACGGCGATCGCGATCGCGATCATGGTGGCGGCCGTCCTCGCCGTCGCCGGCACGCGGCTCTCCACGCTCGCCGGCGGGGCGGCGATCGGCTTCTTCCTCGTGGCCGCGGCGATCTGGCTGGAGCCGTACCGGCGCGACCGCCTGCTGGCGTTCCTCGACCCCTGGCAGGACCCTGAGGGAACTGGCTTCCAGTCGGTGCAGGCGATGCTCGCGCTCGGCTCGGGCGGGTTCTTCGGCACCGGCCTCGGCGAGAGCGTCCAGAAGGTCTACTACCTGCCCGAGGCCTCGACGGACATGATCTTCGCGATCGTCGGGGAAGAGCTCGGGCTCGTCGGCGCCTTCGCGGTCATCGCGGCGTTCGTCGTCTTCGGCTACGCGGGCTTCAACGTCGCGCTCGGCTGCCGCGAGCCGTTCGGGAAGCTGCTCGCGGCGGGCCTGACGGCGCTCGTCTGCGGGCAGGCGGCCGTGAACGTGAGCGCCGTGATGGGCCTGGCCCCTCTCACCGGCATCCCGCTTCCCTTCGTCTCCTACGGAGGCTCGAGCCTCATAGTCGGCCTCGCCTCCGTGGGGATCCTCCTTAACATCGCCGTCAGCGATGCCGCAGGAGCCCGCGCCGAGCTGCCTCGTCGCCGCCGGAGGAACGGCCGGTCACGTCCTGCCGGCGCTCGCGGTCGCCGAGTCGCTGGAACGTCGCGGCGTCCCGATCACGCTCGCCGGTCGGCCTGACTCCGTCGAGGAGCGCCTCGCGCAGGCGGCCGGCCACGAGTTCGACGCGTTCTCCGTCGAGGGCATCCCGCGCGCCATCGGCCCTCGGCTCGTGCGGGCGGCCGCCCGCGGGCTCGTCGCGCCGGTGACCTGCGTGCGCATCCTGCGCCGCCGCCGTCCCGACGTCGTCCTCGGCGCGGGCGGCTACGTCGGCGGGCCCATGGTCCTCGCTGCCGGGCTCCTGCGCATCCCCGCCGCGCTCTTGGAGGCAGACGCCCACCTCGGGCTTGCCAACAGGCTGGCGGCGCCGTTCGCGCGACGCGTCTTCCTCGCGTTCCCCATCGAGGGCCTCGACGGAGCGAAGTACCGGGTGGTCGGGCGGCCGATACCCGCCCGTGCACGACCGCCCGCCGCCGCGGAGGCGCGGAAGGAGTTCGGGCTGCCGGCAGAGGGCCCCGTCGTCCTCGTCTTCGGGGGCAGCCAGGGCTCCCGGCGGCTGAACGAGGCGGCGCTCGCGGCGTTCGCGGAGGACGGCCCGGCGGTGCTGCACCTCGCGGGCGAGCGCGACTTCCCCGCGCTCGAGGGACGGGTGCGCCGGGAGGACTACCGCCTGCTTCCTTTCACGGAGGCGTTCGGCGCGGCGCTCGCGGCCGCCGATCTCGTCGTCGCCCGCGCGGGCGGCTCGGTCTGGGAGGTCGCCGCTGCCGGCAAGCCGGCGCTGCTCGTCCCGTACCCGCACGCGACTGCCGACCACCAGGCGAAGAACGCCCGCTACTTCGAGCGCCACGGGGCCGCCGTCGTCGTGCCCGAGCCGGAGCTCGACCTGCGGAGCCAGGTCGACGAGCTTCTCGCGGACCCGGAACGGCTCGCACGCATGGCCGCCGCGATGCGGGAGGTCGCCAGACCGGATGCCGCTGACGCGGTCGCGGAGGAGCTGACCGCCCTTGCCCGAGCTTGACGGCCGCAGCCTCTGGCTCGCGGGCATCGGCGGCGCCGGGCTCTCCGGGTACGCGGTCGTGGCGAAGGCGTGGGGCGCCGAGGTCGCCGGCTGGGACCAGAAGGAGACGCCCTACCTCGCCTACGTCCGCGCCGCCGGGATTCCGGTCGTCGTCGCGCCGGACCCGCCGCGTCCGCCCGCAGGGGCGGAGGTCGTCGTCTCGAGCGCGTACCGGGAGCGCGTCGCCGGCCGGAGCCGGGCCGAGCTGCTCGCCGAGCTCGTCTCCCTGCGCCGGTCGATCGTCGTCGCCGGCGCGCACGGGAAGACGACGACCGCGGCCATGGTCGCGTTCTGCCTGGACGCGATGGGAGACGACCCGTCCTTTCTGATCGGCGGGGAAGTGCCGCAGCTCGGCGGCAACGCGCGGGCCGGGAGCGGCTGGCTCGTCGTCGAGGGCGACGAGTCGGACGGCACCGTGTTCGAGCTCCCCGCCGACGTCGCCGTGATCACGAACGTCGAGCTCGACCATCACGCCGCGTTCGGCTCGACCGCCGACCTGGAGGAGCGCTTCGAGCGCTGGGCCGCCCGCGTGGGGAAGGAGCGGGTCGTCTGGGGCAAGGACCTGACGCCTGCCGAGCTCGCGCTCTCCGTCCCGGGCGAGCACAACCGGCTCAACGCGGCCTGCGCGCTCGCCGCCCTCGAGCTCGCCGGCTTCGATCGCGCCGCGGCCGCGGAGGCGCTCTCCGCCTTTCGAGGGGTGGGGCGGCGGCTCGAAGACCACGGCCAGGCCGGCGGCGTCCGTCTCGTCGACGACTACGCCCACCACCCTGCGGAGGTGGCCGCCACGCTGGCTGCGGCGCGGACGCTCGCCGGCGACGGGCGCGTCGTCGCGCTCTTCCAGCCGCACCTCTACTCGCGCACCCTGCACGCCGGGCACGAGCTGGGCCGTGCGCTCGCGGCCGCCGACGCCGCGGTCGTCACCGACGTCTACGGCGCCCGGGAAGAGCCCGTGCCCGGCGTCAGCGGGAAGCTCGTCGCCGACGCGCTCGCCGACGCCCGCCCGGGCATGCCGGTCGGTTGGGCGCCGGCGCTGGTCGACGCTGCTCAGGTGGCCGCGTCGCTCGCCCGCCCCGGCGACCTGCTGCTCACGGTCGGCGCCGGAGACGTGGATGCGGCGCTGCCGCTGCTCCGGGAGGAGCTGACGGCGTGAAGGAGCAGGTCGCCCTCGCGCGGTACACGACGCTCGGGACCGGCGGCCCGGCGCGTTGGTTCGCGGCGCCCGAGAACGAGGACGAGCTCCTCGAGCGCCTCGCCTGGGCCGACGCCGAGGGACTGCCGGTCGCGGTCGTCGGCCTCGGCTCGAACCTCCTCGTCGCCGACGACGGCTTCCCGGGGCTCGTCCTGAAGCTCGCGGGCGGGCTTGCCGCCGCCGAGGCGGCCGACGGGGTGCTCGCGGGCGGCGGCGGGGCACCGCTCGCCGTGTGCCTCCACCGCGCCCGGGCGGCCGAGCTCGGCGGGTTCGAGTTCGCGTGCGCCATCCCCGGGACGGTGGGCGGGGGCGTCTGGATGAACGCGGGCGCCTACGGCGGCGACATCGCGGGTGTCCTCCGTCGCGCCCGCGTCGCCGATGCGACGGGCGCGAGGTGGCTGACGCCGCAGGAGCTCGGACTGCGCTACCGCACCTCCGGCCTGCGCCACGGCCAGGTCGTCGCGCGCGCCGAATTCGTGCTGGAGCCGCGCCCGCTCGAGGAGATCAAGGCGACGGTCGCGGCCATGCAGGCACGCCGCAAGGAGGCGCAGCCGACGAACAAGCGCACGTTCGGGAGCGTCTTCAAGAACCCAGACCACGAGCTGAGTGCGGGGAGGATGCTCGAGGCGTGCGGCCTCCGCGGCTACCGCAGCGGCGGCGCCCAGATCTCCCCGAGGCACGCCAACTTCATCGAGAACGCGGACGGGGCGCGCTCGGCCGACGCCATCGCGCTGATCGCCGAGGCGCGCCGTCGCGCGCGGGAGCAGTTCGGCGTCGTGCTCCACCCGGAGGTGCAGCTGCTCGGCGCGCTCGAGGTGCCGCAGCTCGACTAGGCGAGCTCGACGGGTAGGACCGGACGGGCGCGCGGCGAACTCGCTCGTGTGGTCACCAGACCGCACCTGTCGCTCGTGCCCGTAAACGGGCTGCGTGCCCGAGTTCGCGCGCCGCGGCGTCTGCTCGCCGTGACGG
>DASTBX010000157.1:0-29812 GCA_035711645.1 Gaiellaceae bacterium
GACCGACGCGGAGCTCGAGGAGGCCGCCCGCGCGGCCCAGGTCCACGAGGTGATCGCGGCGTTGCCCGACGGCTACGACACGGTCGTCGGCGAGCGCGGCTTCCGCTTCTCCGGCGGCGAGAAGCAGCGGATCGCGATCGCCCGGACGATCCTGCGCAACCCGCCGGTCCTCGTCCTCGACGAGGCGACGAGCGCGCTCGACACGCGCACCGAGCGCGCCGTCCAGGAGGCGCTCGACGCGCTCGCGGAGGAGCGCACGACGATCGCCATCGCGCACCGGCTGTCCACGATCCGCGAGGCCGACCAGATCGTCGTGCTCGACGGCGGCCGCGTCGTCGAGCGGGGGACACACGAGGAGCTGCTCGCGCTCGGCGGCCGCTACGCGGGCCTCGTCGCCCGAGACGCCGACCTCGGCCCCAGGGTGCGCGTGCCGTCGGAGGAGCCCGCCTGACGGCCGAGGCGGGTCTCCTCCGCGGACACTCTCAGAAGGAACAGTTGCCCGGGTCGGGCGCGTCGATGCGGAAGCTGCCGCCGACGGGGACGTCGAGGTACGTGGCGTAGAGCTCGACGGGCGTCGCGCCTTCGTTCCGCGCGATGTGGACGTTTCCGCGGCCCGGGTCGATGAACGAGGTGCCGGCCGGGAACTCGTGAGGCCTGCACTTCGGGTCGTTGGCCCGGTACAGGGTCAGCGTGCCGGCGGAGACGACGACGACCACAGGCCCGTGGTGGCTGTGCCACCCGGTGTGCCCGCCGGGCGCGATGGTGAGGTGCTGCACGACGACGTCGGACGTCGGGCTCTTGATCTTCAGCCGGGCCTTCCCGTCCAGCACGCCGCGGCCGAGAACCGGCCCGGTGACTCCCGATCCGGGCGTGCTCAGCGCCGGCGTCGCCACGACGACCGCGGCGAGCACGGCGACGAGCACGATCCGGGTCTTCGGCGAGCGAAGGATCTCACGTGTTGGCATGGCCGCCTCCTTGTGATGAAGTTGACGAGCGCGACCTTCGCAATGCGGCGTGTGACCGGACGTGTGACGCGAGGCGCTCGGGAGCCGGGATGGGCCTGAGCATCCGGCTCCTTGGACCGCCGCGGATCGAGCGCGACGGCCGCCCCGTCGAAGCGCCGCGCGGGCACAAGCCGTGGGGGCTCCTCGCCTACCTCGTCCGCACGCACGTCCCCTCGTCGCGCGAGCGGCTCGCCGCTCTCCTGTTCCCGGAGGCCGACGACCCGCTCGGCACGCTCCGTTGGACGCTCTCGGCGCTGCGCCGACTGCTGGGCGAACAGGCCGAGCTGACGGGCGATCCGGTCCGTCTCAGCCTGCGCCCCGGCACGTTCGTCGACGTCGACGTCCTCGCCAGGGGATCCTGGGTCGAGGCTCTGGCCCTGCCCGGTCTCGGGCACGAGCTCCTCGACGGGCTCGTCTTCCGGTCGAGCCCCGGCTTCGAGAACTGGCTCGAGAACGAGCGCCGCCACGTCGCGGGAACCACGGCCGCCGTCCTCCGCGAGGCCGCGCTCGCCTTGCTCGCCCGAGGAGAGGCCGCCGCGGCGACCGACCACGCCTCCGAGCTCGTGCGCCTCAACCCGTACGACGAGAGCTCGCACGTGGTCCTCGTCCGCTGTCTCGGCGCCTCGGCCGGCGCAGAGGCGGCCGCCCTGCACGTCGCGGCCTGCACGGAGCTCTTCGCACGGGAGCTCGGCGTCGAGACGAGCCCGGCCCTGCGCATGGCGGCCGAGGTGCCCGCCGCCGCGCGCCTCCCGCGGGTCTCCGGCCGCGCCGCCGTGCTCGCGCAGATCGAAGCCGGCGAAGCCGCCATCGCCGCCGGCGCAGTCGACACAGGTCTCGCCCGGCTGCGCGGCGCGGTCGCCTCGGCCCGGGCCGGCGCCGAGCCGGAGCCGCTCGCCAGGGCGCTGATCGGCCTCGGGAGCGCGCTCGTGCACGCGGCTCGTGGTACCGACGAAGAGGGCGCGACCGCCCTCCAGGAGGGGAGCGCGCTCGCCGAGGCAGCGGGCAACGGGCCGCTGGCGGCGACCGGGATCCGCGAGCTGGGCTGGGTGCAGTTCCTCCGCGCCCGCTACGACCGCGCGGAAGCGTCCGTCGCCCGGGCCGAGCCGCTGGCCTGCGGAAGCGACGAGGAGCTGGCGTGGATCGACGTCATCCGCGGCAGCTGCCGCAGCGACGTGGGCGACTACGCGGCGGCGGGCAAGCTCCTGCAGGCGGCCGTCGCGCGGTCGGATCGAGCTGCGTCCGCGCACCTCACGGCGTTCGCCCGGACCATGCTCGGTCGCCTCCACGTGCTGCGCGGAGAGCTCGAGGACGGCCGACACGTCCTCGACGAGACGCTCACGTACGTCGACGCCCGGGGCTTGACCGGGTTCCAGCCGTGGCCGCAGTCGTTCCGAGCCGAGATCGACCTGCGCGCCGGGGACGTGGATGCCGCGGAGGAGCGCCTCGAGCGCGCCTTCGCGCTCGGCTGCGAAGTCGGCGACCCCTGCTGGCAGAGCGTCGCCGCACGCGGCCTCGGGCTCGTCGCGGCAGAGCGCGGCGATGCCGCCCGAGCCCTCGAGCTGCTCGTCGAGGCGCCGGGCCTCTGCCGCCGCCTCCCGGACACGTACCTCTGGATCGAGGCGTACGCGCTCGACGCCCTCTGCGCGTTCGCGCTCGAGCACGGAGTGGAGGGCAGCGGCCGCTGGATCGACGAGCTCGAGGCGATCGCCGCCGGCCACGGCATGCGAGAGCTCCTCGCGCGGGCCACGCTCTACCGGGCCGGCCTGGGCGAGCCCGGAGCGCTGGAGGCGGCGCGCGCCCTCTCCGCGCAGATCGAGAACCCCGCTCTCGAGGAGCTGGTCCGGTCGGCCGAGACCGCGGCCGCGGCCGCCTAGAGGAGGATGAGCGCGGCCGTCTCGGGCGGGCAGCCGGCTCGGCGGAGGCGCAAGGCGAGGTGCAGGTCGACGTCGAGGCGGAGCGCCAGCTTGAACGCGAGACGGGGGTCGTAGCCGGCGGCGAGCAGGCTCGCATGGCGCCACGAGAAGACGCGTTCGTCCTCGGTCTCCAGGCCGGCGAGCTCGTCGCTGATCGTCTCGATGGCAGACATCCCGTCCTCTGTCCCCTTAGACGAGGCGCGGGGGCCATTCCTTCCCGGCCCGTCTCTGGAGCGTCTACGCGCCGTCCCCGGCGACGAGCGCCCGAAGGCTCTCGTGCTCCTCGCCGCAGGCGGGGCAGCCCTCGAGGTGGGCGCGCATGCCGGGAACGGCCGCGTCCGCGTCGGTGCCGGAGACCTCGAGCTCGACGTAGCGGTCGAGCTCGGCGAAGCACTCGTCGCAGGTGAGCTCCGGGCCGCTCGCGCCCAGAAGGCGGCGGAGCCTCTCATCCATGTCGGTTCCCCCCTTCCGCCGGGTCGACTGCGAGCCCCTGGGAGGCGAGGTGCGCACGGAGCTTCTGCCGGCCGTCGTGCAGCGTCTTGTAGAGGGCGCCCCGCGTCGATCCGAGCCGCTCGGCGAGGACGTCGATCGGGACGCCGTTCAGCGCGATCGCGACGAGCACTCGCCGCTGGTGGGGGGTGAGCACGCTCTCGATCCCCTCCCTGATCGAGCCGAGGAGCTCGCTCTGCTCGGCCTCGTGCTCGGGCGACGAGCCGGGCGCGGCGAGCAGCGACCAGCTCTCCGGCTCGAGCGGGATCTCCCGCCCCTGCCAGGAGCGCTTTCGCAGCTTCACGGCCGCCTCGAGGAGGGCGAACTTGTAGGCCCAGGTGCTGAAGCGCGAGCGCCCCTCGAAGTCCTCGAGGCGGGCGAGCACCGAGACGAGCGCGTCGTCGGCCGCCTCGAGCGCGATGTCGTCCAGCTCGTTGCCGCGCAGGTGCGGCAGGGCCGGGCGGCGCCGCGCCACCTCGAAGCGGGCGGCGCGGAGGAGCAGCGCGTGCAGGCGGGCGACCGCGTCGTCGCGGACGGCGCCCTCGTCGCCAAGCGCGTCGATCCAGGCCCGCGACTCGAGGTCGAGAGACGCAGCGGGTGCCACGGACGCGACGCTAGCAGGGGCGGGCGTGCTCAACCCGGCCGCTCCTCGTCGAGCGGAGCGAGGATGCGGGCGGCGAGCGCCGGCGGACACCCGCGCTCGACGAGCTCGACGACCGCGTGCAGGTCCATGCGGGGGTCGCGGGCGAGCGCAGCGGCGAGCGGAGCGTCGAAGCCGGCGTCGGCCAGCTGCCGGCGCCGCCAAGCCACGACGGCGCGTGCCTCCTGCCGTCCGCTGCGGGTGCTCGTGCTCACACCATGTTCGTGTCGGCGTCGAGGGCGTTCTTACGTCAGGCCGCCAGCCGGCGAGCGACCGGGCGCGTGCCCTCGACCACGCGGTCGCGCCCGTCCCCGTCCGGGGTCGCGACGACGCTCTCGTAACCCAGAGAGCGCAGCTCGCCGGCCAGCCCGGCGGCCTGGCCCGCGCCGCACTCGAGCACCAGCCGGCCCTCCGGGGCGAGGGCCGCGCGCGCCTGGGCGGCGATGAGCGGGCCGAGCCGCTCGCCGACCAGGGCCGCGCGCGGCTCGTGAAACCTGGCTTCGGGATCGAGCAACTCGAGCGCAGCGGCCGTCAGGTAGGGCGGGTTCGAGACGACGAGGTCGAACGGCCCCGCGAGACCCGCGAGCAGGTGGCCTCGGCGAAACCGCACCCGGCCGGCGAGACCAGTGCGCACGGCGTTCTCGCGCGCGAGAGCGAGTGCATCGGCCGAGACGTCGACGGCGGTCACGCGCGCACGGGGCTGCTCGGCCGCGATCGCGAGGGCGATCGCGCCCGAGCCCGTGCCGACGTCGAGCACCCGCGGCTCTGCGACGCCGCGCAGGAGCCTCAGGCAGCGGTCGACGAGGACCTCCGTCCCGGGGCGCGGAATGAACGCCCGGCGGTCGGCCGCGAGGACGAGCCGGCGAAAGCGCACCTCTCCGAGGACGTACGCGAGCGGCTCGGGCGCGTCGGCTCGGTGGAAAGGCTGCTCCGGCATCGGGAAGTTGGTGTCGGGCCCCCGGAGGTTCTTACGTAAGACCGGCGTGGCGAACGACACGAACGGGTCCGTGGTGCAACCGACAGGAAGGAGCCTCACGTGACCGCCTCGACTCGACCCTCGCCCCCGCTCGCCCTGCTGGGACTGCTCGCCCTGCTGGCCGCGCTCCTCGCCCTCAGCGTCTCCGGTGCGTCCTCGGCGCAGGTCAACCGCGGGGAGCAGGCCCGTGGCAAGATCTCCCGGAGCGAGCTGGCCCTCCGCAACGACATGCGCAAGCTCTGGGAGGACCACATCGTCTGGACGCGCCAGGTGATCGTCAGCTTCGCCGCCGGGCTTCCCGACCTCGACCCCGCTCTCCAGCGCCTCCTCGCCAACCAGGACGACATCGGCGACGCGGTCAAGCCGTTCTACGGCGACGCGGCGGGCGAGCAGCTGACGGCGCTCCTGCGGGAGCACATCCTGATCGCCGCCGACGTGCTCGCCGCCGCCAAGGCCGGCGACGGCCCCGCGCTCGCCGCCGCGCAGGAGCGCTGGTACGCGAACGGCGACGACATCGCAGCGTTCCTCACGGCCGCAAACCCGAAGAGCTGGCCGCTCGCGGAGATGCGGGCGATGATGCGCGAGCACCTCGACCTCACCACCGCGGAGGCCGTCGCCCGGCTCACGGGCGACTGGGAGGCCGACATCGCGGCCTACGACGAGGTGCACCGGCACATCCTCGGGATGGCGGACGCACTGAGCGCCGGCATCGTGCGCCAGTTCCCGGCGCGCTTCCGGCGGTGAGACCCGTGCGCCCGGCGACACCAATCCGACGAGAGCCTTCTCACCGCGAGCCAGGAGGTGTGGAATGACAGCGACCTCGGAAAAGGGACGGCTCGGCGACGCCGCGTATCAGGCGTACCTGCTCCTGCGCGTGGGCTTCACCGCCGCGCCGATCCTCTTCGGGCTGGACAAGTTCTTCAACTGGACGGTGGACTGGCCGGACTACCTCGCCTCGTGGGTGAACGACATCGCCCCGGGGAGCGGCCAGGACTTCATGTACTTCGTCGGGGTGGTCGAGATCGCGGCCGGAATCCTCGTCGCGCTCGCCCCGCGGATCGGGGCCTACGTGGTGGCGGCCTGGCTCGGAGGGATCATCGTCAATCTCCTCACCGTCGATCCGCCCACGTACTACGACATCGCTCTGCGGGACTTCGGCCTGCTGCTGGCGGCGCTCACGCTTGGCCGGCTCGCGCAGGCGTTCCACACCGCGCCGGCCGCGTCGGCGCCGGAGGCGCTCCGGCGGGCGGCCTGAGGCTCGGCCCCGGTAGGCTCCGGAGCATGTGCAGAAGCATCCACACGCTCTACAACTTCGAGCCCCAGGCGACCGAGGAGGACGTGCGGGCGGCCGCGCTCCAGTACGTGCGCAAGATCAGCGGCTTCACGAAGCCGTCCCGGGCCAACGAGGAGGCGTTCGCGCGTGCGGTCGACGCCGTCGCGGACGCCTCCAGGCGCCTGCTGGACGAGCTCGTGACGACGGCGCCGCCGCGGGACCGCGAGGTCGAGGCGGCCAGGAAGCGCGCCCGCTGGCTCGAGCGCCAGGCGGTCTAGACCCGCCCTAGATCCGCTCGGGCTCGTGCTCCGGTAGATCGATGTCCGGCTCCTCGGGGAGCGTGCCCGGCTCCGGCGGCGTCACGCCGGGGTCTTCGCCCGGCGGCATGTCCGGCACCTCCGGGTCGGGACGCTCCGGATCGGGATCGGGGTCGAGCGTCGTCATCGCGCCTCCCTTCGGGTCGCGGTCACCGGGACTTGCGGATCGCGTCGATCAAGTCCCACTTGCCCATCTTCGAGCGGCCGGGGATGCCCTTCTCCTTCGCGAGCTCGTAGAGCTGCTCCCGGTTTCGATCCTCGAGCGCGTGCCCGGCCTTCCCGCCTCGCCCGCGCCCCCGCGCCGCCTGCTGGCCGAGCCCGCGCCGCGTGCTCTTCGGCAGGTGGGCGATGGTGCGCTTGCGCTTCGCGGCCTGCTGAGCGCGCTTCACGTTCTGCCTGGCCGCATCGACCTGCTTCTTGGTCGCCATGCTCTTGCACCTCACTCCGGGTCGACCACCGCCGCGCTCCCGCCTCCGCGCCGCTCGGGCTCCGCGGCGGCCAGCATGCGGCCCCCGTCCAGGAACTCGATCCCGGTCGCGGCGCCGATCTCACCCGTCGGCTCGAGGACGTGGCCGTAGGTCGTCGCCAGCTCCTGCCCCACGGGCGAGCTGAGAAAGGCCGCCTCGGCGAGCGTGGTCGCCGTGTTGCGCTGGGTCGCGCGCGGCGCCGCGATCGCCTCGGGCAGCGTCGCGCCCAGGTCGAGGCGGTCGACGAGCAGCTGGAGAACGGTCGTGATGATCGTCGAGCCGCCCGGCGAGCCGAGCGCGAGGAGCGGCTGCCCGTCGTCGAGGACGATCGTCGGGCTCATCGAGCTGCGCGGCCGCTTGCCGCCCTCGACCCGGTTGGGGTGGGTGAGCGAGTCGAAGTTGAAGTCGGTCAGCTCGTTGTTCAGCAGGAAGCCCCACCCGGGGACGACGATCCCGTTGCCGCCGGTCGACTCGATCGTGAACGTGTAGGAGACGACGTTGCCCCACCTGTCGGCCACGGTCACGTGCGTCGTCGTCTCGGACTGGACCGCCGTGGCGGAGGCCTCTCCCGCCGTGTCGTACGGGTAGGGGTCGCCCGGCGGCACGGGGCTCGTCGCCGCTTGCGTCGGGTCGATGAGGGCGCGGCGCTCGGCGGCGAAGCCGTCCGAGAGGAGGCCGGCGAGCGGCACGTCGAAGTAGTCGGAGTCGGCGAGGTAGGCGTTCCGGTCGGCGAAGGAGAAGCGCGACGCCTCCAGGTAGAGGTGGAACGCTCGCGCACGGTCGGCCGCGCTCAGCGAGAACCCCTCGAGGATGTTGAGGGCCTCGCCGACGGTCGAGCCGCCGCTCGAGGGCGGCCCCATGCCGTAGACGTCGAGCCCGCGGTAGCCGACCCGGGTCGGCTCGCGCTCGGGCGCCTCGTAGCGCTTCACGTCGCGCATCGTCATGACGCCCGGCCGCCAGACGTGGTTCGCATCCGGGGCGACGGGCGGCTTCCTCACGGCGCGGACCATCGCGGCCGCGAGCGCGCCGCGGTAGAAGCCGTTTGCGCCCTTCAGGGCGAGGCGCTGGTACGACCGCGCGAGATCCGGGTTGCGGAGCACGGTGCCGACGTCGCGCGGCGTGCCGTCCGGATCGAGGTAGATCTCCGCGGTCGAGGGGACGTCGTCGAAGAAGTCGACGTTCGCGAGGGTCTGGTCGAAGAAGGTCTGGTCGACGACGAAGCCGTCACGGGCGACCTCGATCGCCGGCTGGAGCGCCTCCGCCAGGTCGATCGTGCCGAAGCGCCTCAGCGCCTCGTCCCACGTCTCGACCGTTCCGGGCACGCCGGCCGAGAGCCCGCTGAAGCGGGCCTCGCCGAAGGGGAGCGGCGCGCCGCCCTCCCAGAAGGAGTCGGGCCGCATCGCCTGCGGCGCCGTCTCGCGGCCGTCGATCGTCGTCACCGTCCCGTCGGCGGTGCGGACGACCATGAAGCCGCCGCCTCCGATGCCGCACGAGAAGGGCTCGGTGACGCCGAGCACGCCGGCGGCCACGACGGCGGCGTCGACGGCGTTCGCGCCGCCGCGCAGCGCCTCGACGGCGGCCTCGGTGGCGAGAACCTCGACGGTCGCGGCAGCGCCGCCGGTGCCGACCGCGGTCGGAACCTTCGCAGGCTGCGCCGCCGTGACCGGGGCGGCGACGACGACGGCGAGCACGAGAAGCGCGAGAAGCGCGAGAAGCCGGAACCGATGCATGACGTCCTCCCCCTCGAAAGCGACTGTGAGCCGGTCCTACCCACGCTCGGCCAGAGCTAACGGCCGGCGCCAGCTACCCTCCCGATCGTGGCCGACGAGGAGCGACCGCGCTCGAAAGAGGAGCTCGACCAGGAGTGGGGCGAGCTCGTGGAAGAGCACCGTCTCGCCATGCCCGGCGTCCAGGTGCTCTTCGGCTTCCTGCTCATCCTGCCGTTCCAGAACCGCTTCCAGGAGCTCTCGACCGACCAGGAGTACGTCTACTTCTCCGCCCTCCTCTGCGCCGTCGTCGCGACCGTGCTCCTCATCACCCCGACGGCGACGCACCGCATCCGCTGGCGCCAGCAGGACAAGGAGGCGCTCCTTCTCCTGGCGACGAGGTCGGCCATCGCGGCGACGGTGTTCATGGCCGCGTCCATCACCGCATCCGTCTACCTGATCACGGACTACCTCTTCGGCGAGCCCGCGACGGCGATCGTCGCGGCCGTCGTCGCCGCTCTCTTCGCCGGCTTCTGGTACGTGCTCCCGCTCGCGCGGCGCTTCCGCGACAGCCGCGGCTAGAGCGCCGCGAGCTCCTCGCGCACCACCGCCAGCGCGGCCGCGAGCCGCTCCCGGTTCGCCGGCTCGTTCAGCCAGCCGCTCGCGCCGGAGGGATGGGGGAGCGGGACGGCGAGGGCGTCGCCGAGCGCGCAGCGCGAGCCGATGGAGTCCGTGAGCCGCGTGAGACCGAGGAGCCGCCGCGCCGCCAGGCCGCCGACGACGAGAACGAGCCGCGGCCGCACGAGCCGCAGGTCCCAGTCGAGCCAGAACCGGCAGAGCGCGATCTCGGCCGGCGACGCCGGGCGGTCACCGCGGCCGGAGGGATGGCGGCCCGGGTAGCAGCGCGTGATCGAGACGCAGTAGAACGTCGCGTAGAAGGCCGCCTCGTCGAGCTCCAGCCAGCGCCGCAGGGTCGCGCCGGCCCTGCCGCGCCACGGCCGCCGCTCGAGGCCCTCGACGACCCCGGGTGCCTGGCCGACGATCATCGCCCGCTGGCCGGCATGACCCTCGAGCACCGGGAGCGACTCGAGCGGGAACCCGGCCTCGGCACACGCGCGGCAGACCCGATTGTCGCGCTGGAGCGAGGCGAGCGAGCGGTAGGAGGATCGGCGGCGGGTCACGGGGACGGAGGTTCTCCCCCCGCCCCCGATTCTCGACCCCGGCGCCGGCGCGCGGCTACTTGCGCCGGTCGACGGCGCGCTGGAGCTGCTGCTTGCTCATCTTCGAGCGCCCCGAGATGTTCATCCTCTTGGCCTCGTTGTACAGCTGCTCCTTCGTGCGGCCCTTCGGCCGGTTCGTGCCCGAGCGCTGACCGCCGCGCCGGCTCGAGGACATGTCGCGTGTCGAGGTGCGGGAGCGCGTGCGCGACTCGCCCGACCGGGCCCGCTCCTTGTTCACGGTCCGGGCGGCGATCTCCTTCGCACGGCTCGTCGAGGCGCCCTGCTTCTTGGCGCTCGACTTGATGTGCTCGTACTGGCGGGCGCGCTTCGAGCCCTTCTTCACTCCGCTTGGCGGCATATGGATCGGCCTCCTGCGTCTTCGCGTTTCCTACGTGTGGCTTGTACCGCCGCGCGCGATCGGGAAACGCGATGACGGCTACGATTGGAGGGTCGCGGAGAGGTGTCCGAGCTGGCCTAAGGAGCGCGACTGGAAATCGCGTACCCGGTGAAAGCTGGGTCGCGGGTTCGAATCCCGCCCTCTCCGCCTAGTGTCCCCTTGGATGAACGAGCGGCGTTCTTCGCTCGTCCAAGATTGGGCGGCGAGGGCGGACACGGTCAGCCTCACGACTACACTGACCCATCCGCAAGGCGACCCGAGGAGAGGCTACATGGACTCGTTTTGGTGGTTGGTCGGCGTCGTCGCGGCCGTGGCCTGGGCGGTCGCACTCGTCGATATGGTGCAGCGGCGCAGCGCGCTGACGCGCGGCCAGCTCGCCGCCTGGGTGCTGATCGTGATCATCCTTCCGCTCCTCGGGACGATCCTGTACTTCGTGGTCGGCCGCCAACCGCAGACCCGGATGAGCTAACTCCCGTCGGCCTTCTCGGGCGCGGGTGCGCCGAAGCGGGCTCGGCTAGCCCTGCGAGGCGACGACGAAGGCGGCCACGTCCTGGATCTGCTCCTCCGAGAGCTGGCCGCTGAAGGCGGGCATGCCGCCGCCGCCGTTCGCCACCTGTTCGGCGGCCGCAGCCTGGTCGATCGTCGACTCGTCGAGGTTCGGGCCTACCGTCGCGGTCGTGCCCGCCTCCTCGAGGGCGTGGCAGCTGCCGCAGCCCGCCGAGGCGAAGACCTCCTCGCCCGCAGCCGGGTCGCCGGCCCCGCCTTCTCCTCCCTCGCCGCCGCCGCCTTCCTCGCCGTCGCCCGTCGCCGTCTCGGCGGCCTCGCCGCCCTCCTCGGCTTCGTGCTCGGCGCCGAGCACCTCGACCGAGGCGAGCATGGCGATGACGAGGAGCACGGCCACGAGCGTGAACACCTTCAGGTTGCGGCCCGGGAAGCCAGGGTCGCGCCGCGGGATGACCAGCGAGACGACGAGGCTGAAGACGACGAGAAGGAGAGCGACCGCGCCCAGGATGGCGTCGTTGCGACTCACGGGGCGCTTACGATAACCCCTCGATGCGTCGCGTCGGCATCCTTGCCGTTGCCGGCGCGGCGATGCTCGTCGCCGTCGGCCTGACGATCGCCGGCGTCGGCGACGACCCTGACGCGCTGCCCAACTGGCAGGCGCTCGTGCTCGGCGTCGTCCAGGGCGCGACCGAGCTCCTCCCCATCTCCTCCTCGGGCCACCTGATCCTGGTCCCCTGGCTCTTCGAGTGGGAGTACCTCGAGACGCACGAGCAGTTCAACCAGACGTTCGACGTCGCCCTGCACGTGGGGACCCTGGTCGCCGTCGTCGCCTACTTCGCGACGGACGTCGTGCGGCTGCTCGGCGCCTGGTGGGGAAGCGTCCGCAGGCGGCGGATCGAGACGGCGGACGAGCGCATCGCCTGGTTCGTGGCCGTGGCGACCGTCCCGGCCGCCGCGATCGGGGCGCTCGGCGAGAACGTGATCGCCGACCACCTCGGCGAGCCCTGGCAGATCGCGATCTTCCTGGCGGTCTTCGGCGTCCTCCTCTGGCTCGCCGACCGGACGCCGCCCCGGCGGGAAATGGCCTCCCTGGGGCCCGGTACGGCGCTCACGGTGGGGCTCGCGCAGAGCCTGGCGCTCATGCCGGGCGTCTCCCGCTCGGGCATCACGATCACGGCCGCCCGCTTCCTGGGGCTCGACCGCGACTCGGCGGCGCGCTTCTCCTTCCTCCTCCTCATCCCCATCGTCTTCGGCGCCTCGGTCTGGAAGGGCGTCACCGACGTCCTGCTC
Source organism: Gaiellaceae bacterium (assembly GCA_035711645.1). Taxonomy (GTDB): domain Bacteria; phylum Actinomycetota; class Thermoleophilia; order Gaiellales; family Gaiellaceae; genus JAIBJN01. The sequence goes on from DASTBX010000157.1 coordinate 12,197, forward strand.
GGCGACCTGCCTCCCGGATCCACCGGACCGTTCCTGGTCGGCATGATCGCCGCCGCTGCGAGCGGCCTCGTGGCGATCTGGGGGCTTCTCGGCTACGTCCGCCGCCACGACTACTCGGTCTTCGTCGTCTACCGGCTCGCGGTGGCCGCGTTCGTTCTCCTCCTCATCGCGACGGACGTGCGGCCTCCGACGTTCTAGACTGGCAGGGGAGGACCGACGGCGACTCTGGCGAGATTCCCACCGCGAGCGGCCCGCGGCCGTCTCGCGCTGACCCTGTGGACGGCGCTGCTCGCCGTCCTCCTCGTCCTCGTGGTCACCTGGGTCGCGGGCGAGATCGCCGAGGGCCAGGAGCGCGACATCGTCGACAATCGCCTGGCGGCGAACCTGCGCCTCGGGCGTGAGGAGTTCGCGGATGCGCTCCGCGACGCCGAGCAGCGCGCGGCGCGGCTCGCCGAGTCCGCAGGCGTGCAGCGGGCGCTCGCGGAGCGCGACCCCGTCGCAGCGGAGCGGATCGCCGGCATCGAGGAGGACGTCGGCCTCGTCGCCGGCGGCAGTCTCCTCGCCGGCCGGGACGAATGGGTCGCGAGCCGCGCCGTGGACGTCGTCGGCGACGACGGCGAGGTGCTCGGCGAGGTCGTGGTCGGCGTGCCGCTCGACCGCGAGCTGGCCGAGCGCCTGGCCGGCGCCGCCGGCGTGCCCGACACAGACGTGACGGCGATCGCCGTCGGCGGCCGGCTCCTCGCGGCCTCGTCCCCGCTGCCGGCCGCCCTGCAGCTTCCGGCCGAAGCGACCGGCGATCTGGAGGAGAACGGCCAGGCCTACCGCTTCGCCTCCACGCCCCTCGTCGACCGCGCCGACGTGCGGCTGGCCGCGCTCTCGTCCGAGGCGCCGATCGCGGCTGCCGTGGACGAGACGCGGCGGCGGGCCTTCGTCGCGGCGCTCGCCACGGTCGCGCTCGCGCTCCTCGTCGGCTGGACGGTGGCGCGGCTCCTCCGGCGCAGGGCCGAGCCGGCGGAGACGCCGGTCGAGGACGCCGAGCAGCGCCGCCGAGCGCGCGACGTGCGTCCGAGCGAGGCGGACTCCGGACGCGTGCGCGAGGCCGTCGCGCTCGTCGGCGAGGCGCTCGCGGCGACGCACGACCCCGAGGCGCTTCTGCCGGTGATCCTCCAGAGCGCGATCGGCGCCACCGGCGCCGCGGGCGCGCGCCTCGTCAGCGGCGGCAACGAGGTCGTCCGCGCGGGCCGCCCCGAGGAGGGCGGGAGGCCGCTGGCGCTCCACCTCGGCTCGGAGCGCGACCGCGTCGGCCAGCTGCTCCTCTACCCGCCGCGGGACGGCTCGTTCGACGCCGAGGCGGAACAGCTCGCGCACTGGCTCGCCGCGCAGGCGTCGATCGCGCTCGAGAACGAGCGCCTCCACCGGACGGTCAAGCGCCAGGCGATCACCGACGAGCTCACCCAGCTCGCCAACCGCCGCCGCTTCACGGAGACGCTCGCGGTCGAGATCCGCCGGGCCGAGCGTTTCGGCGAGCCTGTCGCGCTCGTCCTCGCCGACTTGGACGACTTCAAGAGGATCAACGACCGCTACGGCCACCAGGCCGGCGACGAGGTGCTGCGCCGCTTCGCCGACGTCCTCCGCGAGAACGTCCGAGACTTCGACCTCCCGGTCCGCTACGGCGGCGAGGAGTTCGCCGTGCTCCTGCCGGAGACGGCGCTCGACGGCGGCGACCAGCTCGCGCGGCGCCTCCAGACGGCGCTGCTCCGTCTGCGCCTCCCCGAGATCGGGGGCGACCGCCCACCCGTGACGGCGAGCTTCGGCGTCGCTGCGTTCCCGGCCGCCGGAAGCGCGGAGGCGCTGCTCTCGGCGGCCGACGGAGCCCTCTACCGGGCCAAGGCGGCTGGAAAGAACAGGGTTGTCTGCGCGGGTGACGACGTGGGCCGAACAGCCTGATATAACCGGCCGAATGCACTGCCGGGTATGCGGCCGGGAGTTCGATCCCAACGAGTTCCAGGTCGTTGTGCCCGGGCTCGGCGAGGGCTTCCACAGCGTCGAGTGCGCGCAGGAGGCGAGCGCCCTCGGGCTCCCGCCGGTCGTGACCCCGCCGGTGCCGGCCGTCGTCGGCCCTCTCGTCCCCGCGGCTGCCGCCGGCGCGGCCGTCGCCGGTACCGCAGCCGCCGGCGCCCCCGCTGCGGCGGCCGCTTCGAGCGCGCCCGCGGTCGTCGGCGCCAACCTCGCCCTCCTCGCGGCCGGGACCGCGGCCACGATCTACCTCTGGCTGCGGGTGTTCGGCGCGGACGCCACGTCCGTCGTCCTCCCCACGGAGGGCGCCGCGCCCGCGTTCGAGCGCTCGAGCGTGCCCGCGGCGATCGACGTCGGCTCTGCGGCAGGGCCGCGCCCCCAGCCGGAGAGCAACGTCCGCGGTGCGGGGAGCCCGCCGGCGACGGAGCCGGACGCTCCGACTGCCGTCGCCCCGCCCGGCGGGAGCGGCGACGAGGGCGACGGGCCCGTGCTCGTGGCGACCCCGCCGTCGCCCGAGCCGAGGCAGGGTGGCTCCGGCCCTTCCGTCCGCCCCGACCGGCCCTCCGCACCGCCGAGCACCGGGAAGCCCGAGCCGCCTCCGCACGAGCCGCCCCAGCCCGGGAAGCCCGACAAGCCGGCGAAGCCCGGAGACCGAGGACCGGGCAAGGGAGGCGGTGGCGGCCACGGGAACCCGCAACCGCCCGCGAAGCCGGAGAAGCCGCCGAAGCCGAGCAAGCCCGACAAGCCGGCCAAGCCGGCGAAGCCGGACAAGCCCCACAACCCCGGCAAGGGACCACGGGAGAAGGATCACACGGTCCCGCACGGCAAGGGCAAGGGCGAGAAGAAGGGCCACGGCAAGCACCACTAGGAGGCGGCGCGGTCGCCTCGTCGCCCGATGCTGCGCTGGCTCCTCGTCCTCGTCCTCCTCGCGGCCGGCGCCGCGCTCGCGGCGGGCGCCGTCTACGTCCTCAGAGAAGACGGCCCCGAGGAGCTCCTGCCCGACCTCGACCAGGCGGTGCCGTCGGAGCTCGCGATCGTCCAGGCGGGCGACACGTACAGGCTGACGTTCGCTTCGGCGGTCGACAACCTCGGACGCGGGCCGCTCCTCATCGAGGGCGAGCGCTCTGGCCCGGCCGAGCCGGCGATGAGCGTCCAGCAGCTCGTCCGCAGGACCGACGGGACGACGCGCGAGCGCGAGGTCGAGGGCGAGATGCGGTACGTCGAGTCGGAGACGCACGCCCACTGGCACCTCCTCGACTTCGACCGCTACGAGCTACGGCGGCCGGACGACGGCGCACTCGTCGGGCGCGACGTGAAGACCGGCTTCTGCCTCGGCGACCGCTACGAGACGGACCCGAGGACGCGCCTCGAGGGCGAGCCGGAGGAGCCGGTCTGGACCGAGCAGTGCGGCCGCGACCGGCCCGGGCTTCTCTCCGTCCGCGAAGGCATCTCGCCCGGCTACGGCGACGACTACGTGCCCGAGCTCGAAGGGCAGTACGTGGACGTGACGCAGGTGCCCGCGGGCCGCTACGTGCTCGTGCACCGGGCGAATCCGGAGCGCGCCCTCGAGGAGAGCGACTACGCGAACAACGCCGCCTCAGTCCTGCTCCAGCTCCGCCGCACGACCGGCGAGGTGCCGACGATCCGCGTGCTCGCCCGCTGCCCGGACCGCGACCGCTGCGCCCGCCGATCCTCCCGCCGTTAAGCCTGCGTTAGGACCGGCCGCAAGCCTCCGGAGGGCCCGGGGGACGTCGATACGGTGACGGACGATGCTCGACCCTCTCATCGACCTCCTCAACACGAGGACGCCCCTCTACCCGCCTTTCGGCTGGATCGCGGTCGTCGTCGCGCTGTTCGCGCTCGCCTGGCTCGTCGCGCGCTCGAGCGGGTGGGCGGCGCGGCAGCTGCTCGCCTGGTACGACCGGCGCCACAGCAGCGGCGACCTCGAGGCGACCGGCAAGATCGCGAACGTCAAGCGCCGCGAGACGCTCGTGGGGATCATCCGCGCCGCGATCACCTACCTCGCGTTCGGGACCGCCATCGTGCTCTCGATCGCGCAGGTTGCGGGCGGCGTCCACCGCCTCACCGCGATCGCCGGCGTCTCGTTCACGCTGATCGTGGCCGGCTTCGCCGCGCAGCGGATCCTGGGCGACGTGCTGGCCGGCACGATGATGTTCGTCGAGCGCTGGTTCTCCGTCGGCGACACGGTCGTCGTCCACGCCGGCGTCGAGCTCCAGGGCGTCGTCGAGGACGTCTCGCTCCGCCGGACGCGCCTCCGCGCGCTCACCGGTGAGTCGATCCACATCCACAACTCTCAGATCCAGGCGGTCAAGGTCCTCCCGCGCGGCGTCAAGGAGCTCGCCATCGAGATCTTCGTGAGCAAGCGCGAGGACGGCGAGCGGCTCGTCGAGGAGGTCACCCGCATCCTCCCCGAGGGGCCGACGACCTTCATCCGGCGACCCCGCGTCGACCGGGTGGACGAGCTCTCCCACACTCTGACCCGCATCCGCGTGCACACCACCGTCGCTCCCGGCCGGGAGTGGCTGGCCGAGAACTTCTTCGCCGACCTCCTGCGCCAGCGCGCGAGCGACTCGCTCATCGTCCACGGCCCCGTCGTCCTCGCCGTCGACGAGCGCGCGACGTGGAGCTACGCTCGCGCGAGCGGGGCCACGCGCGGCAGCTACTCGCGCGACCGGCGCTCGCCGGTCGGCGTCCCCTAGCCGCGTCCGAACGGCAGGATGAGGCCATGCGAGGCCTCCTCGGGATCCTGGCAGCCGCCGTTCTCGCCGCCACGGGCTGCTCGACGGGCTCGACGGACCCCGGCCTCGAGGAGCTGCGGAGCCGGGCCGACGAGCTCGTGCCGGCGACGAGCGAGATCGTCGACGTCACGGAGGGGGCGTGCCTCCAGGTCGAGGGCAACCCGCCCTGCGTCCGCATCTACCTGACCGGCGACCAGCGGGAGGCGGCGCGGGCGGACGCGCTCGAGCGGTCGGCGCGCGAGGCGGGCTGGGAGGTCGTCTCTCGCGAGCGGGTCGGCGGCGGCACGGCTTTCGAGCTCGAGCGCGAGGGGTACCGGGCGTTCGCGGCCGTCTGGACGATCTCCTGCCCGGAGGGGCGCGTCGACCGCGCGTGCGCCGACGAGATCCAGGTCGTCGAGGAGCCTTAAGAGCTAGAGGAGCCCGCCGAGCCGGCCGATGCCTTCTTCGATCTGCCCTTCGTCGGCGCGGCTGAAGGAGAGGCGCAGATGGCGCTCGCCGCCGGCCGCGGGGAAGAAGGGCGGCCCGGGGACGACGGCCACCCCGGCCTCGAGGGCGCGGCGGGCCACGGCCACCGCGTCGGCCCCTTCGGCGAGCTCGAGCCAGGCGAAGAAGCCGCCCTCCGGTCGCGTCCACGCGGCTCGCCCGCCTACGTGCCGCTCGAGCGCGCCCATCATCGAGTCGCGCCGCGCCCGGTAGAGCGCCCGCGCGCGGTCGAGCTGCTCGTCGAGGAGCCCGCGGCGCCCGTACTCCTCGAGCAGCCGCTGTCCGAGGGCGCCCGCGCACTGGTCCGTGTTCTGCTTCGCCCAGACGAGCTTCGACACGAGCTCGCCCGGGCCGGCGGCCCAGCCGAGGCGGACGCCCGGGAAGAACGTCTTCGAGAACGTGCCCGCCTGGACGACGACGTCTGGGGCAAGGCTCCAGAGGCTCGGCGGGAGCTCGTCGGTGAAGGAGAGCTCCCGGTAGGCGACGTCCTCGACGACGAGGAGACCGTGGCGGCGCGCGAGCTCGACGAGCACGAGGCGCCGCTCCGCGGAGAGGCTCACCCCGGCCGGGTTCTGGAAGTCCGGGATCGTGTAGAGGAGCTTCGGCGGCGGGCCGTGCGCGAGGCGCCGGTCGAGCTCCTCCACAGCGAGGCCGTCCTCGTCCAGCGGCACCGCTTCGACGGCGGCCTCGAAGCTCTGGAACGCCATGATCGCGCCCAGGTAGGTCGGGCCTTCGACGAGCACACGGTCGCCGGCGTCGAGCAGCGCCTTGCCGACGAGCTCCAGCGCCTCGACGGCCCCGCTCGTGAGCATGAGCTCGCGCTCGTCCGGCCGCCGGCCGTCCACCGCCTCGAGACGCCGCGCGACGTAGTCGCGCGGCCCGGGGAGCCCGTGCGTCGGCGAGTACTGGAAGGGCGAGGCGTCGCCGCTCTCGGCGAGCTCGTGCAGGATGTCGCCGAGCGCCGGGCCCGGGAACGTGGCCGGGTCCGGGAAGCCGCCCGCGAACGAGATGACGTCCTGTGCGCCCGCGAGCGCCAGGATCTCGAGCAGACCCTCGCCCGCCCCGCCGCGCGTCCGCGCCGCGAAGAGCTCCTCCCACGACCGAAGCGTCGGCTCGACCGCCATACGGGGATTCTCTCGCACGCGAGCAGGAGGCGCGCGCCCGTCGGCCATACGATCACGCCGTGCTCGACAACCGCGCCATCGCCGACCGGCTGACCGCCTTCGCGGCCCTGCTCGACGTCGCGGGCTCCGGCTACTACACGGCGCGCGCCTACCGGCGGGCCGCCGAGACGATCCGCGAGACGAGGGCCCCGATCGCGGAGCTCGTCCGCGCCGGAAGGGTGCAGGAGCTCAGCGGCATCGGCCCCGGCATCGCCGCCCGGCTCCGGGAGCTCGTCGAGACCGGGACGATCGCCGAGCTCGACGAGCTGAAGCAGGACGTCCGTCCCGAGCTCGTCGGTCTCGGCCGCCTCCTGGGGATCTCGCCGAAGCGGATGCTCGCAATCGGGCGGACGCTCGACGTCCGCACTGTGGACGAGCTTCGGGAGGCGGCCCGCGCGGGGCGGCTCACGTCGGTGCCCGGCATCGGGCCGAAGACCGAGCAGCGGCTCCTGGCGCGCCTCGAGAGCGGCACGCGCCCCCGGGTTCGCGGCCTGCCGCTGAACCGGGCACGGGCGCTCCTCGACGAGATCGCTGCCGGGCTCGGCGGGGAGATCGCCGGCGACCCGCGCCGCTGGGCCGACGCGTCGTTCGACCTCGCGGTCGTCGTCGGCGCCGCGCGGCCGGACGGCGTATTGGACGCGTTCGAGAGCCTGCCCGCCATCGTGGCCGTCGTCGAGCGCGACGAGCGGCGCGCCGTCGGCGTCACCGTCGAGGGCTTGCCCGTCGAGCTGGTCGTCTCGGAGCCGCCCCGCTTCGGCACCGAGCTCGTCCGCGCGACCGGGTCGCCGGCTTACGTGGCGGCGCTCGGGCCCTTGCCGGACGCCGAGGACGAGGAAGGCGTCTACGCCGCGCTCGGGCTGCCGTGGCTACCGCCCGAGCTCCGCGAGGAGCCGTTCCGCGGGCCGCCGCCGCCCCTCGTCGAGCTGAGCGACGTCCGCGGCGACCTCCACTGCCACACGACGTGGTCGGACGGCAAGGCATCCGTGCTCGAGATGGGCCTTGCCGCCCGGGAGCTCGGCTACGAGTACGTCGCCGTCTGCGACCACACGCGCAGCGTCCGCGTCGTGCCCGGCCTCGACGCCGACGACGTCCGCCGCCAGGGCGAGGAGATCGCCGCCGCCAACGAGGAGCTGGCGCCGTTCCGCATCCTGCGCGGGACCGAGGTGGACATCCGCGCCGACGGAAGCCTCGACCTCCCGGACGACGTCCTGGAGGAGCTCGACTGGGTGCAGCTCAGCCTGCACGCCGGCCAGCGCGAGGCCCGCGAGCGGCTGACGCGGAAGGTGACCGAGGCGATGCGCCACCCGGCCGTCTCCTGCCTGAGCCATCCCAAGGGACGGATCATCAACCACCGCCCCCCGAACGCGCTCGACCTCGAGGCCGTCTTCGAGGTGGCGCTCGAGACCGGCGTGGCGCTCGAGACGAACGGGCTCCCCGACCGGCTCGACCTCTCGGGCCCGGAGGTCCGCCTGGCGGTCGAGGCCGGCGTCCCGGTTGTCGCGTCGACCGACGCGCACTCGATCCGGGGCCTCGGGAACATGCGCCTCGCGATCGCTACGGCGCGCCGTGGCTGGGCCACCGCCGCGGACGTCGTCAACACGAAGTCGCTGGCGGAACTGCCCCTGGCACGCTCTCGCGGCACCGCCTAGCACCCGCCGTCGCGCCGGGTTAGGGGCGGAGTCCGCCGCTTGTGCGAGGATTTTCTCCAACCCCAAGGAGGACACTATGCGTCAGCTGTCCCTCGAGGAGTCGGACTTCCTCGAAAGCGCGTCGCGGGTCTGGTGGATCTTTCTCGTCACCGGCATCGCCTGGCTCTGGGTCGCCCTGATCGTCCTGCGCCTCGACGCCACCTCGGTCACGGCTATCTCGATCCTGTTCGGCCTCGTCGCGATCGGGGCGGGCCTCAACGAGTTCGTGGCGATGCAGAGCTCGACAACCGGCTGGAAGGTCGCGCGCGGCATCCTCGGAGCGCTCTTCGTCATCGCCGGAATCGTGGCGTTCTTCAAGCCGGCCGGGACGTTCGTCGCGCTCGCCTCGCTCTTCGCCTGGGTCGTCCTCTTCAAGGGCATCTTCGACGTCACGCTGGCGCTCGTCGGCCCGAAGGTCGGGCTCTGGTGGGTGACCCTCCTGATCGGCATCGCGCAGATCCTGCTGGCGTTCTGGGCGGCCGGCTACTTCGCCGGCAAGGCCGTGCTCCTCGTCGCGTGGATCGCCGCGTTCGCGCTCTCCCGCGGCCTCATGGAGATCTTCACCGCCTTCCGCCTTCGCGGCGTGAGACGGGAGCTCGCGACGAGCTGAGGGTCGGGCGTCCGGCACGGTGACGAGAGGCTGGACGCCGCAGCGCATCGCAACGCGCGCGGCGCTGCTGCTCGCCACCGGCGTCTCGCTGTACCTCCTGCTGCCGAGCCTCGTTGCGGTCTTCGGCTCGTGGCAGGAGCTCTTCGAGCTGGAGCCGTTGTGGTTCGCGATCGCGCTCGGGTTCGAGGCGCTCAGCTTCGTCGCGGTCTGGGCGCTGCAGCGGATCGCCCTGGGCGCTCCGAGCTGGTTCGCCGTCGGGACGTCGCAGCTCGCGGCGAACGCGCTCGGGCGCATCGTCCCGGGCGGGATGGCGGCCGCGGGAGCACTCCAGTACCGGATGCTGGTGCGCGCCGGCGTCCCTCCGGGGCGCGTCGGATCCGCGCTCACCGCGACCTCGGCGCTCATCTTCGCGGGGCTGCTCGCCCTGCCGCTGCTCGCCGTGCCCGCGATCGCCGCCGGGACCCCGGTCGCGCACCGCCTCCTCCACGCCCTCTGGATCGGCGGCGTCGTCTTCCTGCTCATGCTGGTCGCCGGGTCGGTCGGGTTCGCATTCGACAAGCCGCTCGGCCTCGTCGGCGATGCAGTCGACTGGTCTCTCCGGCGGATCGGGCGTCCGCGGTCCGGCCCGCCGCTCGGCGAGCTCGTCCTCCACGAGCGCGAGCAGATTCGCAGGACGGTCGGGGGCCGCTGGAAGATGGCGCTCACCGCATCGGTGGGCAAGTCCCTCTTCGACTACCTGGCCCTCGTCGCGACGCTGTTCGCCGTGGACGCCAGTCCCGATCCCGCGCTCGTGCTGCTCGCCTATGTCACGGGCTCGCTCCTCGGGATGGTGCCGCTGACGCCGGGAGGCCTCGGATTCGTCGAGGCCGGGCTGACCGGGACGCTCGTCCTCGCGGGCGTCGACGCCGGCGCGGCCGCCGCGGCGACGCTCGCCTACCGGCTCGCGTCGTTCTGGCTCCCCATCCCGGCGGGCGCCGTTGGCTACTGGCTCTTCGGAAGGCGCCTCAAGGCTGCGCCCGCTCCCGGGCCGCCCGCAGTGCCGCCTCGGCCTCCGGCGTGAGCTCCGCGACGAGGAGCTCGCCCGCCAGAGGAGCCAGCCGCTCGCGAACGAGCGCCCAGTCGGCCTTGCCGACGAGCGCGCAGAGCGCCGCGTGGCCCGGCTCGAGGCCGGCGCCCAGCCGGCGCATCCGGCTGTCCTCGATCCCCCTGTCGAATGCGCCCAGCCCCGCGCCGACGGCGATTCCGGCAACCGGCGCGGCGATGGGGAAGCCGAGCAGGAGCCCCGCGAGCACGCCGGCCACGCCGCCGCCGACTGCTCCCTCGCCGACGGAGAGCTCGTGACGCTGGTGCAGCTCGACGCGGCCCGCGTCCGTCTTCACGACCACGGCAGCGTCCACGAGATGGAGAGCGCCCTCTGCGGCGAGCCCCTCGGCGAGGGCGAGCGCTGCCTCGGCCTCCGACCGGCTTCCGTACGCCGCGGCGACGAAGCTCCGCGGCTTGCTCACGACACGGCTCCGACGGTGGAAAGCTCGAGCGTCTCGCCCAGGCCGAGCACCTCGACGCGCGTCTCGCGAGCTGTCTCGGCGACGAGGCGCCGGAACTCGAGCGGCGGCTCCGTCAGGAAGGCGCCTCGTCGCTGGTGCAGCGGGTAGTACGTGCCCCAGTGGATCGGGACCGCGACCCGCGCATGTAGGAGCGAGACCGCCGCCGCGGCCCGGCGTGGATCGAGGTGACCGCGCCCGAGCGACGGGCCCCAGCCCCACACCGGGAGGAGCGCCAGATCGACCGGGCCGAGGTCGGCCATCCCGTCGAAGAGGTCCGTGTCCCCGGCGAAGTAGACCGAGGCCGAGCCGTCGACGACGAAGCCGACTGCCTCGCTTCGGCGCAGGCCCCCTCCGCCCGGGTGCGCCGCCGGCGTGGGCCGGACCGCGACCCCGCCGAAGACGAGCTGCTTTCCCACCTCGGCGGCGACGACCCGCTCGCAGCCCGCCCGCCGCAGCACCGAGCCCGCACCGGGCGGCGCGACGACGGGGATCGACGGGTCGAGCCGGCGAAGCGAGGGCACGTCGAGGTGGTCGTAGTGCGCGTGCGACACGAGCACCGCGTCGAGACGGGCGGGAACGCTCGTCTCCAGGGGGCGGACGCGCCGCAGGTGAGCGACCCTGCTTCGGAGGAGCGGGTCGGTGAGGAACCGGGCTCCGTCCATCTCGAGGAGAACGGTCGCGTGCCCGACCCAGGTCAGCGAGAGACTGCTCCGTTCAGGCCGCGCGGTCGCCATACCCGTCGTGGCCGAGCTCGGCGAGCCAGCGGCACAGCCAGCGATGGAGATTTCCCGGCCCGACCACGCGCTCCTCCGGGAGTGGCAGACCGCGCGGGACGAGCACGAAGGGGAACATCTGCGTGCCGCCCAGTCCACCGTGGGAGCCGCAAAGCTCCTCGAAGGCGGCCACCTCGCCGGTCTCCGGCCAGAACGTCGAGTTGACCATGATGTCGGGGCAGTTGCGGAAGCCGTCCGTACGCCTGACGTGGTACGCCGCCGTCTCGCCGAAGGGCGCGAGCGGATCCTCGCCCTCGACCCGGCCCGAGTCGAGGTGGTGAACGCCGCTCCTGCCGAGCACGACCGGCCCGTCGGCCTCCGAACGGACGAAGACGAAGCCGATCCCCTCGTGCTCGCGGAGCGTCGGGACGAGGCGGGGGTAGCGAGCCGAGATCTCCTCGAGGGTCGCGCGCCCCGCGATGCGGGGAAAGCTGATCAGCCCGAGGCAGCCGGAGGCCATGATGCTGAGCTCGGGGAGCGCCTTGCCGTCCTCCCTGGCTCTCTCCTCCTGCGTCTCGCGTTCCCGGCCGACCACGACCGCGCCGTCGACCCGCTTCCCCTTCGTCGCCGCGCGGACGCCGCCGGCGAGCGCCCCCGGCGCCTGCGCGGCCTCGGTCAGCGAGGCGCTGAGGTAGACGAGGCCCTCGTCGCCCTGCTGCTCGGCCTCGACGCTCTCCGCCTCGCAGAGCTCGGCGACGAGCTGCTCGAGGGACACACCGTAGCGCTGCAGGAACGTCTCACCCTGCGTCTGCCCGTGGTCGGAGAGGACGACGAACCGGACGGGGCGCGGAGCGCCTTCGGCGGCGCGCTCGAGCCGCGCGAACTCCCGGTCGATGCGACGCAGGACCTTGAGCGTCTCGTACCGCTCGATGCCCGCGTGGTGCGCCATCTCGTCGTAGCCTGAAAACGTCGTGTAGACGACCGGGCGGCCGGCGTAGAGGTCGCCGATCACGGACGACACCTGCAGGTCGCGCTGGACGACCACCATCCAGGTTCGCATGAGCGGGTATGGAAACCACCCCCGGTGGACACGCGGCCGGATGTCGAGCCGCCTCTGCTGCGTCTGCCCCCAGAGCTCGGAGACGATGTCCGCGATCCCGAGAACGATCGTGCGGAAGATGCTGTAGGGGTTGGCGAAGTAAGCGAAGTAGTCCTCGCCGATCCGCCCTTCGCGCTGCTTCATCACGGTGCTGATCGTAAGGAGCGAGTGCGGCGCGTCTCCCGAGTACATGTTGGCCCGGCTCGCGCCGCCCGCGTGGAGGAGCCCCGCGCCCGTCGACAGCTCCTGCTCGATGGCCATCACGTCTCGGAGCGCGCTCGACGAGACGGGCGCGCCCCGCTCCTTGTCCCACCACCGGAACGCCGGGATGTTCTCGTTCGAGCCCAGCAGGAGCCCGGTCTGTGCGGCTCCGGTCTGGGAGGACCAGTCGCACTCCCACTCGACCAGGTGGTGCGATCCGTCCCTGAGCCAGCGCGCGATCGTCGGTGCGTTCCCGTCCCTGATCGCCCGCCGCAGCACGTCGTACGCCAGCCCGTCGATCTCGAGGAAGACGACCGCCGGGACGTCGCTCGACTCGACGCCGCGGCGCCGCGCCTGCCGGCGGACGACGTTGCGGTAGTAGAAGTCGTCGTCGTCGATCGCGAGCAACGAGGTCGTCGCCGTGTTGATGACGGTGAGGCCGACCGTCAACGCGATGCCCCACCAGAAGCTGTCGATGACGAAGCCGTCGACGAGCTCGGAGACGCCCCAGACGAGGAGCCCGTTGACGACGAGGCCCGCGAAGCCGAGCGTGAGCACGGTGACGGGAAGGGCGAAGCGGACGAAGAGCGGCCAGAGCAGCGCGTTCAGGATCCCGATCAAGGCCGCCGCAGCGAGCGCCGACTCCCAGCCGCCGACCTCGACCCCGGGAAGGATCAAACCCAGGATCTGAAGCGCCGCGCCGGTCAGGAGCCAGACGACGAGGACGCGGCCGATGACTCGTCTGCCTGCGGAGACGCGGCGCACGTGTGGATGCTAAACCGTCCCGAACGGCTGACACGGGGCAAGCAGCGGCGTAGACTCGCCCCGTCGTGGCCGATGCGCGCCGCAGTCGGGTTCACCTCAGGCGACCGGGGAGGATCGCGGGAGTCAAGGCGCTGGTCGTCCTCGGCACCGTCCTCCTGCTCCTCGCGGCGCTCGCCATCTGGGTGAACCGCCTCGTGCTCGAGACGGACACCTTCGTGGCGACGAGCGACGAGCTCCTCCAGGACGACGAGGTGCGTGCGGCGCTCGCGGCGACGCTGACCGAGGCGCTTTACTCCTCGGTCGACGTCGAGGAGCGCCTGGAGGAGGCCTTGCCGCCCGCCGTCCAGCCGCTTGCAGGCCCCGCGGCGTCTGGCCTCCGCGAGTTCACGGAGCGGCGGGCAAACATCCTTCTCACGAGACCGCGGGTCGTCGAGACGTGGAGCACCGTGAACCGCGTGACCCACGAGCGCTTCGTGCGCGTCGTGAAGGGCGAGGCGCAAGCGGTTCAAACCGAGGGCGGCAACGTCGTCCTGGTGCTGAGCCCACTGCTCTCGGACCTGGCCGAGCAAGTGGGTCTCGGAGACGTCGCTGCGAGGCTGCCGGCCGATGCCGGAACGATCGTGATCATGGAGAGCGACGAGCTCGAGGCCGTCCAGCAGCTCGTGCGGATCCTCGACTTCATGGCCACCTGGCTCTGGGCGCTCGCGCTGGCCTGCTGGGCCCTCGCCGTGTACCTCTCTCCCGGGCGGCGGCTGAAGACGCTGCGGGGAATCGCGTTCGGGCTGCTCTTCGTCGGCCTTGCCGTCCTCGCGATCCTCCGCGTGGGCGGAAACTTCGTCGTCGACTCGCTCGTCCAGGTGCCGAGCAACAGACCCGCGGCCGAGAACGCCTTCGGGATCATCACCGATACGCTGAAGACCTCGGCGCGGACGTTGACGGCCATCGGTGTCCTCGTGATCGTGGGAACCTGGCTCGCCGGCCCCGGCCGGCGGGGCACGGCGTTCAGGCGCTGGTCGGCGCCCGTCCTGCGCGACCATCCAGAGGCCGTGTGGGGCGTGTTCGCGTTCGTCGTCCTGCTCGTGCTCCTCTGGGGCCCGATTCGCGCCACGCGGAACCTGATCGGCATCGTGGTGCTCGTGGGCCTGGCCGCCCTCGGCCTCTGGGCCTTCCGCCGGCTCACCCTGACCGAGTTCCCCGATGCGCCCGCGGGCGAGTGGAGCGTGCGCGACGCCGTCGGACGACTGCGGGGCTCGCGCGCGGACAGCCACGTCGCCCAGCTCGAGCGCCTGACGGCCCTCCGGAACCAGGGCGCGCTGACCGAGGAGGAGTTCGAGACCGAGAAGGCGGCGCTCCTCGGCTCGAGCTCCTAGGCCTCCGCCTCTCCTTCTTCGCGCCTGCGGCTCTTCTTCATCTCCCCGGCTTTCACCTTCGCGTCCCCGTACGAGGTCGCCACGAGCTGCTTGCCTCCCTGCCAGCCGAAGACGAAGGAGACAAGGGCGATCGCGAACACCATGTTCCAGGCCGTCGTGATCAGCTGCTGACCGAGCGAGTACGCCGTCGCCGTCGCCGTGTCCGTCACCTCTCGCAACGAGGCCGCGTTGATCGCCTGGTTGACGCCCACTCCCCCCGGCGTCACCGACGTGACGTTCGCGATCGAGTTCCCCCCCACGACGGTCATCACGGTGTGGAACGTGACCGGGATGCCGTACGCGGCCAGGAAGACCGCGATGACGCCGAGCTTCGCCGCGTAGCCTCCCGCCGAGGGCAGGACGACCTTCACGAAGTACGCGCGCGGCGAGGCGAGGATCGCGCCGCCCTGCTTGGCCTGCGCCCAGAGCTTCTTGACCCAGCGCCAGAAGACTCGCGCCACGAGGACGAGCAGGGCGACGGTGCCGACCGTGATGAAGACTGCGAGGAGCCAACGGTCGTGCAGGCCGCCGAGCTGGATGTCGAACGATCCCGGGACGGAGAGGAACAGATAGAGGTAGACGGCGGCGCCCGCGACCGTGAAGAAGATCTTGTGGACGAGGTAGCCGGCGAAGATGCCGGTGAAGGTCGCGCCCGCGACGATCGCGGTGAACATGAAAAGCATCGTGAGGGTGCCCAGATTGGCCGGCAGCACCCCGTTCAGCGCGACTGCGACCGCGTAGCACGTCACGATCGGGAGCACCTTGACGCCGTCGGCCGGATAGGCGGCCCTGAGGATCGCGACCCAGGCGAGCGCGGTGAGCACGGTCTGCAGGGTTTGCAGGATCAGCCCGAGGACGAGGTAGCCGACCGAGACGCCCGAGATTGCGTCCCAGAGGTCTGCGATCCAGCCGCGGAGGTCGATGCCGAGCAGCTGGCAGACGAGCGCCGCCGTCGCAAGCCCGGCCAGCCAGAGCGCAACGCGTGTGATACGCCGCCTCGTGGAGGAGCGCTCGACGAGCGCGGGCTCCGGCGCAGTGCTCACGGGCACGGGACGAGAATACTCCGCGTCGCGGGCACCGTTATGGCGCCGCCGCCGTGCCGCGCCCCGCCCGGAAGACCTCGACGAGGATCTCGATCGCCTTCGTGACCGGGACGGCGATGAGCGCGCCGACGAGCCCGAAGAGCGAGGTGAAGGCGATCACGGTGACGACCGAGAGGAACGGGTGGATCTCGACGGTCTCCTTGAAGACCTTGGGCGTCACGAGGTTGTTCTCGACCTGCTGGTAGAGGATCAGCACCGCGCCCACCACGACGCCCTTCCAGGGCTCCTCGAGGAGGCCGACGATCACGACCGGGATCGTGCCGAGCGTCGCCCCGATGTTCGGGATGAGGTCGGTGATCCCGACGAAGAGGGCGAGCGGCGCCGCGTAGGGCAGCCCGAGCAGCTTCATCGTCACGAAGGTCGTCAGCGCGGCGATCAGGCCGATCAAGAACTTCCCGTACCAGTAGCCCTTGTTGACGACGTAGATGCGCCGGACCGCAGCCACGAACGGCGCCTGGTACGAGGGAGGCAGAAGCCCGCTCAGCCGGTCGACGAGCTCCCGCCCGTAGACGAGGAAGTAGAGGGTGAAGGTGAAGATCATGAACGCGGCGAAGCCCGCGCTCGCGAGCCCGCCGACGAGGCTCAGAACCTTGCCGCTCCGCTCGAAGAAGCTCGCCGCCCCTTCGGCCGCGTTGCCGGCGGTCTGGATGGCGTCGTCGGCGTTGAGCGAGTCGGAGGCGCCGGTGTCCTGAAGGTCGTCGACGTAGTCGGGGATGTTCTCCTTCAGCTCTTCCCCGCCGTCCACGATCGCCGGGATGAGCGCGATCGCGAAGAAGAGGATGCCGCCCGCGATCACGAGGAACGCGCACGTGGTCGCCATCCCGCGCCCGAGGCCGCGACGGACGAAGATGCGGATCAGCGGCTCGATGGAGAACGCGAGGAAGCCCGCCGCCACGAGCCAGACGATCGTCTCGCGGACGAGCCAGATCCCGATCAGGAGCGCACAGACCGCGAGCACGACGCCGAGGACGATCGCCGTCGTCAGGGCGACGAACCGACGATTCGGTCGGCCTTCCGGGATGTCTCGGGACGGCCCTACGGAGGCCACGGCGGAATTAGGGTTCACCGGGAGGTCCCCTTCTCCTGCCGCGCACCGACGACCCCCTCACCCCGCCACAGCCGAAGCGGTCGCTCCGGGCCCGCGGCGAGGCGGCGCGCGCCCGGACCCTGGCTCTGCGGGCGCAGCTCGAGGAGCAGCGGCCGGAGCACGTCTCCGTCGAGACGGCGTTCCGCTGGATCACGCGCGACAAGGAGATCGCGGGCGGGGTGCTCGGCGGCGGGCTCGCCTACCGCTTCTTCTTCTGGGTGCTTGCGCTGACCGTCCTGTCAGCAGGCGGGCTGGGCTTCGCGTCGGCCTCGGGAGCGGACGTCGAGGCGAGCTCCCGCGAGACGGGGGTGACGGGCGCGCTTGCCTCCACGATCGCCACGGCCGCCGAGCAGTCCGAGACGGCGCGGTGGTGGCTCGCCCTCTCCGGAGCGTTCCTCGTCCTCTGGTCGAGCTACGGACTGGTGCGCGCGCTGCGACTCGTCCATGCGGCAGCCTGGCGGATCACGCCTCCGCCGCTGCGCAACGTGCCGAAGGCACTCGGGCTCGTCCTCGCCGCCCCGGTGGTGCTCCTCGCCGCCAGTGCGGCGGCCGGCTGGGTGCGGGCGAACGCCTCGGACCCCGTCGGGCTCCTCGCGACGCTCGCCCTCGGAGCGGGCTTCGGTGCCCTCTGGCTCTGGATCTCGATGCGCCTTCCGTCACCCGACCTCCCCTGGACGGCGTTCCTGCCGGGCGCCGTCGTCTTCGCCGTCGGGCTCCAGGCGCTGCACGTCTTCACCGCCTACTTCCTCCAGACCAGGCTCGCCAACGCGTCCGAGCTCTACGGCGCGCTGGGGCTGGCGACGACGGCGCTCTTCTACCTCTTCCTGGTCGGCCGCGGCGTGGTGTGGTCCGCGGAGCTGAACGCCGTCGTCTGGGAAGCGCGGGCCGCCAGGAGCAAAGCCGAGCCTTAGGAATCCCTTTCGGGCTCGGCCACCGCGGCTCTTGCCCTCGCGAGGCCCCGGTGTAGGATCGACCC
>DASTBX010000158.1:0-28419 GCA_035711645.1 Gaiellaceae bacterium
CGGCGTGGTCGCGCTACGGGCATGCCTGTCTCGGCTCGCCTAGCTAGTCTCGCGGTCGAGCCCGGAGGGCAGCGCGTCAAGCTCGCGCTGCTCGCGCGGCGGAAGGATCTGCTCGTCGCCTGGCTCGACCTTCTCGTAACGGACTGGCCGGCCTTCGTTCTGCTCTTTCAGCCAACGGGCGAACGCTTGTCCATAGACTCAAAGGCTCGCATCGACCGGAAGCGTACTCGCCTGAACGGTTTAGCGCGCCCAACGGAACAGGACCTCGCTCGCTCCGGCGCCCCCGTCGGAACTTCCATCCAGCAAACCTCGTCTAAACCAGCAGATGAAGCGCGTTCTCCTAGCCGGTCTGTTGCCAGTCACGCTCCTTGGATGTGGCGGTGGAGTCGATTGGGAGAAGCCGTGGCTCGATTCCAATGGGAAAACGGTGCCGACCGATCAGATCGTGTCCACCTATCGGGGCCCCGACCATTGCGAGTGGGATTCGGCAGTCTTCCTCAATCTCGGGTGGCCTCCGGGGACATACGCGGAATATCCCTCTAGTTCAGCCAGGCAGTACGTCCGCGACCCGGAGGGTCTCTTTGAGTCTGAGCATCTCGCGCCGCTTGACCTCGACGTGAAGCTCCCACCCGACGCCAGATACACCGGGTATCACCTGGACGAGATCGAGCTTTGGATCAGAAGCGCCGATGCCGACGAGGCCGTGTACATCGTGCGTCCAGAACGAGTCGAACGCTGGCCTCGCTTGGCGCGCCACACCATCTGCGCCTAACTCCCTCGCCTGCCGGCCCGCTTTCCGAAATGTCCCTCACGGCGCGGGCGGCTAACTCGCCCAGCGGATCAGCGCCTCGCTCGCCCGTAGTAGCTCGCGCTGGTGAAGAAGCTCGGCGAGGGCGTGCGCGGCCGGCTTCGGTCGCCCGCCTTGCAGCGCGCCGAGCAGAGACAGCACGGCCAGAGCTTCCGGGAGGTCAGGCCGAAGGTCGCTGCAGTAGCGACCATGCCAACGGAGCGCCGCGCGGGCGTACCTCCGCGGCTCGTTATCGAGCAGGAGCAGGACGAGCTCGAGCGCGTCCGCGAGGCTGACGAAGTCGAGTTCGGTTGCCGTGGCGAGCGCCACGGTTGCGTTGCGGGAGTCGAGGGCGCGGCGGAAGCGAGCGTAGGCTGAGCCCTGTGCGGTCACGAACAGATGTTCCCACGTTTCGCTACCGAGCGGCCGCTCTGAGGGGCCGAGGCGATCAGGCGCCGTGTGCCAATCGTGTGCCAATGGCGCGCCTCGGAGCCCCTTCGTGCCCCTCCGTGAGCCGAAGCGCTCTTCAGTCCCAGGACGCGAAAAACCCCGCCTAAGCGGGGCTTTTTCGAGGAGGCGCATACGGGATTCGAACCCGTGCTACCGCCGTGAGAGGGCGGCGTCCTAGGCCACTAGACGAATGCGCCGTGCGCGGACAGCGTAGCCGATCCGGCGCGGCTCTCCGCTCAACGGAAACAGAGGCCGGGCCGCCGGCCTCTGCTTCCTGCGCCCCGCTGTCCGGCACGTGGCCGGAAAGGCTGTCGCGCGGAACCGATTGTGCGGATCCTCGCGAGAGAATGCAAGGGGCAGGAGGAGGCCCGGCGTCCTGCGGCCCGAACGCCGAGCCT
Source organism: Gaiellaceae bacterium (assembly GCA_035711645.1). GTDB lineage: Bacteria > Actinomycetota > Thermoleophilia > Gaiellales > Gaiellaceae > JAIBJN01. The sequence continues at coordinate 1,636 of DASTBX010000158.1, forward strand.
CCTTCTGGTGCCCGAGTCCTTTCGCCGTACTCCCCTCACGCGACGAGCCCCGAAGGCCCTCGGGATCCCCAGCCTTATCTCACACGCTGTAGTCCGGGACAACGGTCCGACGGTCGAGTCTCACCTAGCCCAAAGTCGGGGTCGCGCGTGGCTGGACGGACGGCCGCGGGCCTGCGACACTTCGAACAGACCCGCGGGGAGCGCCACCTTTTTGCGGCCGACCAGAGGGCCGCCACAGTGCTCCGGCGCGGGTCACCTTTCGTCCGGAGGCGAGCCGACCCTCGTCAGCCCTGGACGAGCCGGTAGATCGAGCCGGCGTCGCCGAAGACGACCGAGCCGTCCGGCGTCTGGACGAGGTCGAGGGTGCACCCCTCGACGACCGGCGTCAGCCGGAGGAGCCTCCCTGGGTCGGAGGGGCGGAGGCGCAGCGCGACCATGCCGCCGTCGTTGTTGCAGAGGAGGAACCGTCCGCGCAGGGCGGGATGCCGGCGTCTCGAGTAGTAGAGGATTCCGACCGGCGCAGGCGCGTCGGATACGAAGTCGAGCAGCGGCGGCGTCAGGCGACGCCGCGTCGTGAGGCCCTCGTGCGCCGGATACCCGTAGTCGTGGCCGGCCATCAGCAGGTTGATCTCGTCGTGGTCGACCGTCCCGTTGTCGCCGCCCACGGCGTAATCGCGGCCGGGGAAGAACGCCAGGTCGAACGTGTTCTTGAAGCCGGTTGCCCAGACCCGCGGAGCGCGCTCGTCGTAGGGGTTGTCCCCGGGCGCCTTGCCGGCGCGCGTGACGCGCAGGATCTTGCCCCTCAGATCGGCGAGCGGGTCGGCGTTTCGCGGCCGGCGCGTCCCGAGGAACCCGGTAGGGACGTACAGCATCCCGTCGGGGCCGAAGACGAGGCTGTACGTGTTGTCGAACTTGCTCGCGGGGAGGTCCAGGATCACGCGCGGCCTCCGTCCCCGCCCGTTCACCTCCGTGTACCTGACCACCAGGGACCGCCGTGCGAAGCCGGTCCGCCGGTGGGGCACCTGCGTGACGACGTAGACGTGGCGGTTGCGATCGTACTCGGGGTCGAACGCGATGCCGGAGAGGCCGCCGTGGAAGAGCTGCGTCCACCGGATGCCGAACCGCCGGTTGACGTCGGCCCACGGCTCCGGGTCGACGGTCCCGTCGCGGCGGATCACCCGGATCCGTCCGCCCCAGAGCTCCGAGTAGAGGATGCGTCCGTCGGGCGCGGCGGCGAGGCCGGCCGGATAGTTCGCATCGGCGACCTTCACCGCCCGGAACGTCGGCAGCCGCTCCCGCTGCGGGAGCGACCGGCGCGGCGTGATCGTGAACCGTCCCCTCGGTATCCGCTCCGGCTCGGAGCCCGTCGGCGGAATCGGAGCCGGGGCGGCGGTCGTGGTCGCGGCGACCGTCTCGCTCGAGGTCGAGGCGCCCGCGGGTCCCTTCGCGCGCGTCGAGCCACGCTCCTCCGCGCCCGAGCAGCCGGCCGCGAGCAGGGCCGCGGCGAAGACCGTCCACGCGATCGCCCTCACGCCGTCCGAGCATACGCCCGGCCGGCGACGGCGTCGACGGCCGCAGCCCCCGGAAGAGCAAAACCCCCGCCTGTGCGGGGGTTTCTCGAGGCTGCGGGGCTAGGATTCGAACCTAGACTACCCGGTCCAGAGCCGGGCGTCCTACCGTTAGACGACCCCGCAACGCCCGGCCATTGTAGCCGTCCGGGGGCGCGCCGAATCCGCGCTCAAAGCTCGAGGCGGTAGAGCGGGATGAGGCTCTTCTCGGCCTCCGTGTCGATCCGCGCGACCACCTCGACGTACGGCTCGAGGCCCGAGCCGCGCAGCTTCGCCTTGAGCAGCTCGTCCACCTGGTAGATGCCGGATGAGTTGTTCATCGTGATCTCGATGAGGACGGGCGCCTTCTCGCCGTCCTTGATCTCGACTCCTTCGATGGCCGCTGCGGAGAGCGAGTGGATCGAGACGCGGCCGTGCTGGAACGGGATCCGCGAGCGGCCCTCGGCCATGTCGAGCGCGTCGGCGACGCGTAGGATCCCCGACTCGAGCGTCAGCGGCCGCCCGTACTCGCGGTGGCTCGTGATCGCCTGCAGCACCTCGACCGTGACGACCGTCAGGTCGGGCTCCTCGTAGATCCCGTCGAGCAGCTCGCGCATCTTCGGCTCGGCGAGGAAGAGGCTCCAGTCCTCGTGCCGGTCGCGGTGGACCGCCATGCCGACGCAGTGGAGCAACGCACCTAGCGCGACGACGACCTCGGCGTCGTCCCGGCTCATGCCGTAGTCGCGGACGACGCCCGGCTCGACGCCGTTCTTCACCAGCTGGCGCAGGAGCTTGAGGCCTATGTTGGCCACGATCTGGATGTGCACCCACGAGTGGTCGTTGATCTCCAGACGCTTGACCGCGTTGACGTTCGCGACGTGCCACCACGCCTTCAGCTGCGGGTCGGCGTTCACCCGCTCGACGAGCAGGCGGAGCTTGCGGTTCGCCCGGGGCGGCACCTTGATCCGCATCCGCTCCGTCGCCTGCGTGGGCGTCAGGAGGGCCTGGCGCTCGGCCTCCTCGGGGACGGGCTCGTCGATCCGCTCCTCCGTCTGCGGGTCGAGCTCGGTCACGGGGAGGAGGGTACCCCCTACTGCTCGGGCCGGTCGGTCAGCTCCACCCCGATCGTCTGCCGCTCGCCGTCGCGGAGCACCTCGAGCTCGAGCCGGTCGCCCGGATCCCTGTCGCGCAGAATCTCGAACAGGTCCTCGACGCTCCCGAGTGGCTCTCCGTCCGCCGAGACGAGGACGTCGCCGGGCCGGAGCCCGGCCTCCTCTGCGCCCGAGCCCTCGACGACGTTGAGGACGACCACACCGGCCTCGGCGTCGATGCCGAACTCCTCCGCGACCTGGGGGGTGAGCGGCGCCGGGCGCACGCCGAGGAACGCGTGGCTGACCTCGCCCTCCTCGAGCAGCTGGGTGACGACGTCGACCACGGTGGGAGACGGGATGGCGAACCCGATCGCGACGGCCCGCTGCGCGGGCGGAATGTACGCGACGTTGATCCCCATGACGGCTCCGTCGGCGCCGACGAGCGCGCCGCCCGAGTTCCCGGGGGAGATGGCCGCGTCCGTCTGGATCAGGTCGACGAGTGCGGGTGTCTGGCCGCCGGAGGGGATCGAGCGGTGGAGGCCAGAGACGATCCCCGCCGTGACCGTGTTCTCGAAGCCCAGAGGGTTCCCCATCGCGACGGCGAGCTCTCCCACGTCCGGCAGCTCCCCGGAGAACTCCGCGGGAGGAAGCCCGTCCCGCTCGACGCGGAGGACGGCCAGGTCGGTGGTCGGATCGCTCGCCTCGACGGTGGCGAGCAGGCGCTCGCCGGACGCGAGCGCCACGACGACCTCCTCCGCGCCGGAGACGACGTGGTCGTTCGTGACGACGACGCCGTCCTCGCTCCAGACCACGCCGCTCCCCTCGCCTTCCCCCTGCGCGCCGGACACAAGCACCGCCACGATGCTCGGAGCCACGGCGTCGACGATCCCCGGGATGTCGCCGACCGTCGCCTCGTCGTCCCCGCTGCCGCCCGGCGCGACGGCCGGCTCGGGGCTCTCGTCGCCTCCGCCTCCGCCCGAGCACCCGAGGGCAAGCAGCGCGAGCGCGGCGCAGAGAAGCGCCAGGAGAGGCATGAGAAGAGGGTACTCGGCGCGGCTACGCGTGAAACTCGCCCGCCGTCGCGGGCGGCTCGGCCGGCGCCTCGAGCGCCTTCAGGCGGTAGTACGCGAGCGTCCAGACGACCGCAGCGAAGGGGGCGACGATCGTGTTCCCGACGATCTGGCTGATGAGGGAGCCGAGCCAGTCCTCGACCGGTGCCAGGAGCAGCGAGATGACGAGCGAGACGCCGAACAGCAGCAGGAAGGTCAGGGCGATGACCCCGAAGACGTTCCACCCGTGCCCGCGCACGAGGTCGAGGCTGCGCCCGAACGAATCGCCGATCCCGCGGTTCTCGAGGACGATCGCCGGGATGACGAAGATCCAGAAGGTCAGGACGACGAGACCGGGGACGATGAAAAGGACGAGCCCGAGCCCGATCGCGAGGCCGAGCAGGATGCCGGCGACGACGATGCGGTTCAAAACCGGGAGCACGCGGTGGAACGTGTCACCCACGGAGAGGTCGGCCCGCCCGTCGCGGACGTCCCGCACCGCCTCGATGAGAGTCCCCTGGACCCAGAACGACCCGGCGATGCCGACGAGGGCGGCGAGGAGGATGCCCAGCCAGCCGAGGATGAGGGTCAGCAGCACCGAGATGCCGGCGACGATGGCGTAGATGAGCAGGGCGATGAGGAAGAAGTGACGCCAGTGCGCCTTGTACAGCTCCCAGGACTCGCCGAAGATGCCGCTGAGCGGACCCACGCGTCCGCAGGATACGGCAGCGACCGGTCGGGTCAGGCCGCCGCGGCCCAGTCGCCGTAGAGCGCGCGATACCGACCGTCCAGGGCGACGAGCTCGTCGTGCGTCCCCTGCTCCACGACGCAGCCGTGCTCGAGCACGACGATCAGGTCCGCTCGCCGGATCGTCGAGAGGCGGTGAGCGATGATGAACGCCGTCCTGCCTGCCAGGAGCCGGCGCAGCCCCAGCTCGATCCTGCGCTCGGTCCCGATGTCGACGCTCGAGGTCGCCTCGTCGAGCACGAGGATGCGCGGGTCGGCGAGGAGGGCCCGCGCGAAGGCGACGAGCTGGCGCTGCCCGAGCGAGAGGCGGCTACCGCGTTCGGCGACCTCGGTGTCGAAGCCGTCCTCCAGCTCGAGGATGAAGTCCTCCGCGCCGACCGCGCGCGCGGCGAGGGCGACGTCGTCGAGGTCCGCGCCGGCCCGGCCGAAGGCGATGTTGTCGCGGACCGTGCCGGCGAAGAGGAAGCCCTCCTGCGGCACGATCCCGAGCTGCCGGCGGAGGCTCTCCTGCGTGACGTCGCGCAGGTCGACCCCGTCGATCGTGATCCGGCCCTCGCGCGGATCGTAGAAGCGGGCTAGGAGCTTTGCGATCGTCGACTTGCCTGCGCCGGTGTGGCCGACGAGCGCGACCGTCGTCCCGGCGGGCACGTCGAGGTCGATCCCGTGCAGGATCTCCGGCCCGTCCCCGTAGCCGAAGCGGACGCCCTCGAAGCGAACCCGGCCGTGGATCGGCTGGAGCTCGCGGGCGCCGGCGCGGTCGACCACCTGGGGCTCCTCGTCCATGACCTCCATGATCTTGTCGAGCGCCGCCACCGCCGAGAGGAACGTGTTGTAGAGCTGCGAGAGCTGCTGGACAGGGTCGAAGAAGTTCGAGAGGTAGAGCAGAAAGGCGAAGAGGGTCCCGACGGTGACGTCCCCGTTGAAGGCGAGCCACCCGCCGTAGCCCAGGACGATCGCGGTCGCGACCGCGGAGAGGAAGTCGACGAACGGGAAGTAGAGGCCGTTCAGGACCACGGTCTCGTGGTTCGACTCGCGGTAGCGGCTGTTCACCGACCGGAACTGGCGCTGGTTCGCCTGCTCGCGCGTGAAGGACTGGACGACGCGCATGCCCGCGATGTCCTCGGCCAGCGTGGCGGTTACGAGGCCGAGGCGCTCGCGCACCGCTCGGTAGGCGCGCGAGGAGCGGACGCGGAAGACGCTCGTGGCGATCGCCATGAGCGGGAACACGGCCAGGGCCGCAAGGGCGAGGCGCCAGTCGAGGAAGAAGAGGATGACGGCCGAGCCGACGAGGATGAGCGAGTTCTGGAAGAGGCTCGTCACCCCGTCCGTGACGAGCTGGTCGAGCGCGTCGACGTCGTTCGTGAGGCGGCTGATGATGACGCCCGCCCGGTTGCGCTCGTAGTAGCCGAGCGACAGCCGCTGGAGGTGCCGGAAGAGCTTGTTGCGCAGGTCCGCGAGGATCCGCTCGCCCGTCCAGCCGGTGAAGTAGGTCTGCGCTGCGCTCGTGCCCAGGTTGGCGAGCCCCGCGGCGACGAAGAGTCCCACGATGAGCGTCAGGTGGTCGAGGTCGCCGGCGCTGATCCCGTCGTCGATGGCGAGCTTGGCCAGGAACGGCGGTGCGAGCGCCGTCAGCGACGCGGCGACGAGCGACCCGACGGCGAGACCGGTGCGGACCTTGTAGGGCGCCGTCAGCCGCGCGAGCGTGGAGATCCGCCGCGCCGTGCGCGCCCACGACCAGTCTCCGACCTCGCCGCCCCGCTGCATCGTCAGGTGCGAGCCGGGTTGCCAGACCCTCATCGGCTCGCTCCTTCCGCAATCGGGCAGAGGAGTTGGCCTCGGGGTACCCAGGCTGCTCCTGCGCGCCGCACGAGGCCCTCGTTTAGACGCGCGCCCGCGTCGTGAACGGGAGACCCACCTCCCCGACCCGATGGCTCGAGCCTACCGCGCGAATGCGCGCGCGTGGGCGACGCAACCGTGTCGAAAGCGAGCGGGCTCATCCCCCCGCGGCCTCGACCCGCTCCGCACGTGGCTCGGGAGGGGCGCCCGCTGCCTCGACCCGCTCGGCGAACTCCCGCTCGAGGAGGCCGTGCTCGTAGATCTCCCGGAAGACGGGGCTGCCGTCGAGCAGCTCCTCCTGCGTCCCTCGCGCGGCGATCCGCCCGCGGTCGAGGACCACGAGCTCGTCGGCAAGCGCGATCGTGGACAGCCGGTGCGCGACGATCAGCGTGGTGCGGCCCTTCATCGCCTCACGCAGTCCCAGGCGGATCCGCGCCTCCGTCGTCGCGTCAACCGAGGCTGTCGCGTCGTCGAGGATGAGGATCCGCGGGTCGAGGATGAGGGCACGCGCGATCGCGATCCGCTGCCTTTGGCCGCCGGAGAGCGTGATTCCCCGCTCGCCGATCACCGTGTCGTAGCCGTTCGGAAGCTCCTCGACGAACTCGTGGGCCTGCGCGAGACGTGCTGCCCGCACTACGTCCGCGTCCGTCGCGTCGGGAGCGCCGAAGGTGATGTTCTCCCGCACCGTCGCGGAGAAGAGGAACGGATCCTGCGCGACGATGCCTATGGCCCGGCGGAGCGACCCCAGCTTCACGTCCCGGACGTCGGCCCCGTCGATCGTGACGCGCCCGGAGCTGACGTCGTAGAAGCGCGGCACGAGCGAGGCGAGGGTCGTCTTCCCCGACCCCGTGTGGCCGATCAACGCGACGGTGCGGCCGGGCTCGATCTCGAGGTCGACGTCGGAGAGCACGGGCCGGTCGGCGGCGTAGCCGAAACCCGCGTGCTCGAAGGCGATGCGGCCGTCGCCCGGCGGCAGCTCGCGCGCGTCGGGGTGGTCGGTGACGTCCTCGAGCTCGTCGATCACCTCGAAGATCCGCTCTCCCGACGCCGTCGCTCGCTGGGCCTGCCCGATCCACATGCCGAGCATCCGCAACGGCATCACGAGCATGAGGACGAGGACGTTGAAGGCGAAGAACTGGTCGAGCCCGAGCGTCCCGTTCGCCACCATCCGGCCGCCGAGCAGGAGCACCGTCGCCTGCGCGAGCAGCGGCAGGAACGAGAGCAGCGGCACGTACGTCGCCCGCTGCCGGTTCGCGTCGATCGACCGGTTGAAGACGCCCTCCGTGCGGTTGGCGAACTTCGCCGTCTCGCTCCGCTCCTGTGCGAACGACTTGACGACGTGGACGCCAACGATGTTCTCCTCCGCGACGGTGGCGACGTCGGCCATCTTCTGCTGGACGTCGCGGAGAACGGGGTGCGAGACCCGGCTGTACCGGTACGCGAGCACCACGAGCACGGGCGTGAACGCCGTCGCCGCGAGCGCCAGCTGCCAGTCGAGGACGAAGAGCGCGATCGTGACCCCGACGATCGTGAGGACGTGCTGGAAGAAGAAGATGAGCCCGTAGCCGAGGAAGAAGCGCACGGCCTGGAGGTCGACGGTCGCGCGGGACATGAGCTGCCCGGTCTGGTGGCGGTCGTAGAACCCGAACGAGAGCCGGAGCAGCTTCGCGTAGACCGCGTCTCGCATGTCGTACTCGACCCCGAGCGCCTGACGTCCCGAGATCAGCCTCCGGCCGACCATGAAGAGGGCGCGCGCGAGGCCGACGACGAGCACTGCGAGCGCCAGCGCCCAGAGCTCGCCTCGCTCCTGCGACTCGACGGCGGTCTGGAGCGCGTCTCCCGTGAGGAAGGCGATCGTGACGGCGGCCGCCTGCGAGCCGACCGCGAGGAGGACGGACGCGGCCAGCGACCAGCGATAGGGGCGCAAGAACGCGAGCAGCCTCACGAACGTGCGCAGGTACGGATGCGAATCGGCCATCGGGAGACTCAACGCCGAGTGTAGTCAGGCCCATCCCGGCCTCCGGCCGTGCGTCTCGTAAGCTCCTGCCGTGTCGCTCCCGCTCGAGTCCGTGCCCAATGTCTCCGAGGGCAGGGACGGGGCGGTGCTCGCTGCGCTGCGCGAGGCGTTCTCGGCGCCGGCGCGCCTCCTCGACGTCCACACCGACGCGGACCACCACCGCTCCGTCTTCACCCTGGTCGGGAGCGCCCCGGAGCTCGTCGACACCCTGCTCGCCGGCATCCGCTGCGCGTTCGAGCGCATCGACCTCCGGCGACACGAGGGCGCGCATCCGCGCATCGGCGCCGCCGACGTCGTGCCCCTCGTCCCGCTGACGTCCGAGGCCGAGCCGGACGCCCGCGCCGCCGGGCTGGCGCTTGCCGACCGCGTCGCCGACGAGCTCGGTCTGCCGGTCTTCTTCTACGGCCGCCTGACGGAGGACCTGCGCGAGCCTGCGTTCTTCCGCCGCGGCGGCCCGGCCGAGCTCCAGCGGAGGATCGACGCCGGCGAGCTGCGCCCGGACCGGGGCCCGAAGCGTCTGCACGAGACGGCCGGTGGAATCCTCGTGGGCGTCCGCCGTCCCCTCGTCGCCTTCAACGTCAACCTCCGCTCGGACGACGTCGACGCAGCGCGCGCGCTCGCGCGGCTCGTCCGGGAGCGGGACGGCGGCTTTCCCGGCGTGCGCGCGCTCGGGCTCGACCTTCCGCGCGCCGGGCTCGTGCAGGTGAGCATGAACGTCACCGACTGGCAGGCCGCCGCCTTGCATTCGATCGTCGAGCGCATCGTGGCGGCGGCCGAGGAGCGGGGGATCGAGGTCGCGGGCTCGGAGCTCGTCGGGCTCATGCCGGCGGGCGCGGCAGTCGCGGCGGCGGGCGCCGTCCTCAGGATCGAGGGCTTCGACCCGTCGCGGGTCCTGGAGCTGCGGCTGCTCGAGGGCTAGAGTGGCGGCCGCCATGGGCGTCTTGCCGGAGAGCGCACGCGCCGTCCTCGAGTCGGCGGCGCTCGCCCACCTCGTCACGGTGAACCGGGACGGCAGCCCGCAGGTCTCGATCGTCTGGGTCGGCCTCGACGGCGACGACGTCGTCTCGGCGCACCTCCGCGACCAGCAGAAGCTCCGCAACGTGAGGCGTGATCCTCGCGTCGCCCTCTCGCTGGAGACGCCCACGACCAACCCGATGGGCCTCCGCGAGTGCCTGATCGTGCACGGGCGCGCGACGATCGAGGAAGGCGGCGCGCCCGAGCTCCTTCAGCGGCTGGCGCGCACGTACCTCGGCCCGGAGGTCGTGTTCCCGCCGATGCCCGATCCGCCGCCCGGGTTCCGTCTCCGCATCGTCGTCGAGCGGATCGGCGGCATCGGCCCGTGGGCGGCCGCGAGCTAGGCTAGGTGGCCCGGCAAGGCTCAGCGGGACGTCGAGGGAGAGAGGCATGCAGAGGTTGCGATCGCGATGGACCGTCGTCGCGCTCGTGCCCGCCTTCTTCCTGACGGGCTTCGCCGTCGTCTCCACGCTCGCCGACGACTCCGACGACGCGGCGCCCGCGCTCGCGGAGCCGTCGAGCGGCGAGGAGACCGCCGCGGCGGCGAGCTCGCCGGCGGTCACGACGGACGCTCCGGCGGAGGGCGACGCGACCACGGGTGTCGCGACGACGCCCGACGCCGCAGACGACGAGGGAGGAAGCGGCGAGGCCGGCGAGGGGAACTGGCCCGCGTCCCGGCCGGCGGGCACGATCCAGGTCGACTACGGGCGCTGGAACGGCCTCTTCGCGCTGGAATCGCCGGAGATCGTCCTCGAGATCGGCCTCGCCACGGTCACCGGCCAGCTCAGGTACCTCGGCGGGGCCGACTGCCAGCTCGGCCGCGTGGAGATCCGGGGCCGCTTCTACGACGGCGCCGGCGACCAGATCGGCGCAGGCGCCTGGGACAGCACGTGGGTCACGGGCGAGGGAGGCGAGTTCCCCCACCGCGAGCCGCTCTACCTCGAGTTCTACGGCGAGGTCGGCGAGGCGGCCGAGGCCGCCTACCTGCGCATCGTGAACGTGGAGTGCCTCTAGGAGGGCGCGGCCGGACGGCCCCGCGACCCTCACTACACTTGCCTCGATGGCGCTCGCGACCGCCGTTTCGCTGACCGGCGACGACCTCACGCTGGTGGACGTCTGGGCGGTCGCCGTCGAGGGAGCGCGCGCCGAGCTCGCCCCCGAGGGGAGGGAACGGGTGCGCCGCGCGCGGGAGGTCGTCGAGCGCGCCGCCGCCGAGAGCTCCGGCGAGCACACGTACGGCATCAACACGGGCTTCGGCCGCTTCGTCTCGAAGACCATCCCGCCCGAGCTCGCCGAGGAGCTGCAGCTGCGCCTCCTGCGCAGCCACGCGTGCGGCGTCGGCGAGCCGTACCCCGACGTGGTCGTCCGCGCGGCGATGCTCCTGCGCGCGAACGCGCTCGCAAAGGGGTACTCCGGTGCGCGCCCAGAGACGGTGGAGCTGCTCCTCGAGCTCCTGAACCGCGGCGTGCTCCCGCTCGTGCCGAGCCGCGGCTCGGTCGGCGCTTCCGGAGACCTGGCGCCTCTCGCACACCTTGCGCTCCCCCTCGTCGGCGAGGGGCGGGCGACGGTCGAAGGAGAGACGACCGACGGACGGACCGCGCTCCGCCGAGTCGGGCTCGAGCCGGTCGTTCTTCGCGCGAAGGAAGGCCTGGCGCTCATCAACGGGACGCAGTTCATGGCCGCGGTCGCCGCGCTCGTCCTCGTGCGCGCGGGTCGTCTCGCGCGTGCCGCGGACGCCGCCTGCGCCCTCTCGCTCGAGGCGCTCCAGGGTTCCCGGGCGAGCTTCCTGCCGGAGGTGCACGAGCTTCGGCCCCTGCCCGGCCAGAAGGCCTCGGCGGCGAACGTCCTCCGCCTCGTCGCCGGCTCCGCAGTCATGGAGTCTCATCGCTGGTGCGACAAGGTGCAGGACGCGTACTCGCTCCGCTGCGCGCCCCAGGTGCACGGCGCGAGCAGGGACCTGCTGGCCTACGCCGAGGCGACAGTCGCAGTGGAGCTGAACGCCGCGACCGACAACCCGCTCGTGTTCGCCGCCGACGGCGAGCTCGTCTCGAACGGCAACTTCCACGGCCAGCCGCTCGCGTTCGCCCTCGACGCGGCGGCGATGGCGCTCGCGGAGCTCGCGTCGATCTCCGAGCGTCGCGTCGAGCGGCTGACGAACCCGTCTCTCTCCGACGGGCTGCCCGCCTTCCTCACCCACGACGGCGGCCTCAACTCGGGATTCATGATCCCGCAGTACGTCGCCGCCTCGCTCGTCAGCGAGAACAAGGTCCTCTGCCATCCGGCCGGGGTCGACTCGATCCCGACGAGCGCCGGCCAGGAGGATCACGTCTCGATGGGCAACGCCTCCGGGCTCAAGTGCCTCCAGGTGACCGCGAACGCCGAGCGCGCGCTCGCGATCGAGCTGCTCGCAGGCGCCCAGGGAATCGAGTTCCTGGCGCCGCTCGAGCCCGGCGCCGGGGTGCGGGCGGTGCACGACTTCGTCCGCTCGCTCTCGCCGACGCTCATCGAGGACAGGCCGCTCGCTGACGACATCGAAGCAGTCGCGAGCGCGATCGCGTCCGGGGAGCTGGACGCCGCCGTGGCGCGCGGGATCGGACCTCTCGCGTGAGCGGGCTCGTCTCGGTCGAGAGCCGGGTCGAGCAGCTCTGCGGCGATCTCGCCTCCATCCGGGCCCCGCGCGGCCGCGAGCTCAACGCGCGCTCCTGGCAGACCGAGGCGCCCCTGCGCATGCTCCTCAACAACCTCGACCCGGAGGTCGCCGAACGCCCCGAGGAGCTCGTCGTCTACGGCGGCTCCGGCAAGGCGGCCAGGAACCCGCAGGCGCTCCGCGCCCTCGTACGCTCGCTCCTCGAGCTGGGCGACGATGAGACGCTCCTCGTCCAGAGCGGAAAGCCGGTCGGGGTCTTCCAAACCCACGCCGCGGCCCCGCGCGTGCTGATCGCGAACTCGCTCCTCGTCCCCCGCTGGGCGACGTGGGACGAGTTCCGGCGCCTCGAGGCGCTCGGTCTGACCATGTTCGGGCAGATGACGGCGGGGAGCTGGATCTACATCGGAACCCAGGGGATCCTCCAGGGCACGTACCAGACGTTCGCGGCGGCAGCCGAGACGCACTTCGGAACCGCCGACCTCGCCGGGCGGACGATCCTGACTGCAGGACTGGGCGGGATGGGCGGCGCACAGCCCCTCGCCGCGACGCTCGCCGGGGGCGCCATCCTCTGCGTCGAGGTCGACCGGGCGAGGATCGAGCGCCGCCTCGAGACCCGGTACCTCGACGAGTGGACGGACTCGCTCGACGAGGCGGTCGGCCGCGTCCGGGCGGCGGCGGCGGAGCGGCGACGCCTCTCCGTGGGCCTCCTCGGCAACGCCGCCGAGGTCGTCCCGGAGCTGGCGAGGCGCGGAGAGCAGTTCGACCTCGTCACGGACCAGACCGCCGCCCACGACCCGCTCAACGGCTACGTGCCCGCCGGGCTCTCCGTCGCGGAGGCCGCCGACCTCCGCCGTCGCGATCCGGACGAGTACCTTCGTCGCGCCTCCGAGTCGATCGTGCGCCACGTTCGCGGCATGCTCGAGTTCGTCCGGGCAGGCAGCTATGTTTTCGACTACGGCAACAACCTGAGGGGAGAGGCTCACGAGGCGGGCGTAGAGGAAGCGTTCACATACCCGGGCTTCGTCCCGGCCTATATCCGGCCGCTCTTCTGCCGCGGCATCGGGCCGTTCCGGTGGGCGGCGCTGTCGGGGGAAGCAGAGGACATCACAGCGATCGACGGGGCGCTGCGCGACCTCTTCCCCGACGACCTCCTGCTCCAGCGCTGGCTCGAGATGGCACCCCAGCGGGTCTCGTTCCAGGGCCTGCCCGCCCGCATCTGCTGGCTCGGGTACGGCGACCGCGCGACGGCGGGGCTGGCGATCAACGAGCTCGTCCGCGAGGGCAGGGTGACGGCACCGGTCGTCATCGGGCGGGACCACCTCGACTCGGGCTCGGTGGCGTCCCCTTACCGTGAGACGGAGGCGATGCGGGACGGCTCGGACGCCGTCGCCGACTGGCCGATCCTGAACGCGCTGCTCAACACCGCGGCCGGCGCGACGTGGGTCAGCGTCCACCACGGTGGCGGAGTCGGGATCGGCAACTCGATCCACGCGGGGATGGTCGTTGTGGCCGACGGAACCGACGCTGCGCGCGAGCGGCTCGAACGCGTGCTGACCACCGACCCGGGCACCGGCGTCCTACGTCACGCCGACGCGGGGTACGAGGACGCGCTCGCGACGGCTCGCGAGCACGACCTCCGGCTTCCCGGCTCGCCCGGCTAGCGCTGCACGCTCGGCCCTGTGCGGCTCGCGGCGCCGGGGCGGATCGCGGGCGACACGGCACTCACGCGTGCCGTATGCGGTCGAGTACGGTTGCCTCCGCCATGCCGGCCCTGCTCGTGCGCGACCTCGACCAGGTGGTCTCTCCCGCGGGAGTCGGCGCGCCGCTGCGCGGGCGGGCGCTCGCGGAGGTCCGCGTCCTCGAGCGCGGTTACGTCCTCTGCGAAAAAGGACGCATTGCGGCGGTCGGCTCGATGGCGGACCTCGACGCGGCCTCCCTTCCGGACGATGTCGTCGAGCTCGACGGACGCGGGAGAGCGGCCGTCCCCGGCCTCGTCGACTGCCACACGCACGCGTGCTTCGCGGGCGACAGGGCGGCCGAGTTCGAGCTGCGCTCCCGCGGAGCCTCGTACGAGGAGCTGCACGCGGCGGGGGCGGGGATCCTCGCCACCGTGCGCGCCACGCGCGCCGCCGGGAGGGACGGCCTCGAGCGGGCGCTCCAGCGCCACCGCGCCTGGATGCTCGCGCACGGCACGACGACGTTCGAAGCCAAGTCGGGCTACGGGCTCGACGCCGAGACCGAGCTTGCCCAGCTCGAGGCCATCGCGGCGGCAGGTGGCGTCCCGACCTGGCTCGGAGCGCATGCGGTTCCTCCGGAGTTCGGGGGCGCCGACGCCTACCTCGACTTCGCCCTGCGGGACGTCCTGCCCGCGGCGGCGCGGATCGCCGAGGCCGGGGACGTGTTCCTCGAGCGCGGTGCATTCGACGCCGACCAGGCGCGCCGGTACCTCGAGGCGTGCAGGGAGGCGGGTTTGACCCTCCGCCTGCATGCCGACCAGTTCACCGAGGTCGGCGGCGTGCCGCTCGCCGTCGAGCTCGGCGCACGCAGCGTCGATCACCTGGAAGCGACGGGCCCGGCTGGGGTTGCCGCCCTCGCGGCGAGCGGGGTCACGGCGGTCCTCCTGCCGGTCGCCGCGCTCTTTCTCGATCGACCGATGCCGCCGGCGCGGGCGCTCGTCGACGCGGGAGCGATCGTCGCGCTCGCGACCGACTTCAATCCGGGCAGCGCCTTCTGCGAAAGCCTCCCCGTCGTCATGAGCCTGGCGTGCACGCAGCTTCGGCTCGCACCGGCGGAGGCGCTGGCGGCCGCCACGGTAAACGCCGCCCACGTCCTCGGCCGCGGCGACCGGCTCGGCCGGCTCGAGCCCGGCCAGGCGGCCGACCTCGTCCTCCTCGACGCTCCCGACTGGCGGTACCTTGCCTACCATCTGGGTGGAGAGGACGTGGCCGTCGTGGTGAAGGAAGGAGAGGTCGCATGGGAGCGGTGAGACGATGAGCTGGTGGATGCCGCTCGTCTTCGTCGCCGCAGGGCTCGTCGGCATCGCTCTCGCCTGGAGCCTGACCGCGGGCCGGCCGCGCCCCGATCCGGCCGCGCACCCGGTGCCCGCGCATGGCCGCGAGGCCAAGTCGCGCTACCGGCAGGACAACGACCTCGTCTGGAATCCCGGCGCCTTCCTCGGGGCGGCGGTTCTCGTCGGCTCCCTCGTGCTGATCGCGGTCCTCATCGAGGTGCTCTAGCCGGTGCCGAGCCGCAAGCAGAAGCGGAAGCGCGAGAAGCTCAAGCGCCACGAGTACGAGTACGTGCTCGAGACGGACGAGGGCGAGGAGATCCCGCTCGAGAAGCCGCGCGCTGCCGACACGGCCAACGGACGGACCCCCGCCAAGGCGCCGAGGGAACCGCTCGATCGCCGCGGCCGCCCGTTGGAGAAGCCGTCCTTTCGGAGAGTTCTCCGGCGCTCGGCCATCTTCACGCCCCTGATCGCGATCTTCATCTACGCGACGACGCGCGACATCACGATCGCCGCTCTCGTCTTCAACGTCCTCGTCCTGCTCGCGTTCTTCATGCCGTTCAGCTACATGGTCGACCTCTTCGTGTACCGCATGCTGCTGCGCCGGCACGAACGCGAGCGCGCGGGCGGGCGCGCGCGCTGACCGACCCCCCGTGCCGCCGCTAGGCGGGCGCCTGTACCTTCTCCTGGCCCCTGTAGTGACCCGGCCCCGGCCAGGGGGCGAGGAGAAGCAGGATCTTCGCGCCGCCGTCGCTGCGAACGGAGTGCCGCTCGTCGGGGAGGAAGCGTGCGAGCGTGCCCACCGGGGCGCGCACCTCGTCGCCGCCCGCTCGGAGGACGACCTCACCCTCGACGACGACGAGCCAGGCGTGCTCCTTCACCTGGTGGTCGCCGAGGGCCTGGCCCGGCTCGAGGCCGACCAGAACGGCGCGGGCTTCGTCGTCGCTGCGGAGCACGACCGGGGAACGGCTTCCGCCGGGCGTCTCCAACTCGACGAGCTTCCAAGTCTCCATCGGGAGGGGAGTCTAGCCGTGGTCTCGGCCCGGTTCCGGCAACTAGACTCCGCGGCCGTGGGCCTCGAGGTCGTGCAGCTTCCCCTGGGGGCGTTCCAGTCCAACTGCTACGTCGTACGGCTGCCGGGGAGCGACCAGGCCGTCGTCGTCGACCCGGGCTGGCCGGGGGAGACCCCGCGCATCGGGGCTGCGCTTGCAGGCGCGAGCTGCGCCGGCATCCTCGTCACCCACGGCGATCTGGACCACGTCGCCGGCGTCGCGGAGCTGGCCGAGGCGACGGGCGCGCCCGTCCACGTCGCCGAGGCCGAGCGGCACCACCTCGAGCGCCCGAACGAGTTTCTTCCCGCCGGCATCGAGGTGTCCGTACGGGCGCACGTTCCCGAGGTGCTGCTCGCGGGAGACGAGCTGCTCTCGCTCGCGGGCATCGAGTTCCAGGCGCTGCGCGTACCGGGCCACACCGCCGGTCACCTCGCGTTCGCGGCCGACGGCTGCCTCTTCTCGGGCGACGTCATCTTCGCCGGCTCGGTCGGTCGCACCGACCGGCCCGGAAACAGCTGGGAAGCGCTCGTGGAATCGATCAGGATGCTCGTCGACCGGCTGCCCCCGGAGACGGTCGTCTACCCGGGCCACGGTCCCGAGACGACGCTAGGCCGCGAAGTGGCGACGAACCCGTTCCTCGCCGAGCTGCGGGCGCCTGCGCGGTGAAGATCGGTGCGCCGCGCGGCACGCTCGACGTGCTCCCGGCGGACGAGCCTCGCCGGCGAGCCGTTCTGGCGGCCTCCGAGGACGTGGCCGACCTCTATGCGTACGGCCGCATCGTGACGCCGACCTTCGAGCACACCGAGCTCTTCGCCCGTACGTCGGGCGCAGGCTCGGACGTCGTCCAGAAGGAGATGTACACGTTCGAGGACCGGAGCGGCCGCTCGCTGACCCTCCGGCCCGAGGGGACCGCCCCGGTCGCGCGCGCCTACGTCGAGCACGGACTGCACCGGGAGCCGCAACCGGTGAAGACGTTCTACATCGGCCCGATGTACCGCTACTCGCGTCCCGCCAAGGGCCGCTACAGGGAGTTCTGGCAGATTGGCTTCGAGGCCATGGGCTCCGACGACCCGGCCCTCGACGCCGAGCTGATCCAGCTCTTCACGGAGATCGAGCGCCGCGCGGCCGTCCACCACACGCGCCTGGAGCTCAACTCGATCGGCGACCGGGAGTGCCGGCCGGCGTACGTCGAGCGGCTGCGGGCGTTCCTCGCCGAGCGCCGCGCCGACCTCGACGACGAGACGCGCACGCGGGCGGACGTCAGCCCCCTGCGCGTGTTCGACACCATCAGCGAGGACATGCGGCGGGTGCTCGCCGGAGCGCCCACGATCGGGGATTCCCTGTGCGGCGCGTGCCGCGAGCACTTCGCCGCCGTCCGCGGCCAGCTCGAGGCCTACGGCATCGAGTACGAGCTCGTCCCGACGCTCGTCCGCGGGCTCGACTACTACACGCGCACGGTCTTCGAGTTCGTGAACGACGATCTCGGCTCGGCGCAGGCGTCGATCTGTGCCGGCGGCCGCTACGACTACCTGATCGAGGAGATCGGCGGCGCCCCGACCCCCGGGGTCGGCTGGGCGGCGGGCGTCGAGCGGGTGAGCATGTCGAGTGACCGCGAGCCCAAGGAGCGCGGCCTCGACGTCTTCGTCGTTTGCGACGAGCAGGCCGACCGCCCGCGCGTCCTCGCGCAGGTCGCCGAGCTACGAAGGGCCGGGCTCCGATGCGACGTCGACTACGCCGGTCGCTCGCTGAAGGGCCAGATGACTCAGGCCGGAAGGTCGAGAGCGGAGCGGGTCGTACGGGTCATCGGCGAGCGAGCGTCCGTTCGCTCCGGCGGCGCCGAGGTCGGAGACGAGTTTCCCGCCGCCGAGATCGCCTCCTTCCTCTTGGGGCACCCCGGCCCACCACCCGCTTCCGAGCCTAACGCCGAAAAGCGTGCGCGTGGCGCGCAGGATGTGTCGCAAGAGGAGCAATTGCCGTGACGTGGCGGGACCTCATGTGCGGCGAGGTGCGCACCGACCACGTCGGCGAGCGGCTCGCGCTGGCCGGCTGGGCCGACGCCCGGCGGGACCACGGCGGGCTCGTGTTCGTCGACCTCCGCGACTCGAGCGGGATCTGTCAGGTCGTCGTCAACCCGGAGCGCGCGCCAGACGCGCACCGGGTCGCGCACGCCGTCCGCAACGAATTCGTGCTCCGCGCCGAAGGCGAGGTCGTCCGCCGGGCGCCGGAGAACGTGAATCCCGAGCTTCCGACCGGCGAGGTGGAGCTCCAGGTCGACCGGCTCGAGATCCTCTCGAGCTGCCCGCCGCTTCCCTTCCAGCTCGACGAGGAGGGGGTGGACGAGACGCTCCGGATCCGCTACCGGTGGCTCGACCTGCGCCGGGGGCGGCTGCAGCGCAACATCCGGATGCGCGCGCAGATGATCTCCGTCATCCGGCGGGAGATGGACGCCGCGGGGTTCGTCGAGATCGAGACCCCGATCATGGCGAAGCCCACGCCCGAGGGCGCTCGGGACTTCCTCGTCCCGACCCGCCTGCAGCCGGGGCGTTTCTTCGCGCTGCCGCAGTCGCCGCAGATCTACAAGCAGCTGCTCGTCATCTCGGGCTTCGAGCGCTACTACCAGATCGCCCGCTGCTTCCGCGACGAGGACCTCCGCGCCGACCGCGTCCAGGAGATCACGCAGCTCGACCTCGAGACGGCGTTCCCCGACCGCGAGGAGATCTTCGGCCTCATGGAGACCGTCTTTGGAGCCGTGTGGCGCGAGTGCATCGGCGTCGAGCTCGAGTCGCCCTTCCCGCGCCTGACCTTCGCCGAGGCGATGCGCCGTTACGGAACGGACAAGCCCGACCTGCGCCTCGGCCTCGAGATCGAGGACGCGTCGGAGGCGACGCGCGGCTCGCAGTTCGGCGTCTTCGCGAACGCGGACTGCGTCCGCTTCCTGCGCGCCCCGCAGGCCTTCTCGCGGGCGGAGCTCGAGCGCCTCGAGGCCCTCGCGAAGGAGTGGGGAGGAAAGGGGCTCGCCTACCTGGTCTTCGCGGAGGACGGAGAGGTCCGGTCGCCGATCGCGAAGTTCCTCTCGGAGGACGAGCTGGCGCACTTCCGGTCGGAGCCCGGCACGACCGTGCTCTTCGGCGCCGACCGGCCTGCCGTCGTCGAGCGCGTGCTCGGGAACCTGCGCCTGCAACTCGGCCGGCAGCTCGGCCTCGTCGACGAGACGCTCTGGCGTCCCGTCTGGATCGTCGACTTCCCGATGTTCGACTGGGACGAGGACGAGGGCGCCTGGAAGGCGAACCACCATCCGTTCACCGCCCCGACGCCGGAGTCGGAGGCCCTGCTCGACGACGACCCGGGCGCGGCGATCGCGCAGGCGTACGACCTCGTCGTGAACGGCGTCGAGCTCGGGAGCGGGTCGATCCGGATCCACGGGCCGGAGCTCCAGGCCAAGGTGTTCGACGTCCTCCGCATCTCGGCCGAGGAGCAGCGCTCGCGCTTCGGCTTCCTGCTCGACGCCCTCGCGATGGGCGCGCCGCCGCACGGTGGCTTCGCGCCGGGCATGGATCGCACGATCATGCTGCTCGCCGGAGAGCCGAACCTCCGCGACGTCATCGCCTTTCCGAAGAACCAGGCGGGCGTCGACCCCATGAGCGGCGCCCCCTCGGACGTGCCGCGGGAGCAGCTCGAGGAGCTCGGAATCGAGCTCCGTGTCGAGCCGCGCTAAGGAGCCCCGGGGGTCCAGCCGATGAGGGAAGGCATACTTGTGTCGATCCCGCGGCCGTAACGCGGAGGGGAGGCGTAGCGAACATGTCCACTCAGGAACCAGGTCGGGCCCAGCCGGGGCTGACCCCGCTGCCGAGGCTCGAAGACCTGCCGGCGGCGACCGACGGGTACGACCGCGCCAAGGTGCAGGAGGCGTTCGACGCCTTCCGCCGGCACGTCACCTCTCTCCAGGCGAACCTCCGCGTGCTCCAGGCGGCGCCCAAGAGCGCCATCGCCGAGCCCTCCGGCCACGCCGTGCGCATGGACGCGCTCCACCTCGTCCGCGCCGCCGCCGAGTTCGCCGACACGATCGAGCGCGACGCGCAGGACGCGGCCGCCAAGCAGGTGGGCCGCGCCGAGCAGGAGATCCGCGAGAAGCAGATGGAGCTCCATCAGCAGGAGGCCGAGGTCGCGCGCATCCGCCAGGAGACGGAGCGCCAGCGGACGGAGATCCTGAGCGCCTCCCGCAAGGAGGCGCGCGAGATCCTGACCAAGGCGAACCGCGACTCGACCGCCGAGCTGCGCGAGGCGGAGTCGCGGGGCAACCGGCTCACCGAGCAGGCGCGCCACCAGGCGACCGAGCTGACGAACGCGGCCCGGGCCGAGGTCGAGCAGACGCTCGAGTGGGCGCGCGCGCAGGCCGACGTCATCGTCCAGCGGGCGCGCATGGGGGCGGAGCAGCTCCTCTCCGCCGCGGGCCACGGCGACCCGGCCGTCCACGAGGCCGTCGACGCGATCGTCCGCGCCGCCGAGGCCACCGTCGAGGCGCAGCGAGGGCCGCAGACCTCCGGGCCCGCGAGCGCCCCGCGACCGGCGGCCGAGCCGCCTCCGGCCGCCGAAGAGCCGCCGCCCCTGGCCGCCGAGTCGGACGCCGGTCCCGAGTCGCTCGCGGAGGCGACGCCGCCGCCCTCGGCGGCGTTCCCGGAGCCCCCGGCGTCGGAGTTGCGCAGGGCCGCCGGGCTGGGGGACGGCGCGTCGGACCAGGAGCCCGAGCCGGATCGCGCGGACGAGGACGAGCGCCCGGGCGCCTCGTAGACGAGATGCGGGCGCCGGAGCGTGCCTGACAGGCGATCGATCTTCCGCCTTCTCGCACTCGCGGGCTTCCTCCTCACCGTTGCGCTCGCCCTCTGGCTCGCCGAGGTGCGGCCGCTCGTGGTGATCGTCGTCATGGCACTCGCGTTGGGTGTGGCCTGGGCGGTGGAATGGCTCTCGTGGCGCCAGGAGGTTTCGCGTCCCGCGGGCGAGGAGCCTCCGCTGGCCGAGGAACCCGCCCCCGTTGCGGCCGAGCCCGCGCAGCCGCCGGCGCCCGCGCCGCCCGCCTTCTCGTCGCCGGTGCCGCCCACGGTCGAGCCGGCCGCCTCGAACGAGCCGCTCGCCCCCGAGCCGCCTCCGCGGCCGCCGGCACCCGAGCCGGCGCCCCCGCCGCAGCGTCCTCCGCTTCGTCCCGTCCCCACTCCCGAGCCGGAGCCCGCGCCGCCGCCGTCCGAGCCGATGCCCGTGCCGCCGGCAGCGCGGTCCGGCGTCGTCGACCTCCGCACCCGGGTGACGGCCGCGCCGCGCCGGTGGAACCTCTGGGATCTCGAACGGCGGGCGCGCGACGAGCAGCAGCGCGATCCGGGGCGGTACGAGGAGTGGTCGTACCTCTTCGTCCACCTGCGCCAGTTCGCGACGCCGGACGGGTTCCTGCCGACCGAGTTCGACGGGCTCGTGCGCGAGTCGTTCGGCGAGCTCCTCGAGCACGCCGGCTGATGCGGGCCGGACTCGCGCGGCGGCAGGCCGCGCTCGCCGGCGTCGCGCTCGTCGGCGCGCTCGGCGCGATCGCGCTCACCCGCATGGACGGGGAGGAGGCCGAGCCGTCTCCCCCGGCCGCGGTCGTGTGGCAGGAGGCCCGGGTCGGCGTGCTCGCGCTCGGGAGCGACGCGACCGGCTGCGGCGTCACGGTCGACTCGGCGACCGTTGGCATCGCCCACCCCGTCCTCCCGTGCGGCGCCATGCTGATCCTCGAGCGGGCGGGCACACGCGTGGAGGGCGAGGTGATCGCCTCCGGACCCGTCGGGGAGGGGCGCACCTTCGACCTCACGCCGGCGCTCGCGCAAGAGCTCGGCGTCGCAGGCGAGGACGTGGTGCGCTGGACCTTCGCGGAGGGGTAGGGGATGCCGGCCCTCCGCTAGAGTGCCTGTCGGTGCTCGACTTCGTGCGTGGCGCCGTGCGCATATGTAGAACCAACATCTACCGAGAGGGAGCCCGCGTCCGGCCTTCGGGCCGGTAGGGCACCCACCTGGCACGTCCAGGTTCCTCACGCACGGCGCTTCATCGGCGGAGTGGAGCACTACTTTTTTCTCGATGCTGACGGCTGAGCTGATCGGGAACGCCTCGCACGAGGGCGACCTCGCCTGGGTCGCTGTGGACGTCGAGCGCGGGCGGATCGCCGGAGCGCGCGGCGACGGCCCCGGCGCCTCCGGGCTCTGCCGGGCGGTGAGGGGTCTCACGCTGCTCGAGGCGGCCGCCGTCCCGGGCGAGCCGCTCGCGCTGGACGCCCTCCACGAGGCGCTCGGGCCGGCGGTGCGTGCGCGGCCGCACCCGAGGCGCGTCGCGGTCGCCATGAGCGGAGGAGTCGACAGCGCCGTCGCTCTCCTGCGGGCGCGCGATGCCGGCTACGAGCCCGTCGGCCTCACGCTTCGCCTCTGGACCGATCCCGCCGGGCCCGACGCCGAGCGCGCCTGCTGCTCCCCGGCGGCGGTCGCGGCGGCGCGCGCCACCTGCCACGCACTCGGGGTCCCGCACGTGACCCTCGACCTCCGCGAGCGCTTCCGGCGCGCGGTCGTGGCACCGTTCGTCGCGGGCTACGCGAGGGGCGAGACGCCCAACCCGTGCGTCCGCTGCAACGGCGCGTTCCGCTTCGCGGCCTTCTTCGGCTTCGCGCGCCGGGTCGGCGCCGCCCGCCTCGCGACCGGCCACTACGCGAGGATCAGAGAGCACAGGGGCCGCCTGCTACTCGCCCGCGCGGCGGACGCGGCGAAGGACCAGTCCTACATGCTCGCCCGGCTCGACCCGCGCTCGCTGGAGCGGCTCTGGTTTCCGCTCGGGTTGCAGACGAAGGAGGAGACGCGCACGCAGGCGCGGGCCGCCGGCCTCGCGGCGTCCGGCCGCGCCGAGAGCCAGGAGGCGTGCTTCCTCGCCGGCGGGGACTACCGCGACTTCCTGGCCCGGCACGGCCTCGAGGAGCGGCCGGGGCCGGTCGTCGACGAGCGCGGCCGGGTGCTCGGGCGGCACGGCGGCTTCTGGCGGTACACGCCGGGGCAGCGGCGCGGCCTCGGCGTCAGTGCGGGGGAGCCGGTCTACGCCCTCCGGACGGAGCCGCGGACGAACGCGGTCGTCGTCGGCCCCCGGGCGGCGCTCGCCCGGCGGACGGTCCGCATCCGCGCCGGGCGCCTCTTCGTCCCCGTCGCCCGCGCCGACGCCAAGCTCCGCTACCGCTCGCCCGCGACCCCGGCCCGGGTCGAGCAGTCCGCCCGCGGCTTCGCCCTGCTGCTCGACGAGCCCGTCTACGGCGTCGCTCCCGGACAGGCGGCCGTGCTCTACGAGGACGACGCCGTGGTCGGAGCCGGGCTGATCGCCGCGGCGTCCTGAGTAGAATCGCCGCCATGCCGCTCGCGGAGATCGAGGCGATCGACGGCCTCTGGATCGCGCTCAGCGTGTTCTTGGTGCTGGTCGCGCTGGCCCTCTCGTACCTCCTCGTCCGCCTGGGCGGAACCGTAGGACGGGTTTCGTCGTTTCTTCAGGGACTGGAGAGGGAGGTTCTCCCGGTGATCAACCAGGCCGCAGGGACGATGGAGCGTGTGAACATGCAGCTCGACAAGGTCGACCGGATGACGGACAGCGCGGTCGACGTCGCCGACAGCGTGGACACAGCCGTCCGGGCGGTGACGCTCGCCATCACGCGGCCCGTCCAGAAGATCTCCGGGGTCGCGGCGGGAATCGCCCACGGCCTCGCCTCCCTGCGCGTGCGGAAGAACCCGCGGGGCGCGTACGAGGCGGGGCGCGACGCGGCCGCCCGGCGCGAGCAGGAGATCGCGGACGAGCTGAGACGTGAGGGCGGCGCCGGTGGCACCTGACGCCATCTCGCTCTCCATCCCCCACGCCGAGCCGTACCACGGCGTGGCGCGGCTCGTGGTCGGCGGCCTGGCGGCCAGGCTCGACCTCTCGTACGAGCACCTCGAGGACCTGCAGCTCGCACTCGTGAGCGTGCTCGAGCGGGACGGCTACGTCGTCGGGCCCGAGGCGACCGTGCGTCTCCTCGTCCAGCCGGGCTCGGTCGGCATCGTCCTCGGGCCGGTCGACCCGGACACGATCCGGACCGATCTGGAGCGCGAGCCGGACGACGGCGTCTCGCTGCGGCGCCTGCTCGAGACGCTCGTCGAGGACGTCGTGCTCGAGGAGGCCGAAGGGCGCCACTGGCTCCTCCTCCGGAAGCGCGTGCGGACGGCGGGCGCCGAGGCCGACCGGGAGGACGCATGACGGAGAGCGCCTCCCGCAGCGACCGCGACCTCCTCCGCCGCTACCACGACCGGGGCGACCTCGAGGCGCGCGAGCGCCTCATCGAGCAGTACCTGCCGCTCGTCCGCTCGCTCGCCCGCCGCTACGCGAACCGGGGCGAGCAGCTGGAGGACCTCGTGCAGGTGGGCTGCATCGGCCTCATCAAGGCGATCGACCGCTTCGACGTCGACCGCGGCGTCGAGCTGACGACCTACGCGACGCCGAACATCATCGGCGAGATCAAGCGCCACTTCCGCGACAAGGGCTGGTCGGTCCGGGTGCCGCGCGGGCTCCAGGAGCTCAACGTCCGCCTCTCCCAGCTGCTCGAGCAGCTCACGGTCCAGCTCGAGCGCTCGCCCACCATCGCGGAGCTGGCGAAGGCGGCCGGCGTCGACGAGGAGCAGGTTCTCGAGGCGCTCGAGTCCGGCCAGGCGTACACGACCGTCTCCCTCTCGGCGCCGGCCGGGCACGGGGACGACTCGGATCTCGACCCGCTCGAATCGCTCGGCCAGCTCGAGCACGAGTACGAGGTGAGCGAGGACCGCGCCATTCTCGCTCCGGGGCTGAAGGCGCTCGACGAGCGCGAGCGTCGCATCATCCACCTTCGCTTCTGGGAGGGGCTGACGCAGTCGCAGATCGCCCAGCAGGTCGGCATCTCGCAGATGCACGTATCGCGGCTGATCCGGCGCTCGCTGGAGAAGGTCCGCGAGGAGATCGCGACCGGGCGCAACCTCTAGTACCCCGGCCCGGGCGAGCGCTGCATCGCTTCTAGAATCGACGGCATGCGCACGTCCCCCGAGCTGCGGGAGGGGTTCCTCTCCTTCTTCGAGGAGCGCGACCACCGGCGGTTCCCGTCGTGGCCGCTGATCCCGCCGCCCGAGGATCAGTCGACGCTCTTCATCTCGGCCGGGATGCAGCCGCTGAAGCCCTACTTCTCGGGCGCCAAGCAGCCGCCGGCGCCGCGCTTCACGACCGTCCAGAAGGTCCTTCGGGCCGGTGGCAAGGACACCGACCTCGACGAGGTGGGGCTCACGGCGCGGCACGCCTCCATGTTCGAGATGCTCGGCAACTTCTCGTTCGGCGACTACTTCAAGGACGGCGCCGTCGACTACGCCTGGGAGTTCGTGACGGGGCACATGCAGCTCGAGCCGGGGCGCCTGTGGGCCTCCGTCTTCGCCGGCGATCCCGAGCTCGGCCTCGGGGAGGACGAGGTTGCGGTGGAGGCCTGGCTCCGCACCGGGCTCCCTCGCGATCGCATCGTCGCGTTCCCGCGCGCGGAGAACTTCTGGGGCCCCGCCGGCGAGACGGGGCCGTGCGGGCCGTGCTCGGAGCTGCACTACGACCGCGGCGAGGAGCACGGGTGCGGCGAGCCCGACTGCGGGCCCAACTGCGAGCGCTGTGATCGGTTCATCGAGTTCTGGAACCTCGTCTTCATGGAGTTCGACCTCCGCGCCGACGGGACGGTGACGCCGCTGCCGAAGCAGAACATCGACACGGGCATGGGCCTCGAGCGCGGCGCGATGCTCCTCCAGGAGGCCGACTCGATCTTCGACACGGACGGCTTCCAGCTGATCATGGACTGGATCGAGCGCGAGTCGGGCGTCGCCTACGGCTCCTCGCCGGAGGCGACGAAGGCGCACCGCGTGCTGAGCGACCACGGGCGCGGGCTGACGTTCCTCGTCGCAGAGGGCGTGACGCCGTCCAACGAGGGTCGCGGCTACGTCCTGCGGCGCCTCATCCGCCGGGCGGTGCAGCACGCCCGCCGGATCGGGCTCGAGGGCGTCTACCGGCTGCCCGCGGTCGTCGTTGAGCAAGTCGGGCCGTGGTACCCGGAGGTCGTCGAGCACGCCGACGAGATCGCCCGTGTCGTCCGTGCCGAGGAGGAGCGCTTCGGCGAGACGCTCGAGCGCGGCCTGCGGGAGTTCGAGGCGCTCGGCGGCAGGCCCGAGATCAGCGCCGCGGACGCGTTCCGGCTCGCCGCCACCTACGGCTTCCCCATCGAGCTGACGGTCGAGCTGGCCGCCGAGCGCGGCCAGGCGGTCGACGTGGACGGCTTCCGCGAGGAGATGGCCCGCCACCGGGAAATCTCCCGCTCGGGCGGCGGCCGCGCCGAGGCGCAGCGCGCGGCGGCGTTCGCCGCCGAGGCCGGCTTCCGCACGGAGTTCGTCGGCTACGAGCGCACCGAGGTGCTGACGCAGCTGGGCGCGCTCGAGGAGCTGGAGGACGGGCTCTTCCTGGCGAAGCTCCGCGAGTCGCCCTTCTACCCGGAGGGCGGCGGGCAGGTGAGCGACCACGGCTGGATCGAGAAGGACGGCGCCCGCGCCGAGCTCGTGTCGGCCTTCCGGCTCGGAGACGACCAGGCGCTGCTCTTCTCGGGGGAGGGCTTCGCCGCCGGCGACCGCGTGAAGGCGGCGGTGCCCTGGCGCATCCGCTTCCCGACGATGGCGAACCACACGGCCACGCACCTGCTCCACAAGGCGCTCCAGGA